>JBBQKZ010000032.1:0-31508 GCA_038327405.1 Burkholderiales bacterium | reverse complement strand
GTCCCAGCCCATGGGCATGAGCACGTTGAAGCCCTTCATGCGCAGGTGGCGCGCCAGCATGTCGTTGATGGTGTAGTTGCGCACATGGCCCATGTGCAGCTTGCCGCTGGGGTAGGGCAGCATCGAGCAGGCGTAGAACTTTTTCTTGCCCGCGTCTTCCGTCACGCGGTAGGCGTCGGTGGCGTTCCAGTGGGCGTGCGCGGCGCGCTCGACTTCCTTGTGGGCGTATTTGTCTTGCATGAACCAGGGTCCGGACCAGCCGGCGACGGTGAGGGGAGAAGCTGCGCGAGGTGGCGCGGGGAGATGCCGGATTTTAGGCCTTGGGCTGCGCGCTGCCCGAGGACCTGACCATTCAACGCGGGGCGGCAGCCTCGGCCACGAAGCCGATGCGTGAGAGCCCGGCCGCTTGCGCCATGCCGATCAGCGAGACCACGCGGCCGTAGGGCACGCTGGCGTCGGCGCGAAGCTGGATCTCGGTAGCGGAATCGCGCTGCGCTGCCTCGCCGAGGCGCTGACGCAGGGTTTTGTCGTCCACAGCCTCGCCATTCCACTGCATCCGGCCCTGGCCATCGACCGAAAGCGATACGAAAGGCCCCGGCTGCGCAGGTGTGGCCGCCTTGGGCAGCTCGGCCTTGGGCAACTCCAGGGCCAACCGGTCGGCCATGAAGGGCGTGGCGATGATGAAGATCACCAGCAGCACCAGCATCACGTCCACCAGCGGCGTGACGTTGATCTCGCTCATGGGCTTGTGGCCCACCGGCTTTTCCAACCTGCCGAAGCTCATGACGTGTGCACCAGGAGTTCGCGCAGGTCGCGCGCAAAACCTTCGAGGTCAGCCTCGATGCGCGCTATCTGGCGGCCCAGCACGTTGTACGCGAGCACGGCCGGGATCGCCACCACCAGACCGGCAGCCGTCATCACCAGCGCCTCACCCACAGGGCCCGACACCTGCTCGATGCGGAAACCGCCATCGAGCCCAATACCGGTCAGCGCGTTGTAGATGCCCCAGACGGTGCCCAGCAGGCCGACGAAGGGCGCGGTGGAGCCCACGGTGGCGAGCAGCACCTGGCCGTATTGCAGGCGGTGCAAAACGCGGTGCAAGGCATCGCGCAGCATGCGGGTGAGCTGCTGCGAGTGATCGCCTGCCGCGGCCAGGGTGTGCGGCAGTGCGTTGCCCAGCCCTTGCGCGGCGTGCACCAGCGGCAGCACGAGTTGCTGTGCATCGAAGGTGCCCAGCCGGCGCTGTGCATCGTCCAGATCGGCGGCTTGCCAGAAGGCGGCGGTGCTCAGTTGCAGGTCGCGCGCGGCGCGGCGCAGAAGCCAGCCTTTCCACACGATGACCACCCAGCTGGCGACCGACATGGCCAACAGCGACAGCGCCACCGCGCGGCCCAGCGCATCGGCCTGCGCCAGCGTCTGCAGAAGACCCTGGCCCGCGTTGTCGATCATTTCAGGCCGAGTACGTCGAACATGTCGTACAGACCGTGGGTCTTGCCCGAGAGGAAACGCACGGCGCGCAAGCTGCCCTGCGCGTAGGTGGCTCGGCTGCTCGACTTGTGCGTGATCTCGATACGTTCGCCGGTGCCGGCGAACAGCACGGTGTGGTCGCCCACGATGTCGCCACCGCGGATGGTGGCGAAACCGATGCTGGAGGGATCGCGCTCGCCCGTCACGCCTTCGCGCGCATAGACCGCGCAGTCCTTGAGGTCGCGGCCCAGCGCGTCGGCAATCACTTCGCCCATCTTCAGCGCAGTGCCGCTGGGCGCGTCCACCTTGTGGCGGTGGTGCGCTTCGATGATCTCGATGTCGTAGCCCGTGGACATGGCCTTGGCCGCCATCTCCAGCAGCTTGAGCGTGACGTTCACACCCACGCTCATGTTGGGCGCCATCATGATCGCAATGGACTTTGCGGCCTCGGCGATCTCGGCCTTTTGTTCGTCACTGAACCCCGTGGTGCCGATGACCGCGTTGACGCCAAGCTTCACGCACTCGCGCAAGTGCGCCAGCGTGCCTTCAGGGCGGGTGAAGTCGATCAGCGCCTGGCTGCCGCGCAAGCCCTGGGTGAGGTCGGCGGTGATCAGCACGCCACTGGCCTGGCCGGCAAAACCTGCTGCATCCTGGCCCAGCATGGTGCTGCCCGCGATGTCGAGTGCGCCGGTGAGTTGGCAGTCACCGCTGCTGCGCACAGCCTCCACCAGCATCTGGCCCATGCGGCCGCTGGCACCCGCCACGCACACGCGGTGCAAGCTCCCCGCGCTGCTCATCGGGTGGTCCCCGACGTCTCCAGGGGTGGGTAGCTGGTGGCGGGGACGGCCACGGGCGCGGCCGGCTCAACCGGTGCGGTGGTCTTGTTGCGCTCGTCAAAGGCCTTGAGCTGCGCTTCGGTGGCCTGCAGAGGCGGCACCTTGCCGAACTTGCGCCCTGCGTCCAGCGAGGCCACGAACTCGGCCTCGGAAGGCAGCTCGTCAGCCTCGAATCTGTCCAGCACATCGCCCTTGAAGAATGCGGTCAGGCGGCGCTGCTGTGGAGCCTGTCCCTGGCGGCGGAAGCTGAACACGTAGTCCCAGCGATCGGCGTGAAACACGCTGGCCAGCAGCGGCGACCCCAGGACGTCACGCACCTGCTCGCGGGTCATGCCGGGTTTCAACACGGCCGCCTGCTCGCGCGTGACCACATTGCCCTGCAGGATGTCGATCTTGTAAGGCGTGACCACGCTGGTGATGCTGGGCAAGCGGCTGGTCACGCTGGAACAGGCCGACAGGGCAACCAGTGCAGCGAGGGCGCAGATCACCGCCAACGAGCGGTTTGGTCGCTGGCCGGAAGTGAGCATGGGAGCGCGATCGTGTGTGAGGTGAAGCATGGAGTCTGACCGTGAAAGGGGCGTGCGCGCAGGCATGGCCGGAGCAGAAAAGCAGCGTGCGCCAGACGCTGACGATATGATCCTTTCATTGTAGTCTTGGGGCCCGAAGACACTGCAAACACACCCGCCTGCCCGATCCGGCGCTCCGCGCGCTCACCGCCATGACCAACATCGAAGAACTCAAGAGCACAGGCTTGAAAGCCACGCTGCCCAGGCTGAAGATCCTGGAGGTGTTCCAGAATGCCAAACAGCGCCACATGACGGCCGAAGACGTGTTCCGCGTGCTGCTTGAAGAGCGCTCCGACATCGGCCTGGCCACGGTCTACCGCGTGTTGATGCAGTTCGAGCAGGCCGGCCTGCTGACACGCAGCAATTTCGAGTCGGGCAAGGCGGTGTACGAGCTCAATGAAGGCCAGCACCACGACCACCTGGTGTGTCTGGACTGCGGTCGTGTGGAAGAGTTCTTCGACGCCGAGATCGAAAAGCGCCAGCAAATGGTGGCCAAGACGCGGGGCTTCGTGCTGCAGGAACACGCGCTCTCGCTCTACGCCAACTGCACCAAGACCGACTGCCCGCACAAGGGCCAATCACACCGGGCCTGAAGCGCTCACTCGCCGCGAGACATGGCCGCGCGATGGCGCGAGACGAATTCCTGGTAGGTGTCGATCCCGCGCAGCTGAAGGATGGTGTTGCGCACAGCCGCTTCCACCAGCACGGCGATGTTGCGGCCCGCCACCACCTGAATGACCGCCTTGCGCACCGGCACACCCAGCACATCCTGGTACAGCGGCTCGTGCGGCATGCGCTCGTAGTCCCGCTCCAGAGTTTCTCGCCGCACCAGGTGCACGATGAGCGAGAGGCGCATCTTGCGGCGCACCGCCGTCTCGCCAAAGATGGCCTTGATGTCGAGCAGACCGATGCCGCGCACCTCCAGCAGGTTCTGCAACAGCTCGGGGCAACGGCCTTCGATGCTGGTCTGGTTGATGCGATACAGGTCCACCGCATCGTCGGCCACCAGGCCATGGCCGCGCGAGATGAGTTCCAGCCCGAGCTCGCTCTTGCCCAGGCCCGACTCGCCGGTGATCATCACGCCCATGCCCAGAATGTCCATGAACACGCCGTGCATGGAAGCACGGTCGGCGAAATGGCGCGAGAGGTAAGCGCGCAGCACGTCGATGACAAAGGCCGCCGACTCGTGCGTGGAGAACATCGGGATCTGCGCCCGCTCGCACATGGCGGTGAGCGCATCGGGCGCGCTCTGGCCGTCGGCCACCACCAGAACCGGTGGCTCCAGCGTGACGATGCGCGCCACACGGCGCTTGTTGTCGTCTTCGCTCTGGCTTGTGAGGTAGGCGACTTCACGCTCACCGAACACCTGCACCCGGTAAGGATGGATGTAGTTCAGGTACCCGACGAGATCTGCGCCAGAGCGTGCGGCGCGGATGGCAACCTCATCAAACCGCCGCTCCGAGGCTCCGAGGCCGGCAATCCATTGCCACTTGAGGGCATCCCGGTGGTCCTCGAAAAGAACATCGGCGCTGACGACGGTGGGTTTCAAAACAAACGACCGGCCGTCGGGCCGCCCCAAGGCTGGTCAGCCCCCTCGGGGGGCAGCGACCCGTGCAACGGTGGAGCGTGGGGGCTCAACGTTTCAGGCTGCGGCGTGGGCAGATTGCCAGGAAGTGATCTGCTGATGAAGCGCGGCTGCATCGGCCGAGATCTTCATCTGTTCGCGCAGTCCGCTGTCGCTCAGCAGTTCTGCGATCTCGGAGAGGATCTCCAGGTGCTTCTGCGTGGCGGCTTCGGGAACCAACAGGAAGATCATCAACTGCACCGGCAGTTCGTCCGGTGCGTCAAAGCCGATCGGGCTGGCCAACTGAAAGACGGCGGCCAAAGGCTGTTTCAACCCTTTGATGCGTCCGTGGGGAATGGCCACACCGTGGCCCAGACCGGTCGAACCCAGGCGCTCGCGGGCAAAAAGGCTGTCGGTGATGAGTGCCCGGTTGAGGCCGTGAAGGGTTTCGAACAGAAGTCCGGCTTCTTCGAATGCGCGTTTTTTGCTGGTTGCGTCCACGCTGACAAGCACTTGCGTGGCGGGCAATATGGCAGATAGTCGGTTCATGTGGGCCCTCTTGGACCGCAAATTATGACCAGTTGAGCGGTGTTGGCTAGACTGAAGGCACAAAAAAGCCGCTTGACATCACAAGCGGCTTGCTGCAGTGCAGCATCGGGGTTTGGCCTCACGGGTGTTCGCCCGTGACATCCATCACATCAATCGTTTGACCGAGTCGTGATGGTGCTCTTGCGTCTTGTCCTTGTAGCGCAAAACCTGTCGATCGAGCTTGTCGGCCAGTTCGTCCACGGCTGCGTAAAGATCGGCGTGGGCACTTTCTGCGAACAGGTCGCGTCCCTTGACGTGAATGTTGCACTCTGCCTTCTGCCTCAGGTCTTTTTCCTTCAGGTTGTCCACCGTCAGCAGGACCTTCATGTCGACCACCTGGTCGAAGTGTCGGGATATGCGTTCGAGTTTGCTGGTGACGTAACCGCGCAGGGCGGGTGTGACTTCAAGGTGGTGACCGCTGATCGTCAGGTTCATGAAAGAGCCTCCATATGCTCCGGGTTGAGACAAGCCGCCTGGGGCAAGACCTCCCGACGGCCACGGGGATGTCCTGAGTCCACTATGCACACGAAAGCGCCGAGGCGCAAGCCGGCAAGGGAAACAAAGCGTGCGATCGATCCCGAACGTGATGCCTGTCATTGGCACGCGCGCACGTGACCACCTGGCCGATGCGCCTTGTCCTATGCTGCAGCCATGCTTGGATTGCCCCCACCGAAAGACCGGCTGCTGCACGAGCAGGTGCGGCTGCTCGTTCGCAATGTCCCTGCACTCGTGATGGGTACGCTGGTGTTGGCGACGGGCACGGCAGCCCTGTTGATGATGAACGGTCAACCGGTCTCCCGGGTCACAGTCTGGCTGGGCTTGATGGTGGTGCTGTGTGCGGCGCGCTGGTCCATGGCTCGGTTACACGGTCGCACGCAAGACGATGCTTCGCAAACCGTGCGGTGGGCGCGCATCCTGGTGGCCTCGTCCGCAATCGGAGGGCTGCTCTGGGGCGCCCTGGCATGGCTTTTCTTCACGCCCGATCAACCCTATACCCTCGTGCTGGTGGCCATGGTGCTGGCGGCCATCCTCTCCAGCGCCACCCAATCGCTGGGGCCCTACTTTCCCGCCCACCTCGCGTTCGGCTTGCCCTGTGCGCTGCCTTTCGCCCTGCGCTGTCTGCTCACCGGCGAAGCGCAACTGCTGACCCTCGGCGTGCTGACCCTGGTCTTTCTCATGATGACCGAGTTGTTTGCACGCCGCATCGCGGTTGCGATCGAGGAAGCGCTGCAGCTGCGCTTCGAGAACGAAACGCTGGCGGAGAGGTTGTCGAGCGAGAAAGAGCGGGCGGAGACGGCCAACCGGGCCAAGACCCGCTTTCTGGCAACCGCCAGTCACGATCTGCGCCAGCCCATCCACGCCATGAGCCTGTTTGTTCCAGCGCTCAAGCGCATGGCGCAGGAGGGCCGGCTGTCCGCCCCGGTGCTGGGAGACATGGCCGATCGCATGCAGACAGCGTTGGACACCATGGGCCAGTTGCTCAACCGTCTGCTGGATGTATCGCGGCTGGATGCCGGCGCGGTGCAGGTTGCCATGCAGGACCTGGCACTGGAGCCGCTGCTGTCCGCCGTGGTGGATGAGGTGGCCGCGCAGGCACAAGCCAAGGGTCTGCGGCTGCGCATGCACGACGGCGATTTGTGGGTATACAGCGATCCGGCCGTGCTGCACACCATGCTGAGCAACCTTTTGAGCAATGCAGTTCGCTACACGGAGCGGGGCGGTGTCCTGGTGGCGGCGCGGCCCCGGGGAGCGGGTGTGGACATCCAGGTCTGGGACACGGGAATCGGCATCTCGCAGCAGGAAATAGAGCGCGTGCCAGAAGAGTTCTTTCAGGCCAGCAACGCGCACGCCGATGCGAGCCAGTCGCGCGGACTGGGCTTGGGTATGGCCATCGTGCAGCGTTCTGCCCAGTTGATCGGCGCACGGCTGAGCTGGCGCTCCGAGCTGGGGCGCGGGTCGATGTTCGCCATCCACCTCCAGCGCGGGCAATCTGTCGGGCAGGACGTCGAACGCGCGCTGCAATCGCCCGGGCACGATCATGTGTGCACCGTGCTGGTGGTGGATGAAAACCACGACATCCTTGCTGCCATGTCGATGCTGCTGCGAAGCTGGGGACATGCGCCGCTGCTGGCTGCGAGCGCCGAGGCAGCGGATCACGTGGCCAGGTCGCACCCGGGCCGACTGGACGTGGCGCTGGTTGACTTTCACCTGACGCAAGGACAGAACGGACTGAGTGTCGCCACAAGCCTGCGACTTCTCAGGGACGACCTGGCCGTGGCCATCGTCACGGGCGACACCAGCGCGGAAGTGATGGAAGCCGTGCGGTCCGCCGGACTGGAGGTGATGCACAAGCCCGTGGATCCGGCCATGCTCCAGCAGTTCATCACCCGCCCTCGCTGAGCCCGCTGCAACAAACGTCAAACCACATGTCCCTCGACACACTGATCACCCACAACATGCTGGCGCCCACCGAACACACGGAGGCATCCGACGCGTGTGCATTGGTCTTGATGGGGGGTGGCGCCCGCACCGCCTACCAGGCCGGCGTGCTCAAGGCGATGGCCACGATGTCACCCGCGGGGCTGCGCGCGTTTCCGTTTCAATGGCTGTTCGGTACCTCTGCAGGTGCACTGAATGCCGCGTTTCTCGGCAGCATCGCCGAACGGGGGTCGGTCGCCTTGCCGGAACTGGCGAAGTTCTGGATGGGGTTGCGCTCCGAACAGGTGTACCGGCTGGAGGCACCGGGCTGGGTGCGTGCCAACCGGCTGGTGGCAGGCTGGACGCTGGCGCGGCAGGTGCGGCGACACCGCGCGCTGCTCGACACATTGCCTCTGGTGGACACACTTCACCGCGCCATCGATCTGCAGGGACTGGAACGGGCGCTGGAGCAGCGCGCAATCCATGCGCTGGGCGTGACGGCGTCCAGCTACACGAGCGGCGAGCACTGGACCTTCTGCCAGACACGCGCCGCGCACCCGGTGCAACCCTGGCACCGGCCCGGGCGCCGGGCGGACTTCCAGCCCATCACCATCGAACATCTCATGGCCTCCAGCGCCATTCCCTTTCTGTTCCCGGCTGTCCCGCTGTGGGTGGAAGGTCACAAGGAGCATTTCGGCGACGGCTCGATGCGCCAGCTCTCACCGCTGTCGCCAGCCATCCACTTCGGTGCGCGCCGCGTGCTGGTAATCGGCGTCGGACAGCCCCAGCGCTCGGGCATGGCAGCACGCACGGCGGGCGACCCCACCGCCGGCACGATCGCCGGTCACGCCATGGCCAGCGTGTTTCACGACACCCTGCAAGCCGATGTGGAGCAGGCCCAGCGGGTGAGCCAGACCTTGTCGCGCCTGCCGCCGTCGCTGGCCGCAGCCCTGCCCTACCGACCGGTCGACGTGCTCGCGATCCAGCCGAGCTTCTCGCTCGACGAGCTGGCGCACAAGCACATCGGCGAGTTGCCCGCAGCCACCCGCAACACACTGGCCGGTCTTGGTGCGCTGGACACCGCGCGTGGTGCGGCCGGCAGCGCCGCCTCACTGGCCAGCTACCTGTTGTTCGAGCCGGGGTTTGTGCACGCGCTGATCGAACTCGGCGAGCACGATGCCTGGCGCCGAAAGGATGAACTGATGCGTTTCATGGCGCCCCATGCGCCGCTTGCCGACGCGGTCGCGGTGCCATAATCCTGCGATTGAAAACACCCCCGGAGAGCTCCATGGACAGCACGCCCCCCAGTTGCGTGCTTTCAGCCACCCCCGACACCGTCTGACCGCCGCCCGCAGCGCGGCGTATTGAAGCAGGCGGTCTGCTGGCTGAAAGCACCTTATCCCGCCCTCGGGCCCGCCTGCGCGGCCCCGCCTTTTCAGACAGCAGACCTCGCCGGGAGCGCTCCATGCTCAACGTATTCACCCTGGCCAATGGCCGCCTCTTCCAGGAAGAGATCGAGTCGCTCGAAGAGCTGGCTCAATTCAAGCCGATCTGGGTCGACCTGGAAGACCCCACCCCCGAAGAACGCCGCTGGGTCAAGCAACACTTCGGCCTGTCGATTCCCGAAGACGCGATGGACGAGGACATCGAGGAGTCGGCCCGCTTCTTCGAAGAGGACAACGGCGAATTGCACGTGCGATCGGACTTTCTGATCGACGACGAAGACGACCCGCGCGCGGTGCGGGTGGCCTTCATCCTCAACGAGCACAACGACACCTTGAAAAGCCAGGGCGTGCTGTTCTCCATCCACGACGAGGACGTGCCGGTGTTCCGCCTGCTGCGCATGCGCGCGCGGCGCATGCCCGGCCTGATCGAGGACGCCAAGGACGTGCTGCTGATGCTGTTCGACGCCGACGCCGAGTACTGCGCCGACACGTTGGAGGACATCTACGACGAGATCGAGACGGTGAGCAAGAAGGTGCTCAACAGCAACGCCTCGGACAACCTGCTGAGCGAGGCGCTCTCGGCCATCGCGCGCCATGAAGACATGTCGGGCCGCATCCGCCGCAACGTGATGGACACGCGCCGCGCGGTCAGCTTCATGATGCGAAGCCGCCTGCTGAGTGCCGAGCAGTTCGAAGACGCGCGCCAGATCTTGCGCGACCTGGACTCGCTCGACAGCCACACCGCGTTCCTGTTCGACAAGATCAACTTCCTGATGGACGCCACGGTGGGTTTCATCAACATCAACCAGAACAAGATCATCAAGATCTTCTCGGTGGCCAGCGTCTCGCTGCTGCCGCCCACGCTGGTGGCCAGCAGCTACGGCATGAACTTCGCGTTCATGCCCGAACTGCAGTGGCAGTACGGCTACCCGCTGGCGCTGAGCCTCATGGTGCTATCCGCCGTGGGGCCCATGCTGTACTTCCGCAAGCGCGGCTGGTTGCGCTGATGCTTGCGTTTCAGGCCAGGGCGGTCTCGATGTCCGAGGCCAGCTTCTCCGGGGCGTCCTGCGGCGCGTAGCGTTTGATCACCCGGCCATCTTTGCCCACCAGGAACTTGGTGAAGTTCCACTTGACGGCCTTGCTGCCCAGCAGCCCGGGGGCTTCGGCTGTGAGCCACTGGTACAGCGGGTGGGCGTCAGCGCCGTTCACATTCACCTTCTCCATCATCGGAAACGTCACGCCGTAGTTGAGCTGGCAGAAGCTGGCGATCTCGTCGTTGCTGCCCGGGTCCTGGCTGCCGAACTGGTTGCAGGGAAAACCCAGCAGCACCAGGCCGCGTTCGCCATAGGTCTTGTGCAGCTTTTCCAGCCCGCCGAACTGTGGTGTGAAGCCGCAGGCGCTGGCGGTGTTGACGATCAACATGGGTTGGCCCTTGAACTGCGCGAGCGAGACCGGCTTGCCGTCGATGGACAGGGCTTCAAAGTCGTGGATGCTGGACATGGTGATCTCCGTTGTGGATGGGTCGGGTGAAAGTTGGCTCGGGATCCGTGATCGGCGCCGCGCAAAAGTTGTCGCATTTCATATGACGTGCCCGGGAGTGACAGCAAATTTCGTTACAAAAAGGCATACTCATCAAGGTCTTACGACATCAACCCATGTTTTCAGGGGCGAGGCAATTCGATGGTGGCAGCATATTCGGTGGCGTTGGTGGGCTTCACGCAAGCCGAGTCGGCCACCTTCGAGTCCTTTTTCCGCATGGCGGCGCGCCGTCCTCCCAGCTACACGGTGCAGGACGAGGTCATGGACGCCCAGATCCTGATTGTCAATGCCGACAACACCCAGGCACTGAACCTCGTCCAGTACGCCGAACTCCCCGGCAGGATCCTTCTGGTGGGCCAGTCCGACGGAGGCACGGGTTGGCCGCTGCAGCGCAAGCCGGTCAAGCTGGTGTCGGTGCTCAATGCACTTGATGTCATCGTTGGTGTGCGCCCCGCACCAACGGCCCAGCGAACGCATCCAGTGGCCGGTTTTGCGGCCACCCAGCCCTTTCAGAGTTCGCAGCTGCAAGGCCTGGACGCGTCCATGCGCCTGGCCAGTGGCCGCCATTCAGCACCCGACCATTTGCCGCCGGTGGCCTCCAGCATGGGCGCTGACCGCGGTTTTTCCGCCACCCTGCCGCCCGAAGAAACACCGTCCCGGCACATGGCACCGGCGGTGAACTTGCGCCGGCGCCGTTCAGCCGACACCGAGTTCCCCGCCACCCGGCCCATGGAACGCGGCGAAGAACGCGCGCTGGCGGCCATGCCCGCGCCGCCGCCGCAGCGTGCGGCCGCAGCGGGCAACCGCCAGGGCACGATGCGCCTGACGGACTTCGGTGGGCTGGACGACCTGCCCTCCCCACCCGCACCCCGCGCCACCCGCGCGCCGCGCTCACGGATCAGCACCGACAAGGCCGCCGTGCCCGAGGTGGCGCACGGCGACATGCTGCTGGTGGCCGAGAGTCTGGTGGAAGGCCGCATCCTGCTCAAACGCTTCAAGCGCTACGGCCTCACCATCGACTGGTCGCGCGAGGCAGCGCAATCGCTCGTGATGCTCAAGGCCAACCCGTACCGCCTGGTGGTGATCGACCGGCTCAAAGGCGAGCCCGACGCCAACCAGATCTGCCGCTCCGCCAAGCAGACCAAAGGTCCCAAGGGCGCACCGGTTGTGATCATGTTCGCCCCCACCGCCGGCAGCATGGACCGCATGAAGGCGGGCCTGGCCGGCAGCGACGCCTACCTGTCGCGCTCGGTGAGCGAGGGGGACCTCTACAAGGTGCTGGCCCAACACCGGCTGGTGAGCCTGGACGGCTTCGCGCCCACGAACGTGGGCTTTTAGCCGTGAAGGTCGTCGCGCCGCGCAATCTCTAAAAGGCGCTCGAGCTCGTGCGGATGCACGCGCTGGTTGTGCCGGTGCCACAGCGCAATCACCGCCATGAAGCCGGCCACCAGCACACCGAAGGCGGTGATGGCCGCAAAAGCCGACCAGCCCCAGGCGGTGGAGGATGCATAAAGCGCACCCAGGGTCAGAATGCAGGCCTGCTCGTTGAAGTTCTGCACGGCAATGGAACGGCCCGCGCCCATGAGGTTGTGACCGCGGTGCTGCAGCAGGGCGTTCATGGGCACGACCAGGAATCCGCCCAGACCGCCGAGCAGCACCAGGAAAGGCGCGGCCACCCACACGTTGTCGATGAAGTTCATGAGGATCACCAGCACACCCATGGCAATGCCCAGCGGCATGACGCGCGTGGCCTGGTCCAGTCGCATGCGCATGGAAGCCACCACCGCACCCACCGCTGTGCCGAGCGCCACCACACCCACCAACGCGGACGCCTGCGTAGTGCTGTAGCCCAGCGCCGCACCGGCCCAGGCCAAAACGATGTAGCGCAGGTTGCCCGACACGCCCCAGAACAAGGTGGTGGTGGCCAGCGAAATTTGCCCCAGCCGGTCGCGCCACAGGCGGCTGTTGCAGCGCCAGAAATCGGGCAGCAGGGCCCAGGGGTTCGAGGGCATGGGGCGTGGCGTCACACCAGTGAGCGGGATGCGGGTGTTGAACCAGGCGGCCAGCATGTAGACGAACATCAGCGCGGCCACGGCGGCTTGCGCGGGGTGGTGGATGCCGGTGTGGAAGCCGGGGATGTCGACTGCCAGCAAGTGGGCCGAGATCCACGGGCTCACCAGCTGACCGCCGAGCAGCACGCCCAGGATGATGGAGGCTATGGTCAGGCCTTCGATCCAGCCGTTGGCCTTGACGAGTTGTGACGGTGGCAGCAGCTCGGTGAGGATGCCGTATTTGGCCGGCGAATATGCCGCAGCACCCAGGCCCACCAGCGTGTAGGCCAGCAGCGGATGCACGCCGGTGAGCATGAGCAGGCAGCCCACCACCTTGATGGCGTTGCTGATGAACATGACCTGGCCTTTGGGTCTTGCATCTGCAAACGCGCCCACGAAGGGCGCCAACACCACGTAGAACAGGGCAAACAGGGGAACGAGGGCTGCGCTTTGCCACTCGGGCGCACCGCGCGTACGCAGCAGTTCAATGGCGGCCACGAACAGCGCGTTGTCCGCCAGCGAACTGAAGAACTGCGCCGTCATGATGGTGTAGAAGCCGCGCTTCATGGCGATGATTTTGAGCGCCGGGTGGCTTCAGCAGAGAGGGGCTGAGCGGGTCGCAGCGGCTTTTTTATGCGACAGTTGACAGGTGTCTCCACGGGATGCGGGGTTATAGCACGCTACCCTGAAACAACCACGAATACACCGGCGTTGCCCTCGCGTGCAACGCCCTTCGATGACGGACCTCACGCCCGCCCGCCCATGCCCCGCCCCATCCTCGCCACCGTCCACCCCGAAGCCCTGCGCCACAACCTGCAACGCGCCCGCGACTGTGCCCCCGATGCGCGGGTCTGGGCGGTGGTCAAGGCCAATGCCTACGGCCACGGCATCGAGCGCTGCTTCGAGGCCTTGCGCGCAGCCGACGGCTTCGCGCTGCTCGATCTGGCCGAGGCCGAACGCATCCGCGCGCTCGACTGGCGCGGCCCGATCCTGTTGCTTGAAGGTGTGTTCGAACCGCGCGACCTGGAGTTGTGCTCGCGCCTGCACCTGTGGCACACGGTGCATTGCACCGAACAGGTCGACTGGCTGGCCGCACACAAGACGCTGGCACCGCACCGCGTGTTCCTCAAGCTCAACAGCGGCATGAACCGTCTGGGCTTCACCCCCAACGCCTTTCGCAGCGCCTGGGCACGGCTCAACGCACTGCCGCAGGTCGACGAGATCTCGCTCATGACGCACTTCAGCGATGCCGACGGCCCACGCGGTATCTCGCACCAGGTCGCCGCGTTCGAAGCGGCCACCGCCGACCTGCCGGGCGAGCGCACGCTGTGCAACAGCGCCGCCTTGTTGAGGAATCCCGGCGATGCCTTGCGCGGCGAAGGCGTGAGCACATTGGCCGCCGACTGGGTTCGCGAAGGCATTGCGCTCTATGGCAGCGCACCCGACTTCCCCGCCCGCTCAGCGGCCGGCTGGAACCTGCAACCGGCCATGACCCTGTCGAGCCGCATCATCGGTGTGCAGAGCTTGCAGGCGGGCGACACCGTGGGCTACGGCTCGGCCTTCACGGCTGACAAAGCCATGCGGATCGGCGTGGTGGCGTGTGGCTATGCGGATGGGTATCCGAGGCACGCGCCCAATGGCACGCCGGTGCTGGTGGATGGCGTGCGAACCCGGGTGGTGGGTCGGGTCAGCATGGACATGGTGACGGTGGACCTCTCCGGTCTCGATGTCGCCGGGATCGGGTCGGAGGTGGTGTTGTGGGGGCGGTCTGCTGCCGGTGGCGTGTTGCCGGTGGACGAGGTGGCGGGTGCGGCGGGGACGATTGGGTATGAGTTGATGTGTGCGGTCGCGGCGCGGGTTCCGTTTTCTTCTTGATCTCACTTCAAGCGAGAAGGCGAGCAGGCAACAAACCCATACCGCTCACAAAAAGGACTCCCCAACACCGGCAGCCAAGCAGGCACGTCGTGAAACTCCTGCGCAACAACGGCCAGCACCCCGTCGCGGTAAGCCTGAAACCGGAACCCCACCCCATCCAACGCAAAGAACGGCACGCCCTCGACCTCGAAACGCTTCACACTCACCCGCTCGAAGTACGGCGTGAACTCGGCGAGCACGGGTTCGTCGTACAGAAACACGCGGATCGGCTTACCGTCGTACAAGCGAAAATCCACGATCTGGTCGTCCTGCCGAGCGTGGTGGCGACCCACGCCGAACACCGGCACGTAGGCGCCGTGGTGAAACGCCAGCATGCCCGCAGGGTTGTAGGTACGCGCCATCAGGGTGGCGCCGGCCGGCAGGTTCTGGCGCAGCGCGGCCACCACCGCAGGCGTCTCGCGCAGGAACACCGCACGGTCGTGAATCTTGAAGGGCTGCCACCAGGCCAATGGTGCCCAGGCAATGGCTGCGACAACCAGCAAGTGTGGCACCGAGAGCGCCACCGTCCATTTCAAGGCGCTGCGCAATGGCCTCGCTTCCAGCCGCAGCCCTGCCCACACCACGAACAGCGGCACGAAACCCAGCACCCAGTGCAGGCCGATGGTGCGGCGTGTGCTCAGCAGCGCAAACACCAGAATGGGGAAGAGCCAGAGCACAGCCAGTGTGGTGCGGGTGGTGGCCGAGGTACCAACGGTCGGGCGGGCCACCGCGCTGCGCCAGAGCAACCAAGGTGTCAGCAGGTAGACCGCCATGGCCACATAGGTGCCGAAGGTCTTGAGCGACCATGCCGAGCCTTCGTTGCGGTTGAACACGTTGAACATCACGTTGGTCCAGCCGTGCGTGGCGTTGAAGGCCACGTTGAGCGCAATCGACGGCAGGGCCAGCGCGAAGATCAGGAACGGCGCCCACCAGCGCTCGCGCCGCCAGCCAAAGCAGTGCACCGCATAGGCAAAGCCCAGCAGCGCGGCGAAGTACTTGGAGAGAAAGGCAAGGCCCAGGAAACAACCCGCCAGCGCATACCAGGGCAGATTGCGCGTGGCGCTGGTGTCGGCCCGCAGGTAGGCCCAGGCCGAGAGCGCCATGAAGAAGATCAGCGGCGTGTCGGTGGTCACCAGCACGAACATCCAGCTCCAGGGCATGGCCAGGTACACCGCACCGGCCAGCCAGGCGCTGGACTCGCTCTCGTCGGGCAACCACCGGCGCAGCGCATCGACGATGCCCAGCGCGATCACGCTGGTGACGATGAGTGTGAAGCTGCGCAACACCAGCGGGTGTTCGCTGATCTGGCGCAACACCGCGAGCAGCCAGCCCACCATGGGCGGGTGGTCGGAGTAACCCCAGGCCGGGAACACGCCCCACTGGTAGAAGAAGGCTTCGTCGCCGGTGAACGGGAAACCCGCCGCCAGCGCAATCTTCAAGCCGAGCGTGACGGCGAAGGTCGACCAGAAGATCTGGCGGCTGGCGTGTGCGGAGAACTCGGAGGCGCGCATGGCTGGTTCAGGCGTCCATGGCGAGTAGCGAAACACCGACGACGATCAGCGTGCAGCCCGCTACGCGCAGCCACGAAAAGGGCTCGCCCAGCCACAACACACCCAGCGCCATGGTCACCACAAAACCCAGGCTCACCAGCGGGTAGGCCAGGCTCACGTCCAGGCGCGAGAGCACCCACAACCACAGCACCGCGCTGGCGCCATACAGCACCAGACCCAGCCACACCATGGGGCTGGTGAGCGCGTGCAGATAGGTGGCGCCCACGTCTGCGCCGCTGGGTGCGCCCATGCCGCGTTTCATGGCGATTTGTGCGGCCGAAGACAGCAGCACACAGAAGACGGCAAGACCGATCGCGATGGATTTCATGGATGTCTCAGAGTCCGGTGGTGGCTGCCAGGCCGATAGCGCCCATGGCAAGCAGCGTCATCCAGCTGAAGGGGTCTTTCAGTGCGAACTGCAGTGGGTCCTCGCCGTGCAGCTCGCGCCGCCCGGTCTTGAGCCAGATGCGCATGACCCACAGCAGCAACACGGGGGCTGCTGCCCACAGCCACTCGGGTTGCGCGTAGAGCATCTCGCTGTTCTGGCTGTCGATGTACAGGGCCAGCACCATCACCGCCAGAAACCCGCTGGCCATGCCCATGGCGCGCAGCGACGGCAGGTCGCGCGGCTGGTAACCGCGCCCGGGTGCGAGCGTGGTGCGTTCGTCGTCCAGCTCTTCGAGTTCGGCGCAGCGTTTGACCAGCGCCAGGCTCAGGAACAGAAAGATCGAGATCGCAGCCAGCCAGTTGGACAGCGCCACCTGGGCCGCCACCGCGCCGGCCGCGATGCGCAAGGTGTACAGGCCCGAGAGCACCAGCACGTCGATGAGCGCCAGGCGCTTGAGCACCATCGAGTAGGCCAGCGTGGTGACGGTGTAGACCAGCAGCATGGCGGCAAAGGCCGGCGACACCGCCCAGGCCAGCACGAAAGCCAGCAACAGCATCACGCTGCCCAGCATCACCGCCAGTGGAATGCTGATGGTGGCCGCGGCCAGCGGGCGGTGGCGCTTGAGGCGGTGCGCGCGGTCGTTGGGCAGGTCCAGCAGATCGTTGAAGAGGTAGGTGGCCGACGCACACAGGCCGAAGGCCACAAAGGCCATCAACACGAGCGCCCAGAGTTCGGGGTCGAGCCGGTGCGAGGCGAGCAGCGGGATGAACAGCAGCGCGTTCTTCGACCACTGCTTGAGGCGGATGGCCCGCAGCACGGTTTTCAAACGCAGCGGTTCACGCTCAAACACCCGCGCTTGCGGATGCACCTGTTGCAACGCTGTGATGACGCTGGCCGGTGCGTTCACGGCCACCGCTTGCGCGCTGCCCTGCCACACGGCGATGTCGTCGCTGCTGTTGCCGGCATAGGCCCAGCTGCTGTGTCCACGCGCCTGCGCATGGGCAGC
Organism: Burkholderiales bacterium; assembly: GCA_038327405.1. Taxonomy (GTDB): domain Bacteria; phylum Pseudomonadota; class Gammaproteobacteria; order Burkholderiales; family Burkholderiaceae_C; genus Hydrogenophaga. The sequence goes on along the minus strand of JBBQKZ010000032.1, from coordinate 14,176 downwards.
GATCGCATCGCGCTTGTTGCCACGGCTGAGATTCACGCCGTCGGCGCGGGCGTTGGTGCCGAGCGTGTCGTCAAACAGTTTCAAGTGCGCTGCCACGTCCCGCACGATGCGTGAATCGGCGGCGCTGGCCAGCACCAGGCTGCGACCGCGCGCATGTTCTTCGCGCAGGTACTGCAAGAAGCGCTCGTGGTACGGCAGGCGCGACGGGTCGGGACGCACGGCGTTGGCCAGTTTCAGCTTGAAGCCCGCCTTGCCCAACAGCAGCCACGCAAAAAGGCGCAGCAGGTTCAGCGGGTTGCGCCGGATGAACAGCATCACCGACTCGTACAACGTGTCGCTGGGCGTGAGCGTGCCGTCCAGGTCCACATACAGCGGGCAGGTGTCGGCGGGGCGGGCGGTGGTGGCGGCAGGCGTCAAACGGGGGTCCGGTGAGTGTGCGCCGATTCTAGGCGCCGCACCCGCAACGCTTCACCCTGCCGCTGCAGGCCTCAGATGGGCAGCCAGCCCCGGGCGCGGTCCACCAGTTGCACCAGCAGATGGGCCAGCGAGGCGGTGTAGGCCAGGGCGGCAAGCCCCGTGAGGGCGGAGACCAACAGCGCAACGCCGTCGCGAAACATCCAGCCCAGGCTCAGCAGGATCAGGCTCAGGCTGGGCAACACATTGCCCAGCGGCAGGGGCAGAAAGATCACGACGCCCATCAAGGCGATCCACACGCTCCAGCCCCAGCGCGTGGCGGCGTGGCTCCAGATTGACCAGCGTGGGCGCAGCCTGCGGTTGGCCTGCCCGTACATCCAGGCCAGGCCGTGCAGGCAGCGTCCGGTCCAGCGCTCGTTCAGGCTCAGCGCTCCGAGTCGCTGTGGCAGATCCACCGAGTCGTGCCCACGCGCCCAACCCCAGGCGATGGCCAGGATGCCCAGGCTGAGCACCGTGCCCGCGCCGGCGATCGGCACCACGGTGAGCAGCGCCATGAGCATCAGCACCACGGCGGTCGAGCTGTCGCCGTGCAGGCGCAGCAAGTCGGCGAGGTTCAGGCGCAGGTCGGCCGGGTCGGCGGATGGCACCCGGGCGCTGACCGCGTGCTCGCGGGCCGCGCGGCGCAAAGTCCGGGCGAGCCGTTCGCTCAAACGCGGCCCTGCACCGGCACGCCGCGCAGCGTGGTGGGCTTGTCCAACCGGCCCACCAGCCAGTGCAGACCAAGGGCGGGCACGAGCAGGCACAGCATGCCCAGACCCCAGCCGGTCCACAGCAGCGGCGTGATCCAGCCCATCAGGCCGTCGCTTGACGGCGCCACCTGGCCCAGCCATTGAACGAGGTCGAGCCACATGGCCTGCAGGGATTGCAGCCATGCGGGATCGACCCAAAGTGCGGCCCAGGCAGGCACCGGCCACTCGCCCACCGCAGAAGCGGCGGCCGTGGCGTGGCCCGAGCCAGCGGCACCCAGCAGCCATTGGGTGATTTGCACCGACAACGCAACCAGCGCGGTCCAGCAGACCGTGAGAAAGGCGAAGACGCCCCAGACGATGGTTTTCATGACAAGGCTCCTTCGGGATGTCGGCGGTGCTCTGGCGTCTGGCGCCAGGCGCGCGTGAGGCTGTCGAGCATGGCGGTCTCACCATCGGCGAGATGCCCGTCGGCCTCGACCACGGCGACACACAAGGCCACGATGTTGGAACGCAGCGCGTCGTCGGTGACCTCGTTGAGCAATTGCTGGCGCGTGGCAGGGTCGAGCTGCGACGAGCCCAGCCACTCACCCTGTGCGCCCAGCAGCAGGTCTTCGCAGAAAGCCTCGATCACGGTCTTGAGTTCCTGCGGCTGCAGGCCCAGCTTGCGCGCGGCATCCAGCCGGTCGAGCGCCCTGACCTCGCTCAGGGCGTAGTTGCCGTCGGCCACCAGGGCCATGGCAAGCAGGCGGGCGGCCGCCTGCGGGCTGTTCAATGGGTAGGTTCGCATGGTGTGCTCCTGATTCTGGATGGGGGGTGTGTCAGTCGTTGCTGCCCAGACCCATGAGGCTGAGCAGGCTGGTGAAGAGGTTGAACAGCGAAACGAACAGACCCACAGTGGCCAGCACGTAATTGGTCTCGCCGCCGTTGACGATGCGGCTGGTCTCGAACAGGATCATGCCGACCGACAGCAGCGCCACCAGGGCCGAGACGGCCAGGGCCAGGGCCGGCATGCTGAAGAAGAACGCCGCCAGCGCCATCACCAGCGCGACCACCAAGCCTGCGAACAGGAAGCCGCCCATGAAGCTGAAGTCGCGTCGCGTGGTCAGCACATACGCCGACAGGCCCAGGAAGGTCGCGCCGGTGGCGCCCAGTGCAGCCACGATGGTCTGGCCGCCACCGGGCAGACCCAGCGTGTGGGTGAGGATGGGGCCCAGCGTGTAGCCCATGAAGCCGGTCAAGGCGAACACGGCGGGCAGCGCCCAGCCGGTGTTCTGCAGTTTGTGCACAGCGAACAGCAGACCGAAATAGCCCACCAGCGTGATCACCAGGCCAGGAGCTGGCCAGCCGTTGGCCACGGTGGCGGCGGCCACACCCGCGCTGAAGAGCAGCGTGAGCGAGAGCAGCGCGTAGGTGTTCTTGAGCACCCGCGTGGTCTGTGCCGGAGTGGCGTCGGTGGCGGAGGCGGCGCCCATGCGGCGGGCCAGGGCGGTGCTGCGGGAAGCGTTTTCCATGATGGACTCCTGAGTGGATCGAAGGGCGCAAGAATAAGCGTGCGCTCTCATCCGAAAAAGCAGAAAATCGCTGCAGAAAACTCTTATAAAGTCGAACAATGAACTCGGAACTCAACTACAAGCACCTGTACTACTTCTGGGTCACGGCCAAGGAAGGCGGCATGTCGCACGCCGCCGCCCGTCTGGGCATGGCGGTGCAGACGGTGAGCGCGCAGGTGCGCCTGCTGGAGCAGTCGCTCGGCCACGCGTTGTTCAAACCAGCGGGTCGCGGACTGGCGCTCACCGAGGCCGGGCAAGCCGCGTTGCAAGTGGCCGAGCAGATCTTCCATCTGGGCGAGCAATTGCCCGCCGCCTTGCGCGACGCCACGCGCGCCAGCGAGGTCCGGCTGGTCGTGGGCATTTCCGACGGGCTGCCCAAACTCGCCGTGCGCGACCTGCTGGAGCCCGCACTCGCCGAGCCGAACCTGCGCCTGCTGTGCCACGAAGGCGAGTTCGACGACCTGCTGGCCGAGTTGGCGCTGCACCGGCTGGACGTGGTGCTGGCCGACCGGCCCGCCCCCGCCAACCCCAACCTGCGGCTCTACAGCCATGCGCTGGGCTCTTCGGCCCTGGGCTGGTACGCGCCCAAGGAATGGCTGGCCCAGACGCGGCGAGGGTTCCCCGGCAGCCTGGCCGATGTTCCCGTGCTGCTGCCCACGGCCCACGCCTCGGTGCGCCTGCGCATCGACCAGTGGTTCGAAGACCATGGCGTGCTGCCTCGTGTTGTGGGTGAGTTTGAAGACAGCGCGCTGCTGGCCACCTTTGGCTCCTCGGGCATGGGCGTGTTCCCGGCCTCCGAGCGCATGCGCGAGAAGCTGTCAAAGGGCTATGGCCTGCAGTGGATCGGCCCGTGCGACGGTGTGCGTGAGCACTTCTACGCCATCGGCACCGCGCGCAAGGTGCAGCACCCGCTGGTGCAGAGCCTGCTCAGCGCGCCAGCTGTTTGATTCGCGCGCGGCTGACGGCCACCAGCAGATTGGTCAGCACCGTGAAATAGCCGAGGTAGACCACCAGCCCGTCACCCACCGACTTGCCGTTGGCCACAGCCAGTTGCAGCGACAGCACCTGCAGCAGCAGAACGCCGAACCAGGCCATCAGGCCCACCAGGGTTGTCACGCGGGTGTTTTTCATGGACTGCATTGTGGTCAGAAAGTGGCGCCAACGACTGCTCGGGTCTGCGGGAAGATCGACGCACCATGACGACCCTGACGCCCGCCCACGACATGCCCTGGCCCGTGACCCGTCCGTTTCGCATGCACCCTGGTCTCAAGCGCCTGCCCGCTGCACCCGAAGTCGACAGACCGCCGCTTTTTGTGCGCGACGCGCTGGCGGGTGCCTACGCCGATGAGAAGGCCGCTGTGCTCCAGGCGTTGGGCCCGAACGCCCTGCCCGGCGAACCCGACGCCCAGGTGCTGCAAACCATTGCCCAGGCTTACGCAGCGCAGACCGGTGTGCACCTTGACGCCACAGCAAAGGCGCTGGCGGGCGGCATGCAGGAGGATTTTGTGATCCTGCACGACGAGCCGGCGGGCATGCGGGCGCGCTTTCTGGCGGTGTGTTTTCCGTCAAACTGGAACCCGGCCGACAAGCTCGGCCTGGACTTCACTGCCATCCACGCGCCGGTGGCCGACAACGCGCTGTTGCAGGAAGGGGCGCGCGGCATCGTCGACATGGCGTTTCGCAAGGCCCCGATGTTGCGCCATGTGTGGCTGCTCACGCCCGGCGCCGACCTGTCCCAGCACCCCGAGGCCCGCCGCGCTCGCTGGGACGACGCGCTGCTGCAGGCAGGGGCTTCAGGCTCGGGGCGGCTGATCGATCAGGTGTTCTTTCGCGTCGAGCGCCAGACCACGCTGCCGCTGCCCGCGCACCAGCGGGCCGTGTTCTTCATCCGCGTCATGGTCTGCGGTCTGGTGGAGGTGCTGTCGCTCGAACCCGACCGCGCGAGCGGGCTGCGCGAGACCTTGCACTCCATGAGCGACGCCGTGGTGCACTACCGCGGCATGCAAACGGTGCGGGAGCGCCTTCTGAAGGAGCTGCAGGCGCTCGGCTGAGGCCAGGCCTCAGGGCGCTGCGGAATCCACCGGCGCTTCTGCCACCACCTCCTTTGGCGGTGCCACCACCAAGGGCCTGTGCGGCGGAATGGTCGACCGAGTGGTGGTCTGGATGTGCCAGACCGCGACAAACATGGCCGCGATGGTCGGGCCCATCACAAAACCGTTGAGCCCCATGACCGCGATGCCACCGAGCGTGGTGATGAGCACAAGGTAGTCGGGCATGCCGGTGTCCTTGCCCACCAGCAGCGGGCGCAGCACGTTGTCGGCCAGCCCGATCACCAGCACGCCCCAGGCCACCAGCGCCGCACCCTGCCAGACCTGGTCCACCGCAAACAGGTACAGCGCCACCGGTACCCACACCAAACCCGCACCCACCGCGGGCAGCAGCGAGAGCGCGGCCATCAGCACCGCCCACAGCAGCGCCCCATTGACGCCCAGCACCCAGAACGCCAGGCCGCCCAGCATGCCCTGCACCAGCGCCACCACGAGGTTGCCCTTGACGGTGGCGCGCAGCACGGTGCCGAAGCGCTCCAGCAGTTCCTGCTTGTGGTCGGGCGGCAGCGGAATCGCCATGCGGATGCTGCGCACGATGCTGGCGCCATCGCGCGTGAAAAAAAACGCGAGGTACACCGTGATGAACAGGCTGATGACCAGCGTGAACAGGTCCTGGCCGAAGTTGAAGGTGTGCGTGGCGATCAGTTCGCTGCCCTGGGTAAGCAAGGCGTTGAACTTGCGCTGCACCTGATCGAAATTGCCCAGACCGAAGCGCCGCAGAAACGCGATCAGCCCGTCGGGCAGTGCATTGAACAGCCCGCGCAGCATCAGCGCCGGATTCACCTCGCCCGACTGGATGCGGGCGTACATCTGCGTGGCCTCGCGCGCCAGAGAGATCAGCACCAGCACCGCCGGCAGCACCACCACCAGCATGGCAGCGCCCATGGTCGCCAGCGCGGCGCGCGTGTGCCGGTGGTTCATGCGCGGCAGCAGCCAGCGGTAGAGCGGCGCAAACATCAGGGCAATGATGGAGCCCCAAAGAATCGTGCCGAAGAAGGGCAGCAGGATCCAGAAAAAGGCCGCCGTCACAGCGGCCAGCATCAGGCGCAGTGTGAGCGGGGCCGACACCGCCGGCGTGGCCAGCGCCGCGAGCGCTTGCGGCTCGCTGGAGGTGGATTCGGTCGCAGCGGGGTTGGCAGGTTGGGCGGGTGTTGTCATGTTCACGGCCGGGAGTTTGGGGGCGCGCCGAGTATCGCGCTGTTCGCCAGCGCACCGGTGCGTTGTGCGGCGGCCACGCTCTCGCCATCCGCCGAAACGTGCTTAAATGCCATCCATATGGAATCCACATGGATGGCATCACAATGACAAACCGGCTGAATGAGGTCCGCCCCCGGGTGGGCGATTCGGAAAAGATGACCATCAACCTCGGCGTGGTCGATCTCGGCCAGGTCGACCTGCTGGTGCAGGAAGGTTTCTACTCCAACCGCTCCGACCTGGTGCGCATGGCGGTGCGCAATCTGCTGGCCACCCACGCCGACACACTCCGGCAAACCGTGGCGCGCAAGACACTGACGCTGGGCCTGCAGCACCTCACCCGCGCCGAGCTGGAGCGCACCGTCGCCGCCGGCGAACGCCTGCGCATCCAGGTGGTGGGGCTGGCGCGCATCGACGACGATGTCTCGCCCGAACTGGCCCTGGCCGCCATCGAAACCGTGTCGGTGCTGGGCGCCTTCCACGCCAGCCCTGCAGTTCGCCGCGCGCTGGCACCCCGCACCGTCTGAATCTTCTTCCCCCTTGACGAAACACACCCCTTGAAAACACCCATCCCGCCGACCCTGGCCATGAACATCAACGACACCATCGGCAAAGCACTCGCCCAAGCCGGGCTCGACACCCGCAGCGGGCCACTCAAAGGCGTGACCGAGACCATCCGCAAGGCACTGGCGTCGGCCGGCCTGGGGAGTGGGTCGGTGGGTGCACCGGCTGGCGCAGACGGCGACGTGATCGACGTGGCCGCGCGCGATATCGCGTCGAAACCCGCGGTAGCGCCCGGTGCCGGCGCGTTCGTCCGCCGCACGCTGCAGCACCCCGCCGGCGCGCGCGACTACAAGCTCTACCGGCCAGCCGTGCGCTCGGGCGCGGCCAGTGGCGCGCGGCCGCTGGTCGTGATGCTGCACGGCTGCACCCAGTCGGCCGACGACTTTGCCGCCGGCACCCGGATGAACCGCCTGGCCGACGAACACGGCTTCATGGTGCTCTACCCCGAACAATCGACCAGCGCCAACGCGTCGCGATGCTGGAACTGGTTTCGCCCACAAGACCAGGTGCGCGAGGGTGGCGAGCCGGCATTGATCGCCGCCATGGTGCGAACCGTCATGGATGAGCAGCCGGTGGACGCGCAGCGCATCTTCGTGGCCGGCCTGTCCGCCGGTGCCGCCATGGCGGTGATTCTGGGTGAGACCTGGCCCGACCTGTTCGCCGCGGTGGGTGCCCATTCGGGGCTGCCGTATGCCGCTGCGCACGACATCCCCTCAGCCATGGCCGCCATGAAGGGCCGCAGCGTGCTGGGCCGTGGCCACCTTCCCGGCACCGCCGACGACCCGCGGCGCCATCCCGCCCACGCTGTTCCCACCATCGTGTTCCACGGCGACCGCGACCACACCGTGCAGCACAGCAATGGCGAGCACATCACCGAGCAGGCGGGCCAAGCCGAACACCCCCTGAACACGCGCAGCGAAACCGGCACGGCTGCAGGCGGACGCCGCTACACCCGCCAGATGCATGCCGACGACGACGGCCGGGTCCGTGTGGAGCAATGGACCGTGCACGGCGCGGGTCACGCCTGGTCGGGCGGTGATGCCGCGGGCTCCTACACCGACAACGCAGGCCCCGATGCATCGGCCGAAATGCTGCGCTTTTTCCTGGCACAGCCAACGCGTGGCTGAAGCTCGACCCCCTCACCTGCTGGCCACCCTGCTAGCGCGCTACGACCGTGCGGCCCTGAGCGTGGCGCCACCAGGCCAAACCAGCCCGCCGCTGCAGGCGCCGACCACCGCGCAGCAGACGTTGTGGGCACCACTGCAAGCCTGGTGCATGAGCGAAGACGCCGGCCCAGGGCTGTCTGTGGCGCTGTGGACGGCCGCGCCTGGCAGCCCGGAAGACGGGGTGGTCGAAACCTTCAGCCGGCATCTGGACGGCAGCCACCAGCTGCTGGCGGCCGGCGGCGCGCTGGCCGGCCTGCTGCTGCGCGCGCGGGTGAAGGCTTGCGATGTGATGGGGTGGCGCCGCCGCCAGGCTTCAGACCCGTGGGACTGCGGCTACGTGCTCAATGAGTCATCCGCACGCACTGCGCTTGCGGGGTTCGAACCGCGCAGGGCAACGTTCGTGGTGGCGGTGGATTGGCCTGAGGACGCGCTGTTGGACGCCATCACAGGGATGGCGCGGTCATCAACCCGGTTTGCGCACCCGGTTCGCTGGCTGGTGGTGCGCCCTGCATCGCGCGGCATCACCGGGCAGCTGCTGGCGGCCGGGGTGCCGGTGCAACGGCTTCAGCCGCGAGCCGCCGAGGCCTGAAAGGAAGGCACGACCAGCACCGCTGCGGTGCTCGCGCCATCGGCGCCCACGCTGTGGATGACATCGGGCAGCGGCTCGTCGTGGTCGAAGAACACGCGTCCGCGCACCACCACCACCAACGCCGGATTGAGCGAGGCGCTGCGCACCGCGCTGATGGTGCTGGCCATGCGCGGCATCCAGTCTTCACGGTTGAAGGCCAGGCTCAGCGACAGGTCCACCACATCGAACCACTCGCGCTTGACCAGTTTGGTCAGGGCCGCGGTGTTTTCGGGAAACTCACAGCGCGTGTCCCAGCCTTCGCGCCACATCATCTCGGCGTCGAACACCGCGCCCATCAGGTGCTGTTCGCCCGGCAGCGGCGCAATGAGGATGCGGCCTTGCATGCGCTCCAGCGGGCGTTCGTTGTGGTCGGCCTCCAGGCACAGCTTGCGAAACGACTGCTGCAGCCGGCCCAGGCCCAGCGTCACGTCGAATTCGGAGACCTCATCAGAGGCCCAGAGGTCGCCGAGATCACGCGCCGCTGGCTCGGATACCCACATGCACGAAGCGCGTAGCGAGCCGGCCTCGGCGTGCAGGATGTCCAGCAGCGCAAACGCCTCGGCCGGGTCGGTTGCCACCAGCAGGCGTGCCAGGCTGGCCATGCGGGGATCGGGTTCGGCCGCCATGTGCAGGGGCTGTTCAACACCGTAGCGCGGTGTCACGTGGGGCAGCACGGTGGAGTCCACCACGCGCTTGAGGATTTCGTGGTCCAGCCGCGCAAACTCGTGCTCGAACGCGGGCTGCACCGGCGCTTTTTGCCACAGGTCGGTGGGCAGCGCGTGCGGCACACCCTGCTGGCTGCGCAGCAGGTCGAGCAGGTTGTGTGGCTGGCTCATGCGCGCGTCGTTGGCGGCGTTGGGGCGCTCGTTCGGGTCGCGGTCGCCCAGCTTCATGCCCCAATCGGGGAAGCAGCGCACCGTGCTGGGCATGCGGCCCAGAATTTCCACGTCGGTGTGTCGGCCATCGGCCTGGATCGACCGCCAGATGCGGTCCACGCTGTCGGCCGGTCCTTCCAGCCATTGCAGGAAACGTCCACCGTCGTAAATCAGCAGACCCGTGACCGATTCGGCCTGGTTGCGCTGGAGCGCGGCGCTCACCAACTGCTGCAGCGCCGGATCGTCCAGCGGCGTGACGCAGCGGCTGCGGTAAACAAGTGTGGCCAAAGCCGGCTGAGCGCTGGCCCGGGCAACGGCAGACAGAGGACTGGAGGAGCGGGACAACACGACGTTCTCGATGGACGATGTGGATGGCGCGGGATGGCGCAGCGCACGGGTCGGTTTCGTTGAGCCAGTCAAAGGAACTTTGGACCGAGGGGATGATCCTGCGGCGCCCAATTCCCTGTCAAGCAAGGTTTACCCGAGCCCGGGAAAAACGAAACGGGTGTTGCAAAACAGGGCTCGGGCGTGAATGTAGTCCGAAGGCATTCAGAGGACGAGATGCTTGCAGACAAACCCTGGCCGAATCAGCACCAAAGCATGAGGCAGAGGGGGCAACGCTTCGAGTTGGGTGGAGAGATTCATGGGCCGGCGTGCAGGATTGCGTCGGGACGGTGGGATCATGCGATAACCCGGATTCAACCCACAACACGAACCGATGACCGACTGGAAGACCCAACAAATGATCAAGGCCTCGGGCTGGCCGCTGGCGCCCGAGCTGCTCGCGCCCGGCGCCGATTTCAGCGCCCCGGCCGAGGGCGGCCTCGTGCCCTGGCACTGGGCCTGCACAGAAGGCAAGGCCGGGCTCGTGCGCTACATGCTGGACCACGGCGCCGACCCGCAGGACCGCACGCCAACTGGTCAGGGCATGCTGCACATGGCGGCGCGCGCCAAGAGTTTTCAGGTGGTGATGATGCTCATCGACGCACTCAAGGCTGGTGGAGCGCAAGCGCCCGACGAAGGGCTGCGCTCCTTCCTCACCAAAACCTTCAGCAAGGGACACCCCGACTCGAAGAACCGGCTGCAACAGACCCTGAAAGATTGGGACCGGTTGCAGCGCCAGGCGGCGCAGCCCAAGCCGACCTGAAACACCGACGCCAACAAAAAAGGCCCCGATGCGCGAGCGTCGGGGCCTGGTCATTTTTTCAGTCGCGGGGCGTGGCCCCGCCGCCGCATCAGGCGCTTTGCTGGATGCCGGCCAGCAGCCAGCCGCCGTTGGCATGGCGCGGCTTGGTCAGGTGCCAGATCTCGTCAAAGCGCTCCGTCAGCGCGGCGCCGTTCTCGCGCGTCTCGCCGGTGAAGCGCACGCTCACCACGTACAGAGCAGGACCCTCTTCCACTTCCAGCACTTCGGCGTTGATCTGCACCACGTCGGTGTGCTGGGTGGCCGAGCCCCGGTCGCTCAGGTCCATCTGCAACTCGGCAAACATCTCTGGGGTCGTGAAGGCGCGGATGTCATCCAGATTGCCCGCGTCGTTGGCGGCCTGCAGGCGGATGAAGTTGACCTTGGCGTTGCGCTCGAAAGCGGCCACGTCGAAATCGGCCGGGATGCTGCTGGCAACACCACCACCGACCGCGCTGCCAATCATCGAACCACCACCGGAGGTGACCGGCGTGCGAAACGCCTGAACGGCGGGCGCACTCTGGCGGTTGGCGCCAGCCGCCGCGTAGGCCAGGCCACCCGAACCGCCCTGCTGGGCCATGGCGCGCTTGCGCATGATGAATCCGAACACCGCAACGGCGGCCGCGATCAGCAGACCAATCATCAGCATGTTGGCCATGCCTTCACCAAAACCCAGGTGCGACGCCAGTGCCATGAGGCCAATGCCGGCGGCGAGACCCGCGATCGGGCCCATCCAGCTGCGGCCGGTACTCGCGGCTGCGCCACCGGCGGCTGCCGTGGCGGGTGCGGCGGTCGGTGCAGTGGGTGCCTTGGCCGGAGGAGCCGCCTGGCGCTGCATGCCGAACGACTTGCCGCCGCCCATGCGCTTGGCTTCGGCATCGAAATGCGCCGCGCCCAGGCCGAGGGTCATGACCACAGCCAGCAAGGAAATCCACTTTTTCATCTGAGTCTCCGTCAAGAAAAATTGAGTACCGCGTAGGGTAGGCGTCCCGTGGGTTCTGAAAAAGCAGATATATCGGGACAATCAATTCGTAAAAGCAAGAACTTTCAGGCCAACGAGAAGCGGCACGCCCCGCATGCCGTTCGTCACCGCGTCCGGGAGGGCGTTGCCCGCACATCGAATCCTTCGGCCAACGCCACCCGCAACCAGGCCACGAAAGCCGACACCGAACGCGGCACATGGCTGGCGTAAGGCCGAATGGCATAAATCTGGGTGCTGAACGTGCCCACGGATGACCAGCCATTGAGCACCTCCATCAGCTGGCCCGATTGCAAAGCCGCCTGGGCGCTGAAGTCGGGCACCAACGCAATGCCCAGACCCGCGATGGCTGCATCACGCAGCGCTTCGCTGTTGTTGGCACTGAACGGACCCGACACTGGCACCGTGATGCGCTGGGCCTGCAGTTTTTTGCGCCCCTCGGCGGGCGTGAAATGCCAGGCCGACATGTCTTGCGCGCGCGGGTAGTGCAGGCAAGCGTGGCGGGCGAGGTCCTGGGGGGTGGCCGGTGTGCCATGGTCGCGCAGATACTCGCGGCTGGACACCAGCACTGACCGTGTTGGACACAGCGGCCAGGCCACATGGGTGTCGGGCGGCGAGGCGGTGTGGCGAATCGCCAGATCGAAGCCTTCGGTGGCCAGCGAGCTCAGCCGGTCCGACATGTCCAGCTCGATCCGGATCCGGGGATGCGCCCGCACGAACGGCGCGATTCTGGGCACCAGCTGCTGGCGCGCAAATGCCACTGGCGCAGTGACCCGCACCAGCCCGGCCGGCTCGTCGGCGAGGTCGCGCACGCTGGAGAAACTTTGCGCAATGCGCTCGAAAGGGTCGCGCATGCCCTCCACCAGCTGCTGCCCCGCTTCTGTCAGGCGCACGCTGCGCGTGGTGCGCTGCACCAAAGGCACACCAGCAGCCCGCTCCAGCTCGCTGATGCGCTGGCTCATGGCCGCCTTGCTCACACCCAGGCGTTGCGCTGACGCTGTGTAGCTGCCCTGCTGCGCCAGCACGGTCAGCCAGTGCAGGTGCATCCAGAGGGTTTCGACTTTTTTCTCATCCATGGCCAGATTGTTCACCATTTCAAACAATCAGTTCAAGCCATGCCACTAGGCGAAGGGGGGTGCGGTGCCTACACTGCCCTGACTTCCCGGACCTGTTCACAAGAGACCACCATGGCCAACACCCCCCGCTCAATCGATCATTTCATTCACGGCCAGGTGGCTCAAGGCACCTCGTCGCGCCGCCAGGACGTGTTCAACCCCGCCACCGGCGCGGTGACCGGCCAGGTCGCACTGGCCAGCGTGGCGGATGTGAACACCGCCGTGGCCGCCGCCCAAGCGGCGTTCCCGGCCTGGGCCGACACGCCACCCATCCGCCGTGCGCGTGTGATGTTCAAGTTTTTGGAGCTGGTGAACCTGCACAAGGACGAGCTGGCCCACCTGATCACCGCCGAGCACGGCAAGGTGTTCACCGACGCGCAGGGTGAGGTGGCGCGCGGCATCGACATCATCGAATTTTCTTGCGGCATCCCGCAGCTGCTCAAGGGCGACTTCACCGACCAGGTCTCCACCGGCATGGACAACTGGACGCTGCGCCAGCCGCTGGGCGTGGTGGCCGGCATCACGCCGTTCAACTTCCCCGTGATGGTGCCCATGTGGATGTTCCCGGTGGCCATTGCCGCGGGCAACACGTTCGTGCTCAAGCCCAGCCCGATCGATCCGTCGGCTTCGCTGTTCATGGGTGAACTGTTCAAGAAGGCTGGCTTGCCCGACGGCGTGTTCAACGTGGTGCAAGGCGACAAGGAAGCGGTGGACGCGCTGCTGGTGCACCCCGACGTGAAGGCCATCAGCTTCGTGGGCTCCACGCCGATCGCCAACTACATCTACGAGACCGGCGCCCACCACGGCAAACGCGTGCAGGCCCTGGGCGGCGCGAAGAACCACATGGTGGTGATGCCCGACGCCGACCTGGACCAGGCGGTGGACGCGCTCATTGGCGCGGCTTACGGCTCCGCCGGCGAGCGCTGCATGGCGATCTCCGTGGCAGTGCTGGTGGGCGACGTGGCCGACAAGATCATGCCCAAGCTGATCGAGCGCACGAAGGCGCTGAAAGTGCTTAACGGCACCAACCTGGCCGCCGAGATGGGCCCCATCGTCACCGCCGCCGCGCACCAGCGCATCACCGGCTACATCGAGGCGGGTGCCCAAGAAGGCACAAAGCTGCTGGTCGACGGCCGGGGTTTCGACGCCGCACAGACCGGCGAAGGCTGCGGCAACGGTTTCTGGATGGGCGGCACGCTGTTCGATCACGTGACGACCGACATGAAGATCTACAAGGAAGAGATCTTCGGTCCGGTGCTCAGCTGCGTGCGCGTCGCTGACTTTGCGCAGGCCGTGCAGATCATCAATGACCACGAGTTCGGCAACGGCGTGAGCTGCTTCACCCGCGACGGCAATGTTGCGCGCGAATTCGCGCGCCGCATTCAAGTGGGCATGGTCGGCATCAACGTGCCGATCCCGGTGCCCATGGCCTGGCACGGTTTTGGTGGCTGGAAGAAGAGCCTGTTTGGCGACATGCACGCCTACGGCGAAGAGGGCGTGCGCTTCTACACCAAGCAGAAATCGATCATGCAGCGTTGGCCGGAATCGATTTCCAAAGGGGCTGAATTCGTCATGCCGACAGCCAAGTGAAACAGGGCCGGGCGTGAGTGACGGCAACAGCCCCTACGACCCCGAACTCGGTGACTGGCAA
>JBBQKZ010000031.1:0-31987 GCA_038327405.1 Burkholderiales bacterium | reverse complement strand
TGTATGTTCACCCGGCAGGGCGTGCGGTTGGGAGCGGACTGTCCTGTTCTGACGACCTCTGAGTACGAGGCCGCGTCGGGAAGCTGACCTTCGATTCGCAGGCTCTCCAAGCTGGAATCAACTGTGGGATCCCTCGGCATTGAGATCGATGACGTAATCGAGATCTCCGGGCAGACAGATATCTGATCATGCACGGCGCGTGCCGCAGTGATCCATTGTTGCAAGCCGTCCTCAGATGTCCCATTCCAACGAACGTATTGGAGCGACACCTGCGGAAGGAACTGCGTCCGTTCGAGGGCTGCTTGCCGCACTGACCGGAAGGCAACGTCGTGTCGATTCGATGCCTCGATAAACAATGCCCGAGACCTGTCTGCGGCTGTCGTTCACGTTTGAGGAATGCGCGCCCGCAAATGGCTGATCGGCGTCACCGTAGCCGAGGGGATGCATCAAGGCATGCATGAATCATGCGAACTGAGCACCCCAGGGACGGATCCCCCATCGCAAGAACTCCAACAGTGGAAAAGGCCGGTCGCATCAACTCAGCCAGTCGTCGGCTGACACCGTGGCACAAATGGGTGAAAGTCCATGAGTTTGCTGGCCCGCCAGAGTCAATTTTCTGGCTCCCTACGGCACTGGCCGGCAGTTACAAGTCGGCCCGGCGGATCGTTTCTAATGTCGCCTTGGTCACTGGTCCTCCAGCCTGACCACCGCTGACGGGCGTGCACGCCCCCGAAGTCGGCCATCCACTTTGTTCTTGATGCCGTTTGCGCCTGTGTGGCGCCAAGGAATGCTTTTTTGCGCAGCAACTTCAACCGCTCGGCCCTGGTGCGCCAGCTTGCCGGCTGGCAGGCCGCACCGGCGGACGTGCCGCGCCATGACCTGGCCGAACGCCTGAGCCAGTGGTTCAACGTCGCAGACGCGATTGCGCTGAGTTCGCTCCACCAGGCCCTGCCCGCCGTGGCTCGCGCCCAGCGCCCCGCAGTGCCGGCGAGCGCCAGCACCGTGCAGGCCGAGCTGCAGCGCGTGCGCGCCACGCTGAGCCAGGCGATCACCAGCCCACCGCTGGAGCCGGGCGATGAAGGCACCGACGACACCGACGCCGGCTTTGCACCACACCACCAGCGTTGCCTGGAGCAGCAACGCCGCATGGACATGGCCATCGAAGCACTGCGCGGCCATGTGCGCAAGACCTTGTCCCTCACCTCGGCGCGGCTGGCCCAGCTCGCCGCTTTGGACGCCGTTATCGAACCCATGCTGGGTGGGCGCGAACAACGGCTGCTGGCCGGCGTGCCCGGCTTTCTCAAGGCGCGTTTTGCGCAGCTGCGCCAATCCCACCCCGGCGGCTGGCAGCCGCTGTTTGAACACGAGCTGCAGCAAACGCTGCTGGCCGAGCTGGACCTGCGCCTGCAGCCCGTGGTCGGCATGGTCGAGGCCCTGAGCCAGGAAGTGACACAACACCCATGAATCCCAACTCCATGAACCGCTTCTTCGTTCTGAGCGCCTTTGCCCTCGGCCTCATCGCCATCGTCTGGGTCGGCTGGGGCTTTGTCGGCACCAGCGCCATCGCGCTGGCCATGACGCTGGCCATCGGCGCGGTCTACCTGCTGGGTGCCCAGGAGGTCCGGCGCCACTCCGCGCTCACCGCTGCGCTGTCACGGGCATTGGCCGAGGTGCCGCAACCGCTGGCGCAGTTGAGCGACTGGCTTGACCGCGTGCCGCCCGCGTTGCGAGGCCCCGTGCGTGCGCGCATCGAAGGAGAGCGCGGCGCCTTGCCAGGTCTCGCGCTCACGCCGTATCTGATCGGTCTGCTCGTGATGCTGGGCATGCTGGGCACCTTTCTGGGCCTGGTCGTCACCTTCCGTGGTGCCGTGTTCACGCTGGAGGGCACAGCCGATCTGCAGGCCATCCGCTCGGCGCTGGCCGAGCCCATCAAAGGACTGGGGCTGGCGTTTGGCACCTCGGTGGTGGGTGTGGCCACATCGGCCATGCTGGGCCTCATGTCGGCTGTCAGCCGGCGTGAACGCCTGCAGTTTGTGCGCGAGCTCGATACGAAGATTGCCACCGTGTTCCACCCGTTCTCGCTTGCGCACCAGCGCAATGAGACCTTCAAGGCCTTGCAGCAGCAGGCCGGCGCGTTGCCCGCCTTGGTGAACCAGTTGCAGGCCCTGATGGAGCAGATGGAGCGGCGCGGTCAGCAGCTCGACGAGCAGTTGCTGGCGCGCCAGGAAGCGTTTAACCGCGAAACAAACACGGCTTACGAGGCGCTCGGCCAGTCGGTGGCGCGCTCGCTCAGCGAGAGCCTCTCGGCCAGTGCGCGCATCGCGGGCGAGACCTTGCAGCCGGTGGTGGAGAACGCCATGACCGCCATCGCAGCCGAGTCTTCGCGCTTGCACGAGCGCGTGCATGAAGCGGTGCACACGCAGATGCAGGGGCTTTTCGATTCTTTCGAACAGCGCTCCACTGCGCTCATCGCCAGCGTGCATGACAGCGCCGCCCGCGCGCAGGTCGAACAAAGCGCCAACGAACAAGCGCGCCAGACCGCGTGGACCCAATCCTTGCAGGCCATGGCGACCACCCTGCAGACCGAGTGGCAACAACTCGGCGCGCAGACGCTGGCGCAGCAGCAGGCCGTGGGCCAGACGCTGGCGCAGACCGCCACGCGCTGGCGTGACGAGCTGGCCGACCTGCGCGGCGAAGAAGCCGCCCGCGGTGAGGCGGCTGTGCAGAGGTTGCTGGACACCGCCGCCGAAGCCCCCAAGGCCGCGGCCGAGGTGATCGCGCACCTGCGCCGCGAAACCACGCAGCTCGGCGAACGAGACAACCTCGCTCTGCAGGAACGCACAACCCTCATGAACAACATCGGCAGCCTGCTGCAGACCGTGCAGCAGGCCACAAGCGAGCAGCGCGCCGCCATCGAATCGCTGGTCTCGTCGGCCAGCAGCGTGCTCGACCAGGTGGGCCGCCAGTTCGCCGAGACGGTGGGCGCGCAGGCGCACCGCAGCGAAGACGTGGCCGCGCAGGTCAGCGGCAGCGCTATCGAACTGGCTGCGCTGGGCGAGGCCTTCGGCCACGGTGTGCAGTTGTTCGCTGCCACCAACGACAAGCTCATCGGCAGCCTCCAGCGCATTGAAGCGGCGGTGGGCCAGTCGATGCAGCGCAGCGACGAACAACTGGCTTATTACGTGACGCAGGCGCGCGAGGTGATCGACCTGAGCATCAGCTCGCAGCAAGGCATCGTGGACGACCTGCGACGGCTGCGCAGTGACCAGAAACGCACCAACGAGAGTGTCGCGTGATGACCGGCCTGGACGACACCATGGACGACGGTGCGGGCGAACATACCGCACCGGTCTGGGCCGTGTTCGGGGACCTCATGGCCGGGCTGGTGGGCGCCTTCGTGCTCATCCTCATCGGTGTGCTGGTGGTGCAGATGGACCTGGTGGCCAGCCTGCAGTCGGAGGTGCAGAAACGCCAGCAGGAAGAAGCCCGGCGCATGGCGCTGGAGAAGGCGCTGGCCATTCCGCTGCAGAGTGGCCGTGTGACGCTGGACAACGGCCGCATCGGCATCAGCGGCAGCGTGCTGTTTCCGCTGAACTCCGACGAGCTGCGCCCCGAAGGCCGGCAAGTGCTCAAGAGCCTGGTGCCGCCGCTGCAGGTGTACCTTGGCGAGCGCGACGAGATGTTGATGGTCAGCGGCTTCACCGACGACCGCCCGGTGCAGGCGAACAACCAGCGCTACACCGACAACCTCGAACTCTCGGCGCAGCGCGCGCTCACCGTGACCCGCGCCCTGATCGAGGAAGGCATGCCGCCGCAGCTTGTGTTCAGCGCCGCTTTCGGTGCCGAACAACCCGTGGCCTCCAACGCCGACGAGAAGGGCCGCGCGCTCAACCGCCGGGTGGAGATGGCGCCGGTGCCCAAGGCAGCAACGCGTGAGTGATCCGGTGCAAGCCCACTTTGTGGCGACGCTCTCGCGCCGCCTGCAGGCCGCGCCCGAAGCGGTGCAGCGCGTGCTGCAGGTGCGCTTGCAAGATGCCTGGACTGGCCAAATCACGCAAGCGAAGCCCACAAGGCCTGCCCGCACCCAGGCGTCTTCGCCATTGGCACAACTCAACCGCGACATCGCCGCCACCGCCCCGCCAGGCCGCGAGCTGCGCAGTGCGCAAAGCTTCCGCGACACCTGGTCGCGCATCTGCGCCGAAGACGAAGTGACCCAGGCCGTGGAGCAAGGCCCCGAGAACGCCGGCCCGCTCAATTCGCACCGGCTGGTGCTGCGCACGCTGGCCCTGATGCGCGACCTGTCGCCCGACTACCTGCGGCGCTTTCTGTCGCACGCCGACTCGCTGCTGTGGCTGGAGCAGGCGCAGTCCCAAAGCCGCGCGAAGCCGCCCGCTGCCAAACCCAAGGCGGCGCGCGGCAAAAAGTAAACCCGGCACCAGAACGAATTCCGGTGCCGGGCGTGATGGACAGTGCAGGGCGCTCAGACCCTGCGGGTGGGGATCACTTCAAATCAAAGCGGTCCAGGTTCATCACCTTGGTCCACGCGGCCACGAAGTCGCGCACGAACTTGGGCTGTGCGTCGCTGCTGGCGTACACCTCGGCGAGTGCCCGCAACACGGAGTTCGAACCAAACACCAGGTCGACCACGGTGCCGGTGCCCTTCGCGCTGCCCGTGGCACGGTCGCGGCCTTCCAGCACACCCTCGGGGGTGGACTTGCTCCACACTGTGCCCATGTCGAGCAGGTTGACGAAGAAGTCGTTGCTCAGGGTGCCGGGGCGCTGGGTGAACACACCGTGGCTGGCGCCTCCGGTGTTGGCGCCGAGCACACGCAGTCCACCGACCAGCACCGTCATCTCGGGCGCGGTCAGCGTGAGCAGGTTGGCTTTGTCGAGCAGGCGCTCGGCGGCCGAGCCCTCAAGACCTTTGCGCACGTAGTTGCGGAAGCCGTCGGCCACAGGCTCCAGCGGTGCGAACGAGTCCACATCGGTCTGGGCTTGCGTGGCGTCGGTGCGGCCCGGCGCGAAAGGCACGCTCACATCCTGCCCAGCCTTCTTCGCCGCAGCTTCCACCGCGGCAGAGCCGCCCAGCACGATCAGGTCGGCCAGCGAGATCTTCTTGCCGCCGGTCTGGGCACCGTTGAACTCGGCCTGGATGGCTTCGAGCTTGGCCAGCACCTGAGTCAGCTCGGCGGGCTGGTTGACCGCCCAGTCTTTCTGCGGCGCCAGGCGGATGCGCGCACCGTTGGCGCCACCGCGCTTGTCGGAGCCACGGAAGGTCGACGCCGACGCCCAGGCCGCGTTGGCGAGTTGCGCGATCGACAGGCCGGAGGCGAGCACCTTGGCCTTGAGCGCGGCCACGTCCTGTTCGTTGACCAGCGGGTGGTCCACCGCAGGCACCGGGTCTTGCCAGATCAGCTCTTCTTTCGGCACCAGGGGGCCGAGGTAACGGGTGACCGGGCCCATGTCGCGGTGGGTCAGCTTGTACCAGGCGCGGGCAAACGCGTCGGCCAGCTTGTCCGGGTTGGCCATGAAGTCGCGCGAGATCTTTTCGTAGACCGGGTCCATGCGCATGCCCATGTCGGCCGTGGTCATGGTCGGGGACTGGCGTTTGCCCGGGATGTGCGCGTCGGGCGCCGTGGCCGCGTCGGGGTTCTTGGGCTTCCACTGGTGCGCGCCGGCGGGGCTCTTGGTGAGCTCCCATTCGTTGCCGAACAGCGTTTCGAAGTAGCTGTTGTCCCAGGTGGTGGGCGTCGGGGTCCAGGGGCCTTCGATGCCGCTGGTGACGGCGTCGGAGCCCTTGCCGCTGCCAAAGCTGTTCTTCCAGCCCAGGCCTTGTTCTTCAATGCCGGCGCCTTCGGGCTCGGCACCGACGTACTTGCCGGGATCGGCCGCGCCGTGCGATTTGCCGAAGGTGTGGCCGCCGGCGGTGAGCGCCACGGTTTCTTCGTCGTTCATGGCCATGCGGGCGAAGGTTTCACGCACGTCGCGCGCCGAGCCCAGCGGGTCGGGGTTGCCGTTCGGGCCTTCGGGGTTCACGTAGATCAGGCCCATCTGCACCGCACCCAGCGGGTTTTCGAGTTCGCGGTCGCCGGTGTAGCGCTGGTCGCCCATCCACTCGGACTCGGGGCCCCAGTAGATCTCTTCGGGTTCCCACACGTCGGCACGGCCACCGGCGAAGCCGAAGGTCTTGAGGCCCATGGAGTCCAGCGCCACGTTGCCGGCGAGGATCATCAGGTCGGCCCACGAGAGCTTGTTGCCGTACTTCTGCTTGATGGGCCACAGCAGGCGGCGTGCCTTGTCCAGATTGCCGTTGTCGGGCCAGCTGTTGAGCGGTGCAAAGCGCTGCGTGCCGGCGCCTGCGCCGCCGCGACCGTCGGCGATGCGGTAGGTGCCGGCGCTGTGCCAGGCCATGCGGATGAAGAAGGGACCGTAGTGGCCGTAGTCGGCGGGCCACCAGTCTTGCGAATCCGACATCAAGGCGTGCAGGTCCTTGATGACGGCATCGAGGTCGAGGGTCTTGAAGGCTTCGGCGTAGTCGAAGTCTTCACCCATGGGGTTGGTCAGCGGGGAGTGCTGGTTGAGCAGCTTCACATTGAGTTGGTTTGGCCACCAGTCGGCGTTGGTGGCGGAACCTGCAACGGCGTTTTTGGGGGCGCCGCTGGAAAAGGGGCATTTGGATTCGTCTGACAAGGTGATCTCCTTCGGTGTTGTTGGGGCGGGTGAATGGTTGACTTTATGCACTGGAGATGAATCCTTCAATGCAATTCTCCCAATGAAAGCCATAGCCACCGGGCCAATGGCCCCCGCGACTCAGCGGGGCTGTGAGCCGGGCAACAGCGCTTTGGCGGCCTCGATGCGAAGCGCCAGATGCACGGCGGGGTCGTTCATGACTGCGAGCAAAAAGCTGCGCGGGTCTTGGGGTGTGAGACGGGTCTCTGCTGATGGAGCGCTGGTGGGCGGCAAAGTTTCCTCGGGCTGCAAACGCCGCAGCGCGGCCTCCAGCTCGGCGGGCTGGATGCTTTTGAGACGCGACAACAGGTCGGCCTGGTTGTCCTCGCCGGGCGGCAGGTCCAGCGACGGGTCGTCGGCGAACACGGCGGCGAGGTCGGAGCTGACGAACGCGGACCATTGCCCTGTGTCGGCTTGCAGCGCCGGCACGAGGTATGTGTGCCCAGCCGGGGTTGGCGAGAGCGTGATGCGCCGGGGCGCCACGTTGCTCAGGTAGCGCTCGCAAAGTCGTTGCAGGAAATCCTGTGCCTGCGCCACCGTCACGGGCTGCGCCAGCGAGAACCACAGCTGGTAGCCGTCGGCACCACACACGGCGATGGCGGGCGCTGGCAGCTCCAGGTCGGCCTGCACGCCTTGCCAGGCGCGGCTCATGGCGTCCCAGTCGGCCGGCCGCGCCAGGCCCAGCACCAGGGAACGTGTGAGGCCGTGGGTGTCAATCAGGCGCGAGTCGTCAACGGTGTCCCGGGCCTCTCCCGGTGGGCAGAGGTAGAGGCGTGAAAGCTCGGTGTGCAGACGGCCCATGTGTCAGCGCCGGATGCGGTGGCCGGTCTTGAACACCCACCACACCACGCCCAGGCAGGTGAACATGAATGCGAGCGTCATGCCGGTGCTCACGGCAATGTGCACGTCGGCCGCGCCGTAGAAGGCCCATCGCAGGCCGCTGATGAGGTAGACCACCGGGTTGAACAGCGAGATGGTCTGCCACAGCGGCGGCAGCATGTTGATGCTGTAGAACGCGCCGCCCAGGAAGGTGAGCGGCGTGATGATGAGCAGCGGGATCACCTGCAGTTTCTGGAAGCTGTCGGCCCACAGGCCGATGATGAAACCGAACAGGCAGAAGGTGATGGCGGTCAGGATGAGGAAACCCACCATCCACACCGGGTGTGCCACCTCGTACGGTACGAACAGCCGCGCCGTGAGCAGAATCAAGAGGCCCAGCGTTAGGCTCTTGGTGGCCGCCGCGCCCACATAACCCAGCAACACCTCGACCCAGTTCACCGGGGCACTCAGCAGCTCGTAAATGGTGCCCGACCACTTGGGCATGTAGATGCCGAAGGCCGCGTTGGAAATGCTCTCGCTCAGCAGCGAGAGCATAAGCAGGCCAGGGATGATGTAGGCGCCGTAGCTCACGCCGTCGATGTCGCCCATGCGCGAGCCGATGGCCGAGCCGAAGACGATGAAGTACAGCGAGGTGCTGAGCACCGGCGCGATGATGCTTTGCGCCCAGGTGCGCAGCGCGCGGTTCATCTCAAACTGGTAAATGGCACGCACCGCGTGAATGTTCAACCCCATAGCAATACCCCCACGCTTGTCACTTCGTGTACTGCGCTGCCCCCCGAGGGGGCGCGAGCTTGCTTGGGGCGGCCCTGCGCTGCGCTCATGCTGTCACCTCTTTCTTCTCGTGCACCAGGCTGACAAAGATGTCTTCCAGCGAACTCTCGCTGGAGCGCAGGTCCTTGAAGTGGATGTCGTTGTCGGCCAGCGCGCGCAGCAGCTCGGCAATGCCTGTGTCGTCCTTTTGCGCATCAAACGTGTAGGTGAGCGCGTGGCCGCCCTCGGTGATTTCCAGCGCCCAGGGCGCCAGCGCTTCGGGAACGCTGTCGATGGTCTGCTGCAGCGTGAGCGTGAGCTGCTTCTTGCCCAGTTTGCGCATGAGCAAGTGTTTGTCTTCCACCAGGATCAGCTCGCCCTTGGCGATCACGCCGATGCGGTCGGCCATGTCTTCGGCTTCTTCAATGTAGTGTGTGGTGAGGATGATGGTGGTACCCGCTTCGCGCAGCGCGCGCACCATGCGCCACATGTCGTGCCGCAGTTCCACGTCCACACCCGCGCTGGGCTCGTCCAGAAACAGGATCTTGGGCTCGTGTGACAGCGCCTTGGCGATCAGCACACGGCGTTTCATGCCGCCCGAGAGCGCCATGATCTTGCTGTCCTTCTTGTCCCAGAGCGAGAGGTCCTTGAGGATCTTCTCGATGTAGGCCGGGTCGGGGGCCTTGCCGAAGAGGCCACGGCTGAAGCTCACCGTGGCCCACACGGTTTCAAACGAATCGGTGTGCAACTCTTGTGGCACCAGGCCGATGGTGGCGCGCGCAGCGCGGTAGTCACGCACGGTGTCGTGGCCGTCGGCGATCACCGTGCCTTCGGTGGCGTTGACCATGCCGCAGATGACGCTGATCAGCGTGGTCTTGCCGGCGCCGTTGGGGCCGAGCAGGGCCAGGATTTCGCCGCGGCGGATGTCCAGGTCCACGTGTTTGAGGGCCTGGAAACCGCCCGCGTAGGTTTTGCTGACGCCACGCACGGAGACGATCGCCTCGGTGCCGGGGCTGGTGGGATTTGAAGACATGGGGGCTCCACGGGGGTGGATGAAACAAGCCGAAAGAAGCGCTGAGTTTAGGCTGTATCTGTGTACAGTGTTCGTTCCATGTCCACTGCCCACATTCCGCTGCAGGCCATCAAGGGCCGTGGCCTGGCCCAGCACCAGCCGCACCGCTTCGAGCGCGACGCCCGCGAAGCCTTCGACGACGGCTGGGGTGCGCTGGACGACGCGGTGCAGGCACGTGACGGGGCTCCGCCACCGGCCACCGAGGTGAGCTTTGAAGACGCGAAGAGCGCCATCACCCACAACGACTCGCCCGACATCGGCTTTCGCCTCGGCCTCAACCCGTACCGCGGCTGCGAGCATGGTTGTGTGTACTGCTACGCGCGGCCCAGCCACAGCTACCTCAACCTCTCGCCGGGCATCGACTTCGAAACGAAGCTGATCGCCAAACGCAATATCGCGCAGGTGCTGCAACGCGAGCTGGCCAGCCCGCGCCACATGCCTGATCTGCTCGCCATCGGCACCGTGACCGACGCCTACCAACCCATCGAGCGTGAACTGCGGCTCATGCGCGGTGTGTTGCAGGTGCTTGGTGACACGCGCCACCCGCTGGCCATCGTCACCAAGGGCAGCGGGGTGGAGCGCGACATCGACCTGCTCGCGCCCATGGCCGCGCAGGGCCTGGCGGCGGTGTACGTGACCATCACCTCGCTCGACGCGAAGCTCACGCGCCTGCTGGAGCCGCGCGCTGCCGCACCGCACCGGCGGCTGCGCACCATCCGCACGCTGGCTGAGGCCGGCATTCCGGTGGGCGTGAGCGTGGCGCCGCAGATTCCGTTCATCAACGACGACATGGAGCAGGTGCTGGAAGCGGCATTTGAAGCAGGGGCGCGGCGCGCCTTCTACACCGTGCTGCGCCTGCCGCACGAGCTGAGCCCCATGTTTCGCCAGTGGCTGGAGCTGCACTACCCCGACCGCGCCGCGCGTGTGATGGCCCGGGTGCAGGAGATGCGCGGCGGGCGCGACTACAACGCCGACTTTGCGCAGCGCATGAAGGGCAGCGGCGTGTGGGCCGACCTCATTCGCCAGCGCTTCGAGAAAACCTGTGACCGCCTGGGCTTCGCGCGCGAACGTGAACCGTTGAACACGGGCCTCTTCAGGCCGGCGGGGCTGCAGGGGCAGCAGTCGCTGTTCTGATCAGCGCCAACGCATCCACGCGCCAGTGGTGCAGCGCCTCGTAGAAACCTTCCCACACACAGCCGTTGCAACCTCGCCCGCAGCAGGTGTCGGGCTCCGGCGGGGCAGGGCGCAACGCAGCGTCGAGAATCAAGCCCTGGCGCTGCGCCAGGCCGCGCAGGTGGGCCACGAGGGCTTGTGCCGTGGCCAGGTCGGCCAGCGGCACCGCAGCGGGGTCGTGAAGAACAAACCGGGGTTGAGTGCGGCCTTCGAAGTCACCGCTCTCACCAAACATGGCCGCCGGCCGCACCCACTGGCCCCACCCCCCGTAGAGCGCGCGGTACAGCGTCATGCCCTGCAGGGTTTCGCTGCAGCGCACGGTGTCGAGCACCTCGTACCAGCCGCCTTTGTAGTGGCGGTACAGGCCGGGCGGGGTGGTTTGCAGCGGGGGCAGATCGCCGTCGTGCGCGGTGGCAGGTGTGTCGGGGTGTGGCATGAGCCTGCCGATTTTAGGGACGTGCGCCTTATCCTTGGTCTTTGCCCGCACCGAACGCCAAGGTGAACACCCATGCTTGACCTGTTGATCACCCACGCCACCCTGCCCGATGGCCGCACCGACATGGGCGTGGCGGTGCAGCACGGCCGCATCGTTGAAGTGAGCCCGGGCTTGAACGCGCCAGCCCACGACACGCTGGACGCCGAAGGCCAGTTGCTCACCCCGCCGTTCTGCGACCCCCACTTCCACATGGACGCCACGCTGAGCTACGGCCTGCCGCGCGTGAACCAGAGCGGCACCCTGCTCGAAGGCATTGCGGTGTGGGGCGAGCTCAAGCCGCTGCTGCTTGAGGAAGCGCTGGTGGAGCGTGCGCTGGCCTATGGCGACTGGGCCTTGGCCAAAGGGCTGCTCGCCATCCGCAGCCACGTGGACACCAGCGACCCCAGCCTGCTGCCGGTGCGCGCCATGTTGGAGGCGAAGAAGCGCATGGCGCCTTACCTCGACGTGCAACTGGTGGCCTTTCCGCAAGACGGCGTGCTGCGCTCACCCGGTGGGCTGGACAACCTCAAGCGCGCACTCGACCTGGGCGTGGATGTGGTGGGCGGCATTCCCCATTTCGAGCGCACCATGGCCGAAGGTGCGGCCAGCGTGAAACTGCTGTGTGAACTGGCCGCCGAGCGCGGCCTGCCGGTGGACATGCACTGCGACGAGAGCGACGACCCGCTCTCGCGCCACATCGAGACCCTGGCTTTCGAAACGCAACGGCTTGGATTGCAGGGTCGCGTGAACGGCTCACACCTCACCTCCATGCACAGCATGGACAACTACTACGTGTCCAAACTGATTCCCCTGATCGCACAGAGCGGCGTGAGCGCGGTGGCCAACCCGCTCATCAACATCACGCTGCAGGGCCGGCACGACACCTACCCCAAACGGCGAGGCATGACGCGCGTGCCCGAACTCATGGCAGCCGGTGTCACCGTTGCGTTTGGCCACGACTGCGTGATGGACCCCTGGTACTCGCTGGGCAGCGGTGACATGCTGGAGGTGGCCCACATGGGCCTGCATGTGGCGCAGATGACCAGCCAGGCCGGCATGCGCCAGTGCTTCGAGGCCGTGACAAACAACGCGGCGAAGGTGATGGGATTGAGCGGCTACGGCATTGAAACGGGCAAGGACGCGAGCTTTGTGTTGCTGCAGGCGCGCGACCCGATCGAGGCCATCCGCCTGCGCGCCACGCGGCTGAAGGTGTGGCGCAAAGGGCAGTTGCTGTCGGAGACGCCGCCCATGGTCCCGCGCCTGAGCCTGCCCGGCCGCACCGGAGCGTCGTCATGAATTCGTTTGGCAAACGCGCGCTGGGCGCGCGCCTGGAGCGCATGCAGGCCTCGACCATGTGGAACGGCCAGGGTTTTCGCAACGTGCATCCGCCCCTGCCCGGGCTGCGCGATGCCTCTGTGCCCCGGCCCACGCTCAAGGAGTTTCTGAGTTCCGGTGGCCGGCGCGCGCCCACCGGGCCGCTGCCGTCGCAAGACCCGCGCGAGGCCTGGAGCCGCGCGGTGCAAAGCGGCTTGCGCGCCACTTGGCTGGGCCACTCCACGGTGTTGATCGAGATCGATGGCCATCGCGTGCTCACCGACCCGGTGTGGGGCACGCGCGCATCGCCCTTTCGCCTGCTCGGCCCGAAACGTTTCCAGCCAGTGCCGCTGCGCCTGCGGCAGATGCCCGAGGTGGACGTCGTGGTGATCTCGCACGACCACTACGACCACCTGGACTACCCCACCATCCGTGCGCTCGCCAGGCACAGCGCCGTGCCCTTCGTCACCTCGCTCGGCGTGGGCGCACACCTGCAGGCCTGGGGCGTGGCGGCCGAGCGCATCACCGAGCTTGACTGGTGGGAGAGCCACCGCGTGCCCAACACCGGACTCACCATCACCGCCGCACCGTCGCAGCACTTTTCAGGGCGTGGCCTCAAGGACCGCAACGCCACGCTGTGGTCGTCGATGGTGGTGCAGTCCGAACAGCACCGTGTGTTCTTCAGCGGCGACACGGGCCTGACCACCGAGTACGCCACCATCCGCGAGCGCCTGGGCCCATTCGATCTGGTCATGCTGGAAGTGGGCGCTTTCCACCCCGCGTGGGGTGACATCCACCTCGGCCCGGTGAACGCCCTCAAAGCCCACGCGCTGCTGGGCGGCGGCGCCTTTCTGCCGGTGCACTGGGGCACCTTCAGCCTGGCCATGCATGCGTGGGACGAGCCGGTGGAGACCCTGTTGCAGCTCGCCCCCGCGCAAGGGGTGCCGCTGCTCATGCCGCGCCTGGGCGAAGCGGTGGAGCCGGCGCACCTCGAAGCGGTGGTGCCTTGGTGGCGCGGGCTGGACCAAGGCGCACCGCCGGCACGCCCCATGGAAGTGCCGGCCCTGCAGCGCGAGCTGCCCTGGCCGCTGGACTGAGCGGGCTGCTCAATTCGCCCTCGCCCAGGCGCGGTTCGCGGCGCGTTTCCGCTGTTTCGTCGCAACCGCGTGGCCACGCACAGCCGCGCCGGGCACATTGCGCCATCGGCCTTGCCTGGCCGCCTTTCAAGGAAACACCATGCTGCTGCAACTCCTCACCCACCATCCCGAAGCCCTCATGCCCATCTTGCGTCAGACCCCCGTGTGGGTGTGGGGCCTGCTGGCGAGCCTGCTGGTGCTGGGCTTCAGTCAGCTGCGTGAGCGCAAGGCCAGCGTGGCCCGCGTCTCGCTGCTGCCGCTGGTGATGACCCTCCTCTCGGTGTCGGGCACCTTCTCGGCGCTGGGGAGCACGCCCCACACGGGGATCGTCATCGCAGCCTGCCTTGGCACGGCGGTCCTGGCCTTCGCCCTGCTCGCGCGGGGTCGTGCCAACGCGCGGTTCGATCCGGCACAGCGCGTGTTTCAGCTGCCGGGCAGCGCCGTCCCCCTGCTGCTGATCGTGGGCATCTTCCTGGTGAAGTACGTGGTGGGTGTGGACCTCGCCATGGCGCCGCAGCTGGTGCGTGAGTCCTCGTATGTGTTGAGCGTCGCCGCCCTGTACGGAGCGTTCACCGGCGTCTTCGTCGGACGGGCCTCGCGGCTGTGGCGCCTGGTCTTGCGCCCCGCTGCGGCCGGCGTTGCGGCCTGAAGCGATCGACCTTCACCCATGCGCAGCGCTGTCCTGGCTCCACCACTTGTTGCAGCCGTGGTGCGGCGGGGGCAGGGTGCGTCGTCATAGTCCGGGCGATGCACAGCAACCGCGACGAACACTTCAAGACCGCGCTGCAGATCGTCGGCATCGTCTGTCTGCTCGGCCTGTTTGCGGTGATCTTCCACAAGGCCTTTGCCGACATCTCGGTGGCCGTAGCTCTTGGCGAAAAAGGCGTCAGCCACAAAACGCAGCATCCTGATGCCTTCACCCGGGATGGTCTGGGCGCTGCCGCACAGATGCGGGGGCGCATCGCGGCCAAGCTGACGGGTCGCGTTCTGCTTGACCTGCGTCAACAGCGATGGACCTGTTCCGGTCCACACTGAAGCCCAGGCCACATCACACCTCAAGTCCGCGATCCCCGCGGCGCTCCACGAAAGGCGCACCCATGTTTCCAGAGTACCGAGAACTGATCACCAGCCTCAAGGGCAACGACCACCACTTCACGCGCTTGTTCGACCAGCACAACGAGCTCGATCAGAAGATCAAGAACATGGAAGACGGCCAGGAGATCGCGACCAACGTCGAGATCGAAACGCTCAAACGCGAAAAGCTGCAGCTCAAGGACGAGCTTTACACCATCCTCAAGAAGGCCAGCGCCGCCTGACCCGCCAGGCTTGTTCAACCATTTCAGGAGTACCTCATGGCCACCATGATGAAAGCCGCCGTGTTCGTGGAGAAGAACCGCATCGAGGTGGTGGACAAGCCCATCCCCGACGTGGGCCCCAACGACGCGTTGATCCGCATCACGACCACCACCATCTGCGGCACCGACGTGCACATCCTCAAAGGTGAGTACCCGGTGGCCAAGGGTCTGACCATCGGGCACGAGCCGGTGGGTGTGATCGAAAAACTCGGCAGTGCCGTGCAGGGCTACACCGAGGGCCAGCGCGTGATTGCCGGCGCCATCTGCCCCAACTTCAATTCGTACGCCGCACAAGACGGCGCGCCCTCGCAAGACGGCAGCTACCTCATTCCCCAGGGTTTGTGCGGCTGCCACGGCTTCAAGGCCACGGCGGGCTGGCGCTTCGGCAACCTGATCGACGGTACGCAGGCCGAATACGTGCTGGTGCCCGACGCGCAGGCCAACCTCGCCCCCATCCCCGACGGCCTGACCGACGAGCAGGTGCTCATGTGTCCCGACATCATGTCCACCGGCTTCAAGGGCGCGGAGAACGCCAACATCCGCATCGGCGACACCGTGGTGGTGTTCGCGCAAGGGCCGATTGGCTTGTGTGCCACGGCAGGCGCGCGCTTGCTGGGCGCGTCCACCATCATCGCGGTGGACGGCAACGACCACCGCCTGGGTATCGCCAAGAAAATGGGCGCGGACCTCACGCTCAACTTCAAGAACTGCGACGTGGTTGACGAGATCATGAAGATCACCGGCGGACGCGGCGCGGACTCATCCATCGAGGCGCTGGGCACCCAGACCACGTTCGAGTCGGCCCTGCGCGTGCTCAAACCCGGTGGCACCTTGTCCAGCCTGGGCGTGTATTCGAGCGACCTCACCATTCCCCTGGGCGCGTTTGCCGCCGGCCTGGGCGACCACCGCATCGTCACCGCGCTGTGCCCCGGCGGCAAGGAGCGCATGCGCCGGCTGATGAACGTGGTGGCCTCAGGACGTATCGACCTGGGCGTGATGGTCACCCACCAGTTCAAGCTCGACGAGATCGTGGCGGCTTACGAGTTGTTTGCGAACCAGCGCGACGGGGTGTTGAAGGTGGCGATCAAGCCCTGAGGCTGCGCGGCGCCCCTGCGTACGTTGAAGCACAGACCCGGCGACGCCGGGGGGTGAGCATGGACCCACACAGTCCACTTCACAGGGGAACACCCATGAGCTCATCCGACAAGCCTTCTGCAAAGACCGAACCGGTCGACAAAGACCTGGCCGAGCAGGCCCGCCCCGGCCATGGCGTTCCCTCTCAAGACCCGGAGGCCGCAGCCCAGTTGCCCATGGCGCCCGGCGAAGCACAGCGTGAGGCCAATTCCGTGCTGGCCGGCGGTGGCGTGATCGTCGGTGCGGCCACAGGGGCGGCTATTGGCACCCTGGTAGCCGGCCCGGTGGGTGCGGTGGTGGCAGGCAGCGTGGGTGCGGTGGCCGGCGCACTCGGCGGTGTGGCTGCTGGACCGTTGCTGAGTCAGGACGACGCCGACGCCCCCAACAAAACGAAGAAGTCGTCCGCCATGCCCTGAAGGTCCCAGCCGGGGTTGGCCGCCTCAGGCCGCGGCCGGGTCCCGCTCGCCCTGCATGCGTTCAATCATGAAATCGGCCGCTTCCAGAATGTGCTGGCGCGCCAGGCGTTCTGCGCCCTCGCCGTCGCCCGCCGCCACGGCGGCCAGCAGGGCTTCGTGCTGGTCCCAGATGTCGCGCGGTTTGTCGTCGCGCATGAGCACCTCGCCCATCACGCGTTGCGTCTGGGTCCAGTGGGTCTGCATGGAAGGCGCCACCAGCGGGTTGCCCGACAAGGTGTAGATGAAGTCGTGAAACGCCATGTCGGCTGCGATCATGGCGTGGAACGAGCGGCTGGCCACGGCCTTGCGGCCTGCGCGGATCAGGGCAGGGCCCTTGGCGGCGGCCTGGGCAGCGCTGTGTTCAGCGGCCTTGCGGAACGCCAGGCCTTCGATGACCGCACGCACGTCGTACATCTGGCGCACGTGGTCCAGGTCGAGTGGTGCCACCTGCAGGCCACGCCCTGGCGCGTCGATGAGCACGCCTTGCTTGCGCAGCAGGGTGAGGGCGTGTTGCACCGGCTGGCGTGAGATGCCGAGCTGCTGCGCCAGCTGCTCCTGAATAATGCGTACGCCTGGCCGCAGGTGTCCCGCGGCAATCTCCGCCAGGATGGACTGGTGTACCTGTTCAACCAGGCTGGGCGCGGCGTGCAGTGTTTTCATGGGACCAATGGTAGTGGGGTGCTCACCCCGCCCTCCAGCGGCGCTCTGCGTCGTCCCAGGCGCCCAGGGCCTGCAGGTCGGGCACCCAGGCCAGGCCCGATTTCGCGTCCGACGATGCGGCCTCGGGCGTGACCACCACGTCCAGCAGGGCCGGGCGGCCTGCGCCCAGCTCGGCCAGCGCGCGAGCGATGGCGCCGGACAGTTCGCCGGCCTCGGTGACGCGTTCGGCGTGCATGCCGAAGGCCCGCGCCATGGCCGCGTGGTCGGCGAACTGCAGGTGCGTGCCCACCACCTTGCCATGGGTCTCTTGCTGGTCGCGCACCTCGATAGCCCACGAGCCATTGTTGGCCACCACCACCAGCACCGGCGCCTTCTGCCGCACGGCGGTGTCAATCTCCATGGCGTTGAAGCCGAAGGCGCCGTCGCCCGTGGCCACCACCACGGTGCGGCCCGGGCAGGCCAGGCTGGCGGCAATGCCGAACGGTGTGCCGATGCCGATGCAGCCGAGCGAGCCGGGGTCGAGGTAGGTGGTGGCTGGCAGGCCCACGCGCGCAAAGCTCAAAAAGTCGCCGCCGTCGGCGACCACGATCGCGTCGGTGGGCAGCGCCTTGCGCAGCGCGGCCAGCACGCGGTTGGGGTGCAGGCGGCCGTCGCTGCCGTCGGGGGCGTCCTGCATGGACTGGTGCAGCTTGGCCGAGCGCTGCAGATGCTGTTCGCGCAGGCCGGTGAGCCAGGTGGCGTCGCTGGCGGGCGCGCGGTCGGGTGCAGCGCCCAGCAGGGCTTGCAGGGTCAGCGCCGGGTCGGCGAACAGCTCCACGGAGCCGCGGCGGTTGTCGCGCAGCTCGGCCGCGCAGTCGGCGATGCGCAGGAATTCGGCGTCGCCGAACACCGCAGGCGACCCGTAGGCGAGCTGGAAATCGAGCCGCCGCCCCACGGTGACGACGAGGTCGGCCTGACCCATCACGCCGCCGCGCATGGCGGCCACCACGCTGGGGTGTTCGTCGTCGATCAGGCCCCGGCTCTCACCAGTGTCGAGGTAGGCCGCGCCCACGCGGTTGAGCAGCGCGGCCAGTGCCGGGCCGGCGCCGCGCGCACCGCGCCCCGAAATGAACAGTGGTCGCTTCGCCGACCAGAGCTTCTGCACCGCAGCCTGCACGGCCTGCGGATTCGGCGGCTGGGGCAGCGCGGGTGGTGGCGTGAAGATTTCGGGCAACTGCACCGCGCGCGCCACGTCGGCACGCAGGGTGTCGATGGGGAAGTCCAGGTACACCGGGCCGGGTTCGCCCGCCTCGCCCAGAGCGCGGGCTGCGGCCTCGGCCAGTTCCTGTGGCACCAGATCGGGGTGGCGCACGGTGCGGGCGTAGCGCGTGAGGCTGCGCACCAGCTCGGTGTGCACGATGTCCTGCAGGGCGCCGCGGTTTTCCTGCGCTGTGGGTGGCAGGCCCGAGAGCACCAGCACCGGCGCCTTGGCCACATGCGCGTTGGCGATGCCGGTCATGGCGTTGGTGACCCCCGGCCCGGCGGTGACCAGCGCCACCCCCAGACCGCCGGTGAGCTGCGCCTCGGCATGCGCCATGTAGACGGCGGCGCGCTCGTCGCGCACGTCCACGATACGGATGCCCTCGGCGTCCAGCCGCATCCAGATCGGCATGATGTGCCCGCCACACAGGGCGTAGACGCGCTTCACGCCCCGGGCCTTCAGAAATCGGGCAATGACGGCGGCGGCGGACTGCTCGCCAATGGGCGGTGGGGCCATGGTGTCTCCTGGTGGATGCCGGGTTCGGTCTGTCGCCGAGCCAACAGCGTGAAAGGGAATCAACCGAGGCTGGGGTTGACGAAAGCTGCATTCTGAATTCAGAATTCATAAAAATCAAGCCCATCACTCAACGCCAACCGCAAACCGCCCCCACAGGAGACCCACCATGAGCCACCTGCTCACCTTGGCCGATGCCGTCGCCACCCACGCCCGCCTGACACCGGACAAATTAGCGGTGCGCGATTCGCGCCGGCGCCTGAGCTTTGCGCAATGGGACCGACGCGCCTCGCAACTTGGCGCTGCCGTGCTGGGCATGGGGCTGGTCCCAGGTGACCGGGTGGGTGTGATCGCCTACAACTGCCTGGAATGGGTGGAGATCTACGCCGGCATGGCCCGCGCGGGGCTGGTGGTAGTGCCGCTGAACTTTCGGCTCACCGGTCCGGAGATGGCCTACATCCTTGGCCACGCGGACGTGGCTGCGGTGATCGCCGGGCCGGAGTTTTGCGCCATGCTGGACGGCGTGCGCGGTGAACTGGCGCTGCCCGCCGGGCGCCATGTGGTGCTGGCCGACAACGCGCCAGAAGGCTGGCTGGGCTACGAGGCGCTGATGGCGGGCGCCCCCGCTGAGCCGGTGTTTGAACGCGTGCCACCCGAGCGCATGTGCGCCCTCATGTACACCTCGGGCACCACCGGCCGGCCCAAGGGCGCCATCCGCAACCACGGCGGCAACACGCTGATTGCGCTGGCCACCGCGCTCGAAATGGGCTTCACCCGCGACGACACCGCGCTGCTGGTGATGCCGCTGTGCCACGCCAACTCGCTCTACTTTGGCTCCACTTTCATCCACCTCGGCGCTACGATCGTGATCGACGACCGGCGCAGCTTCGACCCCGAGGCGCTGCTCAAGACCCTGGCCGAAGACCGCGTGACCTTCACATCGCTGGTGCCCACGCACTACATCATGTTGCTGGCTCTGCCTGACGAGGTGAAGGCCCGACACGACCTGAGCGCAGTGGGCAAGCTGATGATCTCGTCCGCCCCCGCGCGGCAAGACACCAAGCGCGGGATCATGGAGCTCTTCCCCAACGGCCAGCTCTACGAGCTCTATGGCTCCACCGAAGCCGGCTGGGTCACGCTGCTGCGCCCGCAGGAACAGTTGCGCAAGCTCGGCTCGGTGGGCCGCGAGTGGGCCGGCAGTGGCGCCATCCGCCTGCTGGATGAGGAGCGCCGCGAGGTGCCCGACGGCGAGGTGGGTGAACTGTTCTCACGCACCGCCTACGTGTTTGACGGTTATTGGCACAACCCCGAAAAAACCACCGAGGCCATGGACGGCGAATGGTGCTCGGTGGGCGACATGGCGCGCCGCGACGAAGAAGGTTTCATCTGGCTGGTGGACCGCAAGAGCAACATGATCATCAGCGGTGGCGAGAACGTGTACCCCTCCGAGGTCGAGGGCGTGCTGGGCCAACACCCCAAGGTGCGCGACGTGGCCGTGATCGGTGTGCCGCACGACAAATGGGGCGAAACCGCCAAGGCCGTGGTCGTGCTGCACCAGGGCGAGGCCGCCACCGAAGCCGAACTGCGCGACTGGTGCCGCCAGGGTCTGGCGGGCTACAAGTGCCCGAGCGAGGTGGTGTTCATCACCGAGCACGACATGCCCCGCACCGCCACCGGCAAGATCCTGCACCGGGTGCTGCGGCAGAGGTACGTGGCAGTGTGAAGGGGGTGTGATGCCCCGGTGAGCCAGGCACAGGTCAGCCGCCCACCGGCGCCAGCCACGCGCGCAGGCAGGGTAGCAGCCGGTCTTTCATGCGCTTGTCGCTGTGCAGGGCGCAAGAATTCAGCGCCAGTGTCTGCACCAGAAAAGCCTCCACCCCCGAGCGTCGCGGGGTCACGTCAAACACATAACGCTCCGAGGCCATCAGGTTCACCAGCGGCACCAGCCGCTTGGCCAGCTGCTCCACATCGCGCGTGGCGGACCGCGCGGCCATCTGGTCGAGCAGGGCGTTGAAGCGCTCGCCAATGAGCAGGTTCATCAACGCATCCTTGTCCTTGAAGTGCGCAAGGACCGTGCCTTTGGCCACCCCGGCACCCGCCACCACCTCTTCGATGCGCAGGGCCTCGAAGCCTTTGTCTGTGACGAGCTCATGCGCCTGGCTTGCAAGAACGCGTTGATCTGGCAACTGCGCCGACAGATTCTGGAGTTCGTTGGCCTCAAGCCGACGCGGCCGACGCACCTGGGCCCGGCGAGTGAGCCGAAGGCGGGGGACGTGCAGCGGTGGGTGGCGCAGGTGCGCAGATTGGGCTGCCACGCGGCATGATCTGCGAGTTTCAAGTCCACACCACCCGGAGGCTTCATGGCCCGTCTCTACTCCAACCGTGATCGGTCGTTCGACCTCGGTGTATTGCCCACCGAACTTCTGGCGCGTGCCGACGTGGAGCCGATCGCGGGTGTGCGCCAACCCGCAGATGCGGTGCAGCCCGGTGCCGACGCGGTGCTGGGCGCGCTGCCCGAATACCGCGCGCTCTTTGACCAGCACCTGGATGGCGCGGTTGCGCCCGCGCGCGCGCCGGTGCCCGACGACCTCGTCACGCGAGCCCGCAACCTCAAGGCCTCGGCTTACTTTCTGGAAGCCACCCTGGCCGGCGTCTGCGAGCTCGGGCCGCAAGACTGGCTGCAGGCAGAACACCCGGCACACACCCATGCTTTTGTGTTCCAGATGGAGTTCAGCCGCGAACCCCAACCCGGCGAACCGGGTGCGGAATGGATCCGGGGCACCAACGCGGAGCGCACCGACCTGCGTTGCGCCGAGGTGGCGGTGGTGATGGCTGGCTACATCCGCGCGCTGGGCTGGTCGGCGCGCGGGCATGTGGCGGGGCAGACGCTGGTGGACCTGGGCACACTGGCCCAGCGTGCGGGCGTGGCCAAGGCGGTGAATGGTGAGCTGGCCATGCCATTTTTCAAGCGTGGTTTTCGCATCGCCGTCGTCACCACCGACTACCCGTTGGCCACCGACCTGCCCATTGCTCCCGATGCCTCGCTGGACTGGCCAGACGCCGAGACCTACATGGGGGCACAGGGTACCCGGCCCGGGTTTGAAGACGATGAACTCGCCAAGCGCCCGGTGCACATGGGCCGCTACGCGATGGAGCGCATCCGCCGGGTCGACGAGCCCACCACGCTGGTGCTGCGCGAAGAAATCACCCGTGTACCCAAACGCGCCGACCTGTTCACCCGCGCATTGGCCGGCGACCTCGGCGAAAAAGCCAGGACCGAGCGCACCCGCTTTGCCGTGAAGCACCCACTGGCCTTGGCCATGACGCCGCTGATCCGCGCACTGGTCCCCCTGCAGGGCACGCGCGAACCCCTGCAGCCCACCGGTGTGGGTGGTGACCTGTCGGACCCGCAGCGCAATGCCGACGCCATCAAGGCTCTGGCCCATGTGATGGGTGCGGACCTCGTGGGCATCTGCGAGGCCGAGCCCTGGATGTACTACTCGCACGACGAAGTCGAGGGTCGACCCATCGAGCCCTACCACCGCTACGCCGTGGTGATGCTGATGGACCAGGGATTCGAGACCATGGAAGGTGCATCGGGCGATGACTGGATCTCGGGCGCGCAATCGATGCGGGCCTACCTGCGCGGCGCCACCATGGCCGGCGTGATGGCCGCCCATGTGCGGCGCATGGGCTGTTCGGCCCGCGCGCATTCAAACGCCCACTCCGAACTGCTGCACCTGCCGGCCGTGTTGATGGCTGGACTGGGCGAGCTCTCGCGCATCGGCGAGCTGATCCTCAACCCCTTCATCGGCCCGCGCTCCAAGTCGGTGCTGTTCACCACCGACCTGCCGCTGGTCGTGGACAAACCGATCGACTTCGGTCTGCAGGCGATGTGCAACCTGTGCATGAAGTGCGCGCGCGAGTGCCCCTGCAACGCCATCCCCTTCGGCCCCAAGGTGATGTTCAACGGCTACGAAATCTGGAAACCCGACGTGGAGAAGTGCGGCAAGTACCGGCTCACCAACATGAAGGGATCGGCCTGCGGCCGCTGCATGAAGACCTGCCCCTACAACCGCGAAGACCTGGTGGAGTCCGAGCGTTTGCTGTGGCTGTCCATCGACGTACCGGCCTCGCGCCGCCAGCTCATCGCGCACGATGACAGCAGCGGCGGCGGCCAGCGCAACACGGTGAAGCGCTGGTGGTTCGATCTGGAAATGGTGGACGGCAAGGCGGTGACACCGCCGGGTGGCGTGAACGAGCGCGACCTCGATCCGTCGCGCACCGACAAGCTGGCCACAGTGCAAAAGCTCGCGTTCTACCCGCCTTCATTGCAGCCGCCCGGCGGCACCACCTTGCAGACCGTGGTGCCGATCGACCGCCCCGCAGGACTGGCCGCTTATGCGGCGGCCGAGTCGCCCCGGGCTGCGGGCCGGCGACGCGGCAATGGCGCGCCAGAAGCTTGAAGCGCCCTTCAAGGCACGCGGTACAGCGCGCAGAGCTTGTTGCCGTCCGGGTCGCGCACGTAGGCCAGGTGCATGCTGCCCGATGGGCCACCACGCGGGCCGGGTGCGTCTTCAATCGACACGCCGCCATGCGCCACCGCCGCGTCGTGAAACGCCTGCAGCTGTTCGGGTGATGCGCACTTGAAGCCGACGGTGCCGCCGTTGGCGGGGCAGGCCGCTTCACCGTTGATGGGTTCGCTCACGCAGAACGACGTGCCTTCGTGGCGAAAGAAGAGCCGCTTGTGGCCCGAACCCGCGGTGTTTTCCACCGGTGCGCCCACGCCTAGCGTGCCGAGCACTGCGGTGTAGAACATCTTCGAACGCTCGAGGTCGTTGGACCCCACCATCACATGACTGAACATCGTGTCTCCTTGCGGCAAGAAATTTTGCAGGCGGATGCTATCGCGTGGGGAGGAGTTGAGTGGGTTGCAAGGCTGAAAGTGGCTTTCAATTGGCAGGCTCGGCTGACGTGCCAGACTCGCCATACCCGCGTGGAGGGGAGGCAAGGTGTTGTGCCAGAGACCGTGCGCCGCCTCTGCAAGCTTGCATGGCTGCCGCAAACCCGTTCACCAACTTCTTGAGGTACCTGCGTGAAAAAAAGTCTGGTCAGGAATGGATTCATTGCAGCCGGTGTCATGAACATCGGGGGTGTCCTGCTGTTCTCCCGTGCGTTCACCAACGACGCCATTGCTGAAGCCGACCCCATCGTCATGTCGAACTTTGGCCTGCTGATGATTGCGGTGTGGGGTTTGGCGTACCTGGGGGCAGCAACGGTGGGCACCGGCATCAAATGGCTGGCTGGCGCTTTTGCCGTGGAGAAGCTGGTCTATGTGGTGGCGTGGTTGCTGTGGCTTTTCAATAACAACCTTGCGGCCCTGTATGCCAAGGA
Organism: Burkholderiales bacterium; assembly: GCA_038327405.1. Taxonomy (GTDB): domain Bacteria; phylum Pseudomonadota; class Gammaproteobacteria; order Burkholderiales; family Burkholderiaceae_C; genus Hydrogenophaga. Next base: position 7,747 of record JBBQKZ010000031.1, on the reverse strand, counting down.
TCTGTTCGCCGGGATGTTTTTCAGCATCTACGGCTTGAACGATCTCGTGTTCATGCTGTTTTTTGCATGGGTCTTCTTCACGACCTCAGCCGAGAAGCAGGGAACGGGCCTGTGAATGGTCAAGACTGGCAGCGGTCGCCCAGGCAAGGCCGGCCAATGACTCCTGTCGCCCGGACTGGTCGCCAATGGTTTGCTCGCGCACCTGAGCGGTGCGGCTCGGAACTGGCGTGTCAGTGGCGACCGAGCCGATGAGCGCGACCCCTGCAACATGGGCTGCGGGCCACCGGCCATGGCGGGTACATTTTCAACATACCCCGGGCTGAGTTGGGTCAAGGCTCGCTTCTCGTCGTTTCCTCAGGACCATCTCAACCGTGAACCTGGACCAAATCAGCGTCTTGCTCATCCTCGGCTTCGTGATCGGCCTGTTCCTGTGGGGCAAGTGGCGACACGACCTCGTGGCAGTCAGCGCTCTGGTTGCCTGTGTCTGGTCGGGCCTGGTCAAGCCCGAAGACGCGTTCAGCGGCTTCGGCCACCCCGCCGTGATCACGGTGGCCTGCATGCTGATCATGAGCAAGGCGCTGCAGGTTTCGGGCGCTGTTGAAGTCCTGGCGCGCTACGCCATACCGGCCAAGGCAGGCCAGGTGCTGAGCCTGGCCGCTTTGATGGGTGTGGGCGCCCTGCTGTCTGGATTCATGAACAACGTGGGAGCCATGGCGCTGCTGATGCCGATCGCGCTCAAGGTGGCCACCCGTCTGTCCATCCCGCCAGGACGCATGCTCATGCCGCTGGCCTTCGGCACCATCCTGGGTGGCATGACAACGCTGATCGGAACACCACCCAACCTGATCGTCTCCGGATTCAGGGCCAGCATGGTCGGCGGCGAAGGCCCTTTTGCCATGTTCGATTTCGCGGCCATCGGCGTGCCTGTGGCTGTGTTGGGCGTGCTGTTCATCGCCGTGGTCGGTTGGCGGTTGGTCCCCAACCGCCAAGCCCAGGGACTGGAGGACTTTGACACCGGTGCTTACCTGACCGAGGCACGCATTCTCGAAGACGGCCCCTCGGCAGGAAAGACGCTGGCCGAAGTGGAGAAAGTACTCGACGACGCGGGCGCACAAGTGGTGGGCCTGGTGCGCAACGACATGCGGATCATGGCGCCCAGCCCCCAACGCGTGCTGCTCGCCAAGGACATCCTTGTCATCGAGGCCGCCGCTGACACGCTGTCCACCTTGCTGACGTCGCTCGGGTTGAAGCTGGAGGAGTCTGTGCGTCCGACGGACCAGACAGAGGCAGACGAGCCGGAAGGCGAGGGGGACAAACAACGCACAGGCGACGAGGTGGAGCCGGAGAAGAAGGCGGACGACCCGGACAAGCCCCGCGCCAGTTCCGCAGAGATCGTGCTGATCGAGATGGTTGTGTTGCCCGGCCCCATCCTCTCCGGGCGGTCGGCCAGCGACATCGCACTGCGGGCCCGCTACGGACTGAACCTGCTGGCCGTTTCCAGACAGGGCAATCGCTCGATCGAACGACTGCGGTCCATGGCCCTGCAGGCTGGCGACATTTTGCTGTTGCAAGGCCCGCCCGGTGCGATAGCCGAATTTGCCAGCGACACCGGTTGCGTGCCGCTGGCCGGGCGTGATCTGCAGATACCGAACATGCGAAAGGCGATCAAGGCATCGCTGGTGATGCTCCTGGCCGTGGTCGCCGCGGCCATGGGGCTGATGCCGGCGTCCATCGCCTTCCTGGCTGGCGCCCTGTTCACACTGTTGCTGCGCACTTTGCCGCTGCGAAGTGTGTACGAGGCTATCGACTGGCCCGTCATCGTCTTGCTGGGCGCCCTGTTTCCGCTTGCCAACGCCATGCAGTCCACAGGCGCAGCAGATCTGCTGGCGCGCGGCCTGATGAGCTCGGTGGCTCAGGGCAATGCCACCGTGGCGCTGGCCCTGGTGCTGCTGGTGACGATGTTCTTGTCGGACCTCATGAACAACGCAGCCACAGCAGCGGTCATGTGTCCGGTGGCCATCGGCAGTGCGTCGGCGCTCGGTGTCAATCCCGATGCGTTTCTGATGGCCGTGGCCATCGGCGCATCGTGTGCCTTCCTCACACCCATCGGACACCAGAACAACACCATGATCCTGGGACCGGGCGGTTTCAGGTTCGGCGACTACTGGAAACTGGGTCTGCCGCTGGAGGTGCTGGTGGTGGCGATCAGCCTGCCTCTGTTGCTCGTCGTCTGGCCGCTCTGAGCCGTTCGGGCAGCGCTGAAGAGTCAGGCTTCAGGCGCTTTCGATTCTTCGTCCTGAGCTTCTTCATCGCGCACGATCAACACAGGCACCTTCGAGACGCGCGCCAGCGACTCGGCGACGCTGCCCGCCAGCCACCGCACAATGCCCTTGCGTCCATGGCTGCCCGTGATCAGCAGGCTGGCATCCCAGGTTTCAGCCTCTTCAGCGAGCGCCTGGGCAATGCTGTCCTTGACGGTACCGATGGTCAGTCGCACAGCTTCTGCTTTGGTCACACCCTGCGCGGTAGCTTGCTCGGTTACCCGGCGCAGGATGGCGTTGCCCTCTTCGCGAACCTTCGTCTCGATTTCTGCGAGGTGCTGCGCCGACGAGGCCTGTGGCGGAACCACTTCGCTCACGTAAGCAACGCGCAACTCGGCACGCTGGTCCAGCGCCAGGCGGATGGCCATCTGGATGGCTGGCTTGGAAAGATCGTCGTCACTCACGGCGACCAGGATGCGAGGGAAGGTACTCATTCTTTTGTCAGGCCGAACGGTCGCCGTTCGGTGCGCTCGTGGCATCGGATCCTTCAACCAAACGACCCGCGTCATTCTCACCACCCGGGTTCGCGCAGGCATGCCCCGTTTCCGTCCACTCGCCCATCACGCAGCGGAGTTCGCGGCCATTGACGCAGATCGTCCCCCCTTCAGGGTAAATCTGGTCTCCATAAATACAGGGCTTCAAGGTCTTGATCATTGCAAATGCGATGTGTTGGGGCACGCAACCCTCTTGCGAAGTTACACACTCAATCTTGTGGCATCCACCGGGGAAACCCGGTCCTGGCAAGCATCGGTTGCGGGCGACCGGCGGCTTGAGAGAAAGCGCTCTTGAACGCCCTGCGCTCCAGAGGTATCACAACAACCACCAAGTCGCCAGTCCGAGGAACGCAAAGAAGCCGATCACGTCGGTCACCGTCGTCAGGATAACGCTGCCTGCCAATGCGGGGTCGATGCCCAGGCGAGCGAGCATCAGCGGAATCGCCAGCCCCGCCACGGCTGCGCACAGCAAATTGATCAGGATGGCGACGCCGAGTACGCCGCCCAGGCCCCAGTCGCCAAACCACGCCACGGCCAACAGGGCGATCACGCTGGACCACAACAGACCGTTGAGAACCGAGATGCCAAGTTCCCGGTTCATCAGATCACGCCAGTTGCCTTTCTGCACCTGCCCCAGCGCCAAGCCCCGGATCACCAAGGTCAGCGTCTGGCTGCCGGCGATGCCTCCCATGCTGGCGACGATGGGCATGAGCACCGCCAGTGCGACCAGTTGAGACAGCGTGGCCTGAAATCGCCCGATGACCCAGGCCGCGAGGAAAGCCGTCAACAGGTTGATACCCAGCCACAGCGCGCGCCGCCGCGAACTGACCAGCACCGGCGCGAAGATGTCGGCCTCGTCGTCAAGACCTGCCATCTGCATCATCGTGCGCTCCGAGTCCTCGCGGATCAGGTCCACGACGTCGTCGACCGTGATCCGGCCCACCAGCCGCGAGGCCGCGTCGACCACCGGCGCCGAGATCAGGTCAAAGTTCTGGAACAAGCGCGCGACTTCTGTGCCCGGTGTGTCGACGGGGATGCTGGCGAGATCGGTGCGCATCACGTCGGCCACACGCGTGTCCAGGCCCGAGGTGACGAGCGCGCTCAGCGGCAGGGCACCGCGGTAGATGCCCTCGCGGTCGACGACCATCAGCACGTCGGTTTGCGGCGGCAGCGTCTCCATTTGTCGAAGGTAGCGCAGCACGGTGCTCACCTTGACATCGGCTCGAACTTCGACCACATCGGTATTCATCAAGCCCCCGGCCGCGTCCTCCGGGTAACGCAGCATCGAGTCCAGTTGCTGGCGTCGACGGCCGGTGTTGGCGTTCATCAACAGCGCCGCCACCTCGGCTGGCAGCACCTGGATGAGGTCGACCAGGTCGTCCAGCGCAAGCGGCTGTACGGCCGCCAGAAGGTCATCGGGTTCCAGCTCGGTGGCCAGCGCGCTGCGGATCTCGTCGTGCAGATAGACAAGCACCTTGCCGCTGCGCTCAACGTCCACCATGCTCCAGACGGTGCTTCGCTCGCGCGGAGGCAGCGCCTCCAGCAAGCCCGCCACCTTGGCCGGGTGGGTGCCGCGCAGGATCTTGCCCACGCGCTTGAGCTTGCCACGGGCGCAGGCTCGTCGCACGGCATCCAGCTGGTTGGGCGCAGCGGTATCGACGGTGGAGTCGTCGCTGCTATCGCTTGCCAGTTGGGCGCGCAGCGCAGGCCTCAGGTGCGGCAACACCCGCTCCTCCACGGGCGGGTCGATCTGCTGCCACAGAGACAGCCGCTGCTCCGGCGCAAGGCGCTCGAGCAGGGCTGCGACCATCGCGGGGTGCATGCGATGCAGCAGCTTGCGCACGCGCTTGTTCCGCCCCTCGTCAATGGCCTGGACGATGAGATCGCTGTCAGTGCGGCCTTGCTGCACAGTGTCGGTTTCAGTCTTGGTGTCGTCGTTGTTCATGGCCTGATCCGGGCAGCGGCGCTTGCGTGCCGCTGTTCATGGAAAGCCGCGAGCAAGCGCAGCCTTTGCAATCGATCTTGCCATGGAGTGGATCCTGGACGGGGTGGCCGATGAGGCCGCTGCTGCAGCCCGGGCAGGCCACTGCCGTCAACCCAGCGTGTAGTCGTTCAGATCGACTGTTTTCACGGCGTTGACGTACTCCCGCGTGAAGCCTGGAAACAGCGCGATCACGCGACCGCTCTCCAGCCGGTACCAGCTGCGGCACTGGCTCCACACCGAGCCGCCCAGGCGGGCCTGCAGCTGCTGGTTGTGTGTGGTCATCACGTCGGGCCGCACGTCGATCCAGCGCCGACCACCCTGGCGCACCGCTTTCATGCAGGCGATGGCGTGCTGCACGCCGGGTTCGATGTAGAGCAGGGTGGATGTGTGGCCCGTGGCGGTGTTGGGCCCGAGCATGAGGAAAAAGTTGGGAAAACCCGCCACCGTGATGCCGTGGTAAGCCTCGGGACCAGCCTGCCAGCGGGCGCTCAGCGTCTGGCCGCGCAGACCCGTGACCTTGATCGATGACAGCATGTGTGCAACGTCAAAGCCCGTGGCGCAGATCAGCACGTCGACCGGGCGCTCGCGGCCGTCGGTGGTTTGTACGCCGTGGGGTGTGATGCGTTCGATGCCCTGCGTGACCAGCTCCACATGGGGTTGACTGAGCGCACGGTAGAAGTCGTTGGAATAGATGATGCGTTTGCAGCCGAGCGGATACGTCGGCGTGAGGCGTGTCCGCAAGTCTTCGTCGGGGACGTGCTTCAGCTGGTGTGCGGCCGCCGTCTTGAGCATGCCCTTGCGTGCCAGCGTGCCTTCATCGAAACCCCGGCGGCCCCACTCCAGCGCCTGGACCCAGCTCCAGCGCACCATCCGGTTGTACAGACTGGACTGGGCGAGCCAGCGATCGAGCGCGGTGTAGGGCCGGTCCAGGCGGGGCATCACCCAGTTGGCGGTGCGCTGGAAAACCTGCAGATGCGCTGCTTGTGCTGCAACGGGAGGCACGATTTGTGATGCCGTGGAACCGGTGCCGATCACCGCCACACGCTGGCCTATCAGTGGGCGGGTGGCGTCCCAGCGGGCCGAATGCAGGCGGTGGCCCTGAAATTCGTCGAGTCCGGGAATCTCGGGCCACCGTGGCTGACTCAGCGGGCCAGCGCTGCACACGAAGAAGCGGGAGCGCATGCTCTCTGCGTTGCTGGTGGTCAACGTCCACTGGCCCGTGGCCTCGTCAAAGCTCGCTTCGCTGAGCTGGGTGTTGAAGCGGATGCGGGCGGTGATGCCATGGCGCTCGGCCAGCTCGCGCATGTAGGCCTGGATCTCGGGTGCAGAGGCGAAACGCCGGGTCCAGCGCGGGTTGGGCGCGAAAGAAAACGAATAGGCCGGTGCTGGAACGTCCACGTGTGCGCCAGGGTAGGTGTTGTCCCACCAGGTGCCGCCCAGCCCGGCCTGTTTTTCAAGCAGCACAACGTTGTGGATGCCCGCCTGCTGCAGCTGGATGGCCATGCACAGACCCGACATGCCTGCACCCAGGATCACCACCTCGTGCTCGGGCACGCCCTCAGGCGCGCGGGGCAGGTGCGCGTGCATGAAGGAGACCAGCCGGGTGATGGCTTCATCGGCGCTCCTGAGCACACCACCGTGCAACTGGAATACATGCCAGCGTCCCTGTGTGATCTCGCAGCGTGATGTCACCCCTGCGGCCTGCAGTGCATCGTGCAGTGCGAGCGCCTGATCGTGCAGCAACTCGTCGGTGCCGGCCTGTATGAGGGTGGGCGGCAGGCCGCGCAGATCGCCGCGAATGGGTGAAATGCCCGGTTCGGTGAAAGCGTGTGTGCCCCGGTAAAAGCCCGTGCACGCCAGCGCCCACGGCACGCTGAGCATGGCCTCGCCACGGGGTGGCGTGGGCGCAGGATCGGGCATCACGGCGTCGGCCAGCGGTGACAGCAGCAACAGACAGGCTGGCTTTGCGCCACCCGCATCGCGCAGGGCCAGTGCAGCGGCCAGCGCCAGGCCGCCGCCAGCCGAATCACCACCGATGGTGACCGGACCGTTGGCCGCAAGCGCCGCGAAGGCGGCCAGCGTGTCGTCGAGTGCGGCCGGAAAAGGGTGCTCGGGTGCGAGCCGGTAGTCCAGCACGAACACCGGCAGACCGCTGGCCAGCGCCAGTCGAGCCGTGAGGGCGCGGTGCGTGACGGGCGAGCCGATGCAGAAGGCGCCTCCGTGCAGATACAGCAGGGTGCCGGCCGGCGTGACAGCAGCGTCGACCTTGCGACTGCGCACCCACTCTCCTGACACGCCTCCCGCCATCCCCGGCGTGATGCTCACCGAGCGCGGAACCGGCAAGGTCAGACGCGCCAGGGCTTGCAGCCATCGGCGCTGGAAGCGGATGGAAAAGCGCGGCGAGAACACCGGTTTGATGAGCATTTGCAGGGCGATGCGCTGCAGCCCGGCCAGCAGGGATTCGAGCAAGCCTTGCGGCTTGAAAACGATGGGGGCGGTGTGTGGTGTCATCGCTCGCCAGTGTAGGCAATCGGCCCAGCCGCTTTCGGTGGCGGGCGATCTGTGCGCGCACCTGTGCGGGCGCCCGGCGTTCACCGTGATGCCACCCTCTTTCGCGCCCGTGGCTGGGTTGAGCTGACCGCCCACCATCTCCACGAAGATGCGCAGTGTGTCCTTCAAGGTGTCTGCCGTGCCGAGCAGCGGCTTTTTGTCTTCCTGGTTGTCCTTGTTGTAGGGCAACAGCTGGCCCATCATGAGCGTGATCAAACCCATGAGGTGGCCGACTCATCACCCGACCGACAGCTGCGGGCCCAAAGCTGCGGTACACCCCTGCTCCATGGCGGGCGTTCCTTGCGGTCAGAGGAAGACCGCAAGGCGTTGCGCGTCTCAGCGTCAATCGTGGATGGTGCGTCCAAACATGAACTGGAACACGGCGCCTCGCCCGACCT
>JBBQKZ010000030.1:0-32528 GCA_038327405.1 Burkholderiales bacterium | reverse complement strand
GGGCCGCCGCCCACCTTGCACCGCAGCATCCCCCACATGTGGTGGGTGTGGCAGGCGGTGCGTGATAGGTTCGCCGCATCGCCCCAGCCGAGCCCCGACATGAACCTCCAACGATTTCTCGACGCCCAGGAACCCGTCTATGAACAGGCGCTGGAAGAGCTCAAGGCAGGGCGCAAACAAAGCCACTGGATCTGGTTCGTCTTCCCCCAGCACCGCGGACTGGGCACCAGCCAGAAGGCACAGTTCTACGGCATCGACTGCCTGGACGAAGCCCGCGCCTACCAGAGGCACCCTGTGCTCGGGCGCCGCCTGCACGAGTGCACCACCGCCGTGCTGCGCCACACCCAGCAGTCGGCCAGCCAGATCCTGGGCGTGCCCGACGACCTGAAGTTTTTCTCGTGCATGACGCTGTTCAGCGAAGCCGCTCCGCAAGAGCTGGTGTTTCGCCTCGCGCTGCAGGCCTTCTTCAACGGCTCCAAGGACCCCGAGACCCTGCGCCTGTGCGGCCTCACCACCCGCCTCCCCGGCAGCACCCGGCCTGCGGGCTCACCGCAGCAAAGCCTGTCGGCGGCAACACTCTCGCCGATGCGCTGAGAACCGTCTTCGAGCAAGGCGGCCTGCCCGGGTGCCACCCCGGCAACACCTGCAACAGGATGGCCAACCCGGCCACGCGCTGATCGGCCACGCTCATGGGTTCACCGCCCACGCTGTTGAGAAACCAGCCGACAGGGTCAGCACACGGTGGGGCACGATGTCGATGGGCTCCAGATGCACCAGGGAGATTTCACGAACGGCGCCTTCGTTTTCAAAGACGCGCCGGGTACAGCCCAGACCCGTGAGCGCGCGGTCTCCGTCCACCACGCGGACCGGGAAATCACCGCGATAGGTCTTCGCCAGCCGGATCAGCCTTGGGCAATGGATCTCACAACTTGCGCGGCCAACGCGCAGCCCCCACCGAGCGACCGACGTCCGGGTGTTCAAGCGGTGACGATTTCCCGCAACCCGAGTTTTTCCACCATGGCCTTGCGCAGCAGGTATTTCTGAATCTTGCCGGTGATGGTCATGGGGTAGGCGTCGACGAACTCGATGTACCGCGGCACCTTGTAGTGCGCGATCTGGCCTTGTGCAAAGGCCAGCAGCTCCTGCGCGGTGGCGCCCTGCCCCGGCTTGAGCACCACGCAGGCGCACAGCACCTCGCCGTAGCGTTCGTCAGGTACACCGATCACCTGCACGTCCTGCACCTGGGGGTGGCGGTAGTAGAACTCCTCGATCTCGCGCGGGTACACGTTCTCGCCGCCGCGGATCACCATGTCTTTCAAGCGCCCGACGATGTTCACATAGCCCTCGGCGTCCATGGTGTCGAGGTCACCGGTGTGCATCCAGCCCTCGGCGTCGATCGCTTCCTGCGTCTTGTCGCGGTCGCCCCAGTAACCCTGCATCACCGAATATCCGCGCGTGCAGAGCTCACCCACCACACCGCGCGCCACGCACTGGCCCTCGGTGTCCACGATCCGCACATCCAGGTGCGGCTGCACGCGACCCACGGTGGAGACGCGGCGCTCCAGCGGGTCGTCCACCGCGCTTTGGGTGGAGACGGGTGAGGTTTCGGTCATGCCGTAGGCGATGGTCACCTCGCGCATGTTCATCGTGGTGGCCACGCGCTTCATCACCTCGATGGGGCACGGCGAGCCGGCCATGATGCCGGTGCGCAGGCTGCCCAGGTCGGTGCTGGCGAACTGCGGGTGGTCGAGCACCGCGATGAACATGGTGGGCACGCCGTAGAGCGAGGTGCAGCGCTCGGCCTGCACGGTCTGCAGCACCGCCGCCGGGTCGAACGCCTCCGACGGGTACACCATGGTGCAGCCGTGGGTGAGGCAGGCCAGATTGCCCATGACCATGCCGAAGCAGTGGTACAGCGGCACGGGGATGCAGAGCCGGTCTTCGGGCCTGAGGCGAATCGCTTCGCCCACGAAGTAGCCGTTGTTCAGGATGTTGCGGTGCGTGAGGGTGGCGCCCTTGGGGAAGCCGGTGGTGCCCGAGGTGAACTGGATATTGATCGGGTCGGTGGGCGCGAGCCTGGGGCCGATAGCGGCCAGCTGGCTCACGTGTTCCGGGCCGGCCGACACCGATACGTCGCTGAAGTTGAGCATGCCCGGTGTGTGCACGTCACCCAGGCGCACCACCCAGCGAAGGTGCGGCAGCTGCCCGGCCACCAGCGCACCGGGGGAGCTGCTGTCGAGCTCGGGCGCGAGGCTGCGCAGGATGTCGATGTAGTTGCTCGTCTTGAGCGCGGGCGCCATCACCAGCGCAGTGCAGGCCACCTTGTTGAGCGCGTAGGAAAGCTCGCTGGCGCGGTATGCCGGGTTGATGTTGACCAGGATCAAGCCGGCGCGCGCGGTGGCGAACTGCATCAGCGTCCATTCGGCGCAGTTGGGCGCCCAGATGCCCACCCGGTCGCCAGGCTGCAGGCCCAGCGCCAGCAGGCCGGCGGCGAGCGCATCGGTGCGCTGCAGCAGCTCGTTCCAGGTCCACCGCACGCCCTGGTAAGGCACCACCAGCGCCTCACGCTCACCAAAACGCGCGGCGGTTTGCGCCAGCGCCTGGCCAATGGTGATCTCCAGCAAGGCAGGGGTGGTGGCGCCTCGCGCGTGGGCCGGTTCGGCCGCGGCTTCTGTGGACATGCGGGTCTCCTGATGACAGACGGTGGCGGCAGACGGGCCGCCCACTTCAGCGCTGCATCATGAACTGCCGTGCCGGCGCCTGCACGCAGGGGATTTCCCTGAGCGCAGCGTGTTCCGTTGCGTTACACGGCGCTGATCAGCGGGATCAGCTCGGCCGCCGCTTCGAAGTCCAGGGTGTCGAGCAGGTCCGACAGGCGCTGCACGGGCGCTGCGCCCAGCCTCAGGGCCAGGGCATCGCGGTGCCCGGCAAAAACCGACAAGGCCTCCAGGTCCTGGTCGACCAGCAGCTGCCGAAAAACCGCCAGCGCTTCCTCACCGATCGGGGTGGCGCCGTGCGCCACCGGTGCGGCGACAGCGTCGGGGGTGCACAAACCGCCCACGGCGTCATCGAGTTCGGCCAGCGCGGCACACAGCGGCGGCCACAGCAGCACCACCGAACTCCAGGGCGCCTGGGCGCGCAACAGGTCCTCCAGCCCGCGTGCCACGGTGCCCAGCCGCCGCGCCTCGACCAGGCTGGCGCCGCCCCGCAGCTTGTGCATGCGCGCAGCAAGCGCGAGCCGCGCGGTGGCGTCCAGGTCGGCCGGCGCGGGCTGGTGACGCAGGGGGCCGAACTCGTCGAGCAGCCGACGCAGCGAGCGGCGCAACAGCGCCTCGTCACCGCCCATGCGCTCAAGCGCGACCCGGGAGTCCATGCAGGTCACGCGACTCCAGACCCCGGACGCGGTCGGCGGGTCGACTTGCGCGGGTTCCTGTGTGGCCGGGCTGACGGCCTGCCGGCCTGTCTGGCCGCGCGCGCGTTCGATGTGATCGCAGAGCACCTGCTGCAGCCGCTGCAGATCCAGGTCCTTGCCCAGAAATTCGTTCATGCCGGCGGCCAGGGCGTCGTGCCGGTCCCCCGGCTGTGTGCCCGCGCTCAAGGCGATTACAGGCAGCTGGGTCAGCGCCAGGTCGTTGCGGATCCGGCGGGTGGTCTCCAGGCCGTCCATTTCGGGCATCTGCACGTCCATCAGCACGGCATCAAACCGTTGTGGCCAGGCGCCCAATTGCGACAAGGCCTGCTGACCCGAACTGGCGCAGGTGGCCACCGCCCCCAGGCGCTGCAGCTGGTGGCGGGTGACGTCGAGGTTGATGTCGCTGTCATCCACCAGCAGGATCTGCATGCCCTGCAACCCCGACGCAACGGGTGCACCGGCCGGCACCAGCCCAGGCACCTCGGCGGTGGGCGCGGGCAGCGCGGTCAGTGCGCCGAGCAGTGCACGCAAGCGATCCAGATCGAAACCGGCCAACGCACGCAGGGTGTCGTCTGCGTGGCTCGCGTGGCGCGCAGAGGCCATGGCCTTTTCCGCCCTGAAGGCCAGATCGGCCAACGGGCTGATGCCCAGCGTGCCGGCGAGTCCCTTGATGGTGTGGGCCACGCGCGCGCCGGCCTTGAAATCACCGGCCGCCACGCTCGCCGCCATCTCGGCCATCTGGCGCGGGTGGTCGTCAACGAAGCGCTCCAGAAACCGCGCATACGACCGGGTACTGCCACCCAGACGGTGCAGCGCGTTGTGCAGCTCGATGCCCTGCTCGTCGGCCAGTGCCAGCGCGGCGGCGGGCGGCTCGGGCACGCCGGCGGCCGTGCCGGCCTCACCGTCGGCGCGAGGCAGGCGCACGGGCGCGGCCAGCCGCTGTATGGTGCGGACCAGATGTGCGAGGTCGAAGGGCTTGCCCACGTGGTCGTTCATCCCCGCCTGCAGGCTGGCTTCGCGGTCGCTGGCCAGGGCGTTGGCGGTCATGGCGATGACGGGCAAGGCGTCCAGGCCAAGCTCGCCGCGAATGCAGCGCGTGGCGGTGTAGCCGTCCATCACGGGCATCTGCACGTCCATGAGCACCAGATCGAAGGCCGTGCTGTCGGCCGCCAGCATGTCCACCGCCATCTGGCCGTTGGCCGCCACGGTGACCCGCGCACCCTCGCCGGCCAGCAGCTCGCAGGCCACCTGCTGATTGGTCTCGTTGTCCTCCACCAGCAACAGGCGCAGACCCTGCAAGCCCCCTTGGCGCTCGGCTTGTGTGGCAGCGGCCGGGCCGCCCTCACGATCATCGCGGGCCAGCTTCAGCGCGTCGACCAGCATGGAGGCGGTCACGGGCTTGATGAGGTAACCGTCGAGCAGGCTCTTCTCGGAGAGGTCCTTGCTTTCCAGCAACTCCCGCCCGTGCGCCGTCACCATGATCAGCAGGTCCAGCGCATCGCACAGCGGCGCCGTCTTGAGCCGACGCGCCGACTCCCAACCATCCAGGCCGGGCATGTGCCAGTCCATGAACACCGCATCGAAGCGCCGCCCACTCTGGCGCATCTGGCCCAGGCGTTCGATCGCCTCTTCGCCGCTGGCCAACACCTCCACCCGCCAGCCATTGGTCCGCGCCATGGTGGCCAGGGTGTCGCGCGCGATGTCGTTGTCGTCCACGATCAGGACCTCCAGCGCGCGCGTGGCCGGCTCCGTTTCCAGACCGGGCCCCGCCGCCAGCGGCACCGCCAGCGGAATGGAAAAACGAAACACCGTGCCGCGCCCGACTTCGCTCTCCAGCGCGAGCTCACCGCCCATCAGGGCCACGAGGCGCTGGCAGATCACCAGCCCCAGGCCGGTGCCCCCGAAACGGCGCGTCGTGGTCGCCTCGGCCTGGGTGAAGCCTTCAAAGATGCGCGCCTGGTTTTCTGGCGCGATGCCGATGCCGGTGTCGCGCACCGCCACATCGATCACCACCTGGTCGACGTCCGTGCGGCGTGCCCGCAACGACACCACCACCTCACCGAAGTGGGTGAACTTGACGGCGTTGCCGGCCAGATTCATGAGGATCTGGCGCAGGCGCAAGGCATCGCCCACCAGCACGGGCGGCACGTCCGGCCCGATGTCGAACAGGACCTCGATTTCCTTCTCGCCGACACTCGCCGACAGCACGGCAGCCAGGTCGCGGAACAGGTGATCCACCGCGAAGGGGTGGGGGTCCAGCGTGAGCTTGCCCGCCTCGACCTTGGAAAAATCGAGGATGTCGTTGAGCAGGCCGAGCAGCGAGCGCGCTGCGTTTTCGGTCTTGCCGGCGTAGTCGAGCTGGCGCGGCGACAGGCCGGTGCGCTGCAGCAGCGACAGCATGCCCAGGATGGCGTTCATGGGTGTGCGGATTTCGTGGCTCATGTTGGCCAGGAACTGGCTCTTGGCATGTGAGGCCGCCTCGGCCGCTTCGGCCGCCTGCACCACCTCGGTGATGTCGAAGCGGAAGCTCACCACATGCCCGTCCGGCATGGCTCGCTCCACCACCCGCAGCGTGCGTCCACCGGGGATGTTGCGCTCCCAGTCGCCGCCTCGCCGGTGGTCGCGCACCCGTTCGGCCACCCAGTCCTCGGTGCGCCCGCGCGCAGCCGGCGGCTCGTGCAATGCCAGACTGGCACGCACCACCGTTTCAAACTTCACGCCCGGGCGCAGCACGTCGCTGATCTCCCGGTAGAGCTCGCGGTAGCGGTCGTTGATGAACACGAGTTCGTCCGCGGCATCGAAGATCACCACACCAGCGCCGGTGACCTCCAGCGCGCTGGACATGAGTTCGTTGGAGCGTCGGGCCTGCGCCTGTGCCGCCCGCCACGCGGAAATGTCGACGTAGGTGGTCACAAAGCCACCCTTGTCCATCTGGCCTCGGCGCAGCTCGATCACCTCGCCACCGGGCAGGATGCGCTCAAAGCGCTGCTCGCGTCCCGCGGTCTCGGCCGCATGGATCAGGTCGCGCACCTGCTGCTCGGCATCACCCGGTCCGAAGTCGCCCCGCTCGGCATTGAAACGGACCATGTCCTCGAACCGGGTCACGCCCGGCTGGCACAAGTGCGCCGGCAGGCCGAAGAGCCGTTCGAACTGGGTGTTGGCCAGCTGCAGCCGGCCATCGGCATCGACTACGCTGAGCGCACACGGCAGGCCTTCGATCACATTGATGAGCAGCTCGTTGTTGCGCTCCATCGCTTCCGACATCTGCCTGGCGGCGGTCACGTCCTGCATGGTGCCGATCAGTCGGCGCGGCACGCCATCGCGCACATCGAGCTCGCCCACGGCACGCACACGGATCGGGCGCCCCTGCGCCGTGACCAGTGGCAGCTCCAGATCGAAGCCTTCTCCCGTTTCCATGACGCGCTTGAAGCCGGCCTCCACCGCCGCGCGGGCCTCGGTCGGAAAGTAGGACAGGGCCTGCTTCAGAGTCGGCTGCTGTCCGGGCTCCAGATCGTGAATGCGGCAGGTCTGGTCGGTCCACTGGATCTGCCACGTGGTGAGATCCATGGCCCATCCACCGACGCCGCCGATGCGTCCGGTGCGGTCCAGGAAGGCCTGGCTGGCCTGCAGCTCGGCGGCACTCTGGCGGCGCTCGGTGACGTCGCTCTGGATCGCCATGAAGCCCATGAACTCACCCGTGTCCGAGGTCAGCGGCTGTATCTCCAGCTCGATCCAGTACTCCCGTCCGGTCTTGCTGCGGTTGAGCAGCTCGCCGTGGTAGGAATGCCCGGCGTTCAGGGTCTCCCGGATGCGCGCCAACTCTTGCACGTCGGTCCCGTCGAACTGCACCAGCTCGCCGGGGCGGTGGCCCATCACCTCGGCCATGCTGTAGCCGGTGATGCGCTCAAACCCGTCGTTGACCCAGGTGATGCGCCGCGAAGTGTCGGTGATCACCACCGCATTGGAGGTGCGCCGCGCCACCACCGCCAGCCGTTCGAGGTTGATCGTCATCGAACGCGCCAGCGCCTCGGCCCGCAGGCGGGCCCGCACCGAATGCGAGGCCATCCAGGCCAGCGCCAGCGTGAGCAGGATGCCCCCGCCCAGCACGATCCAGGCGGGTGTCTGTTTGACCGATCGCTCAAAGGCGCGTGTGCTGCTGGTCTGCAGGACGAACGACTGCCCGTACAGCGCAAAGTGCAGCTGCTGGCTGAAGGCCGTGGCTGGCGCCAGTCGGGGTTCGTCGGTGCGGGTGATGCCATCGCCGTCGTCAATCACGTGAAAGCCGGCCACCCATGTGTCCAGCCGGGGCGGCGCCTGCCCCGCGTACAGCTGGAAGGTGATGAGGTCGTCGCTGACGCCGGTGATGCCACGCAACATGTCGCGGGCAATGAGGGGCGCATACAGCACCCCCAGCAGCCGGCGCTGGCGCTCCTCCATGGTCGCGGGCACCACACCGCCTGCGTACACCGGCATAAGCAACAGGAAGCCGGGTGAAGGTGTGCCGTCCCGGACCAGCGGAACGGGAGGGGTGAGCGTGGTCTCGCCACTGGCAATGGCGTGTTCGATCGCCGCACGCCCGCGTGGATCGCTGCCGATGTCGGCACCCATCGCGCCGGGGTTGAGTTCGTGGGGCTCGATGTAGCGGATCACGTAGAGGGTGTCGTGCTGTTTCTCGCCGAACTGGCGCAGCGCCATGCCGGGCGCGTCGCTGGCGCGCATCTCGCGCAGGTAGGCTGGCAGTTCGGTGCGCTGCACGCGGTCGACCCAGCCAAACCCGCGGTTGCCGGGCAGGTCGCGGCGCAAGTCCATCGAATCCACCAGTGCCCTGAATTCCGCCCGGTCGACCCTTTCGCTGGCGGCGTAGGCGCCGCGAGCGCCGCGCAGGCCGTAAACCGCAGTCGCCATGCGCTGCGAGACCTCGGTGGTCAGCAGATCGCTCTTGCGCCAGAAGTCGGTATGGGCGTCGGCCTGCACACGGCGGGCCAGGCTGTAGGCGCCCAGCGCGCTGACGATCAGACCCAGGCACAGGATCACCACCGTCAGGCTGAAGCTGGCGAATCTCTTCCCGCGGGTGGGGCGTTCGGACATCATGGGGGCGGGCTCCGGTGACGGTGGCGGCAATGGGCGTCGGGGTTGCAAGACGCCAGGTCCCATCGCACGGCCAGGCTCGCAGGGCCATCCCTGCAGCAGGAACCCCCAGTGTCTTGTCGGCAGGTGCACCGAAAACCTGAATCAAGCGGTGCTCAAGGGCGCTTTTCCGGCCTTTGGGCGGCGCCAATGAGCAGAACATCGGCTCCTCAACAACTGGAGCAGCCGTGGCCATTGCAACGCACGACCCCACGATCGAACGCCGCCGTGTGCTGATCGTCGATGACGATCCGTCCATGGTGCATGTGCTCGCGCGCACGCTGATGGACTGCGCGCAGCTCTATTTTTCGGTGCGCGGTGAAGACGCGCTCAAGAAGCTGGACGCGCACGCGCCGGACCTCATGCTGATCGACGTGGACATGCCCGACCTCAGCGGCTACGAGGTGATGCAGCGCATGCTGCAGAACCCACGCACGCGCAACACACAGGTGATCATGGTCACCTCGCACACCGAGGAGAGCTACCGCCGCCGGGCCATGGACCTCGGGGCGGTGGACTTCTTCCTCAAGCCCATCGACCGTGTGGAGATCCGCGAACGGGTGGATCAGCTGATCAACCAGCAGGTGGAATCCATCGAGCTGAGCTTTTCGGACCGGGGCGACTTCACCAGCAAGACCGCCTTGACCTCCGAAGCGCGGATCGCCCCCTCAGACCGCTTCCCCACGGCAGGGCACCAGGCCGACTTCGCACCCACCGACATCCTGGAGCAGTTCACGACACCGCTGCCACTGCTGGAAACGCCGCCAGCTGCTCCGCGGCGCCCGCCGCCGGCAAAGGCCAAGCCCGCAAACGACGCCGACCAGCTCACGTCGGAGCTCTTCGAGCGCATGTCGGCCATCCTGCAGCAGACCGAAGCCATCCGCCACGAACAGAAGAACCTGTCACCCGCGCTGAGGCAGCACATCGCGCGCATCGAAGAGGAATGCGCCGAGGCGATCCAGCTGCTTGTGACGCTGAGCGACGGCGCCACCGCCTGATCGGGGCCAGCGACAAGGGCCGCTGGCGCATGTGTCGCCGGTATGTCCTGTGACGGAGGTCGGACGCGGCACTGCGACTACAGTGCATTGGCCACCCACCCGCTTCACTCCTCGCAGGACGCTTCATGACCGACACCGCCCGTTTCGACCTCCATGCCTTCTGGCGAACTTCGGCCACGTACCGCGTGCGTGTGGCCATGCACTACAAGGGCGTGCAGGCCAACGAGATCAACGTCAACCTGGACGCTGGCGAACAACGGAGCGAGGCCTACCTGAAGATCAACCCCATGGGCGCGATTCCGGCGCTGATCGACCAGGCCCCCGACCAGCCGCGCACCCCCATCACGCAGTCGCTGGCGATCCTCGAGTTCATCGAAGAGACCCACGCCGAGCCGGCGCTGTTGCCTCAGGACGCGCACGGCCGGGCACGCGTGCGCTCGCTCGCCGCCATGCTGGCCGCCGACACCCATCCCCTGATCACGCCCCGGGTGAAAAAGTACCTCACGGGCGTGGGTGGTTTCGACGAGGCCGCCTGGCGCGCCTGGCAGGTCCAGTGGTTCACCACCGGCCTGCTGGCCGTTGAGCAGCGCCTGGCCAGCGAGCCCGAGACCGGCACGTTCTGCCACGGCCACACGCCCACCTTTGCCGATATCTGCCTGGCCAGCATCGTGGTCATGACGCGTCTCTTCAAGATCGAGCTGCCCGAGCTGCCCCAGGTGCAACGCATCATGGCTGCCTGCGAGCAGCTCGATGCGTTTGCGCACTCAGCCCCCGCCCTGCAAGCGGGCGCACCGCCGGCCTGACCCGCGCGGCGAATCCCTGGCGACAGCAGAATCGCCGAGGGCTGACTAAGATTCCGGTTGACCCAAATACACCCGGAGACACCATGTTCGACACCGCGATCGCAGGCAGCCTGCCCAAACCGGCCTGGCTGGCCGAAACCGAAAAACTCTGGCCGCAGTGGAAGACACAAGGCCCCGAGTTGCAGCAGGCCAAGGCCGACGCCACGCTGCTGTGGATCAAGGCACAGGAAGACGCAGGCCTGGACGTGATCGGCGACGGCGAGCAAGCGCGCCAGCACTTTGTGCACGGCTTTGTGGAGCAGGTCGAAGGCATCGACTTCGAGCACAAGGTGACCATGGGTATCCGCAACAACCGCTACGACGCGCAGGTGCCGCAGGTGGTGGCGCCTTTGCGCCTGAAGGGTCGCGTACACGCGTTTGAAGCGCAGCTCGCGCGCAAGCACACGAAGAAGAAACTCAAGTTCACCCTGCCCGGCCCCATGACCATCGTGGACACCGTGGCCGACCGCTTTTACGGCGACAAGGTGAAGATGGCCATGGCCTTCGCCGAGCTGCTCAACCAGGAAGCGCTGGCGCTGCAGGCCGATGGTGTGGACATCATCCAGTTCGACGAACCGGCTTTCAACGTCTACATGCAGGACGCGGCCGACTGGGGCGTGGCCGCGCTCGAGGTGGCCGCGCGCGGCCTCACTTGCACCACGGCCGTCCACATCTGTTACGGCTATGGCATCAAGGCCAACGTGGACTGGAAACAGACGCTGGGCGACCAGTGGCGCCAGTACGAGCAGGTGTTTCCGGCACTCGCGAAAAGCAGCATCCAGCAGGTGAGCCTGGAGTGTTTCCACTCGCACGTGCCGCCCGAACTGATGCAGTTGCTTGAAGGCAAGGACGTGATGGTGGGGGTGATCGACGTGGCCAGCGACGTGATCGAAACGCCCGAACAGGTGGCCGACACCATCGGCCTCGCCCTGAAGTACGTGCCCAAAAAACACCTGATCGCCTGCACCAACTGTGGTCTTGCCCCCATGAGCCGCGAGGTCGCCATGGCCAAGCTCGAAGCGCTGGCCCAGGGCGCCGCGCTGGCGCGCCAGCGTTACGGAGCCTGAGATGCGCGCTCCGCTGCCACCGGCCGATGTGGCCGACCTGGGCCTGTGCCCCGGGCGCATGCGCCACCTGGTGGGCGTGTTGCAAGCCGATGTGACGCGTGGCCGCCTGCCGGGCGCCGTGGTGGTGCTCGCGCGCCACGGCCGCATTGCGCTGATGGAAGGCATTGGCCAACTCGACCCGGCGCGCGAAACGCCCATGCCACTCGATGCCGTGTTCCGCATTTACTCCATGACCAAACCGATCGTGTCGGTGGCGGTGATGATGTTGATCGAACAAGGCCGCTTGAAGCTGGCCGACCCGGTGCACCTGCACCTGCCCGAATACGCGCACCAGCAACTGGCGGTGCATACGCCCGACGGTGTGACGCTGCGCCCGGTGCAGCGGGCGGCCACAGTGCAGGACCTGCTGCGCCACACCGCCGGCCTTACCTATGAGTTCCTGGGCGACTCGTCTGTGCAGCAGCTGTACCGGCAGGAGTCCATGGGATCGCGCGCGCGCAGCAACGCCGAGTTCAGCAGCGCTCTCGCTGCGCTGCCCTTGATGTTCGAACCCGGCAGCGAGTGGGCCTACAGCCGCGCCACCGATGTGCTGGGGCGGCTGGTGGAAGTGATCACCGGCCAGCCACTGGGTGAACACCTGCAGCAGGCCATCCTGGCGCCGCTGGGCATGACAGACACAAGCTTCGTGGTGCCCGAGGCCGACCACGCGCGCATCGCGGAGCCCTTCGCCCACGATCCTGACGGCGGCATTCCCATGCGGCTGATCGACCCGCGCGAGGCGCCGGCACTGCACAGCGGTGGCGGCGGGCTCATGTCCACCGCGGCCGACTACGCGCGCTTCCTGCAGTTCATGCTGAACAAGGGCGAACTCGGCGGCGTGCGGCTGCTGGGGCCACGCACGGTGGACTTCATGACGGCCGACCACCTGGGCCACATTCCCGGAAACGACCCGGCGCTGCTGCCGCCCGGCCACGGCTTCGGCCTGGGCTTTGCGGTGCGCACAGCGGCCGGTGTGGCGCCCATGCCCGGCTCGGTGGGCACCTATCACTGGAGCGGCATTGGCGGCACCAGCTTCTTTGTCGATCCCACCGAAAACCTGTTCGGCATCTTCCTCGCGCAGGCGCCCAACCAGCGCGAACATTACAGGGCTTTGTTTCGCACCATGGTGTATGCCGCGCTGGTGGACTGAGGAATGACCTCGCCGTGACTGTTCGAAGTAGCGTGGAATTGCGCGACCTGGCTCTGGACACCCGGATCGGGACCTATGGTGTCGGTGACAAGGCACCGGACCGACACCTGCTCGACCTGACCTTGTGGATCGGCGCCTCGCTGGTGCTGATCGAGCAAGACAGCATGGACCATGTCTTTGACTACGACCCCCTGGTGGCCGAGATGGAGCGGCTCGCGCGCGATGGGCCCTACGAGACGCAAGAGCGGCTGATGACGCGCATGGCGCAGGCCTGCGCCGCTTGCCCGCAGATCGAAGCGGTGGAGATCGCCCTTAGAAAGATGCCGATCCGTGGTCAGTCGGGTTCGCTGGGTCTGCGCCTGTGGCTGGACAGCAGCGCCTTGGCCAGCATGCGCTCGGCGCGAGGCTGAGGCCCGCGCCTGCAGAGCCGAGCGCCTCAGGTCTTGGGCACGGCGGCCGGCGGCTGCCAGCGAAAGAAGACCGGGTAAACCTTCTCCACCACCGGACCGTTGAAGTCCCAGGCCAGGCATTGGCCCAGGTGCACCGGCGGGCTGCCGTCGGCGGGCGGGGCGAACGAGGCCGAGCGGGTTTGAAACGCGGCCGTGGCCAGGTTGAACAGCAGTTCGCGCAGATGCGTGCAGCCCTGGATGCCACCGAGGTGGCGCTGGATGGTGTGGCGCCAGCCCTTGCCGAGCACCTCGCCCACCATGCCCTGCATG
This sequence comes from Burkholderiales bacterium, assembly GCA_038327405.1. Taxonomy (GTDB): domain Bacteria; phylum Pseudomonadota; class Gammaproteobacteria; order Burkholderiales; family Burkholderiaceae_C; genus Hydrogenophaga. The sequence goes on along the minus strand of JBBQKZ010000030.1, from coordinate 19,174 downwards.
GGCGCCATCGCTTCGGGGCAAGGACCGTGCGGGTGCGCGTCCATGGCCACCGAAATCTCGCGGATCACCATGCCCTCGTCCACCGTGACGCGGATGTGCATGTGGTGCACCGGCTCACCCGCGTCCCAGCGGCGCTCGCCCTCGATCTCGAAACTGTGCGGCTTGCTGTCGTGCAGCGTGCCCTCGATGTCCCACAGACCGTCATCGCGGCGAAAGCCGCGGTATTCGACGCGGCGGGTGTGCATGAGGGTGCGGGGCTGGGGTGCAGGCAGGGGCAAAACGGTTTCTCCAACAGGGGCGATTCAACGGTGTGATTTTCGGCCATCGGGGGCGATGGCACACTGAACCCTCCATCGCCCAGGAGACACTCCATGCCGCTCGACCACGATCACGACCATCCCCACGAACACGCCCCGGCCTGGAAACACGACGGTGTGCGCGTGGTGCCGGGCAACCAGCTCGACGGCAACGTGCCCTCCACCCCGGGCATGGACCGCAAGGCCGCGATCAACTTCGCGCGCGTGGGTGCGCAAAAACTCTGGGCCGGCACGGTGACCATCCACCCCGACGCGAAGACCGGCGCCCACCATCACGGCCCGCTGGAGAGCGTGATCTACGTGGTCAAGGGCCGCGCGCGCATGCGCTGGGGCGAGCAGCTCGAATTCACTGCCGAGGCCGGCCCGGGCGATTTCATCTACGTGCCGCCCTTCGTGCCGCACCAGGAGATCAACGCCAGCGCCACCGAGGTGCTGGAGTGCGTGCTGTGCCGCAGCGATGGCCAGGCGGTGGCGGTCAATCTGGACATCGCGCCGGTGGAAAAGCCCGAGCAGGTGCTGTGGGTGGATCCCACGCACCCCACCGGCGCGGTCTGAGCTTCAGGCCCTGACAGCGGCCTCGAGCGCCAGCGCGGCGCTCAGCGCCTTGGCATCGCGCCAGCGCGGCCCGATCACCGTCACACCCACCGGCATGCCCTGGCGGCCCACACCCGTGGGCACGTGCACACACGGCACACCGAGCAGGCTCCACAGGCGGCTGAAGATCGGGTTGCCGGTGGCGTCCAGCCCCACCGGTGCTTCGCCGGTGGCACTCGGCGCGATCAACACGTCGACCTGGCTCAACAGGTTTTCGATCTCGCCGCGCGCATGGATGGCCAGCGCATGGGCAGCAGCCAGCCGCTCGCCGCTCACGGCCGCGCCGTTGGCCAGCACCTCGGCAAAGGCCGGGCTGAACAGGCTCGCGTGGCTGCGTCGTTCGGGGGCAAATGCGGCCCAGGCCTCGAAACCCATGATGTCCATCTGAGCCTGTGCCAGACCCGCCCAGGCCCCCGGCACCACCGCCTCGACCAGGCGGGTGCCCAGCTTGTCGAAGTGAAATGCGGCCAGCTGCAGTGCGCGGCGGGCGTCTTCGTCGGCCAGCTCCCAGTGCGGTGTGTGGCACACACCCACACGCCAACCCTTGACAGGTGTCATCGGCAGATCGATGCGCGAGAGCGTGCTGACGAAGAACGCAGTGTCATCCACCGTGCGCGCGAACACGCCCGCGGTGTCCAGCGTGGGCGAGAGCGACTTGATGCCGGCCATGGGCAGCAGGCCGAAGGTGGGCTTGTAGCCGACCACACCGCAATAGGCCGCAGGCCGGATGACGGATGCTGCCGTCTGCGTGCCGAAGGCCAGCGGCACCATGCCGCACGCCACCGCTGCGGCCGAGCCGCTGGACGAACCGCCCGGTGTGCGCGGTGCATCGGCACTGGCGCGCGGGTTGCGTGTGACGCCGGGCTTGAAGGTGGCGAACTCGGTGGTCACGGTCTTGCCCATGACCACGCCGCCGGCCTCTCGCACGCTGGCCACCACGGCCGCGTCCACGGCAGGGCGATGACCCGCGTAAATGGGCGAGCCGTAGGTGGTGGGCATGTCGGCGGTGTCGATCAGGTCCTTCACGGCAACGGGCACACCGGCCAGGGCGCCCTGCGAGCCCGCGCGGTCGACGGCCTGCGCCTGTGCGATCACCTGCGCCGCGTCAAAGTGTTGCCAGGCCACGATGCCGGGCTCCAACGCCTGGACACGTTCAACGAAGGCGCGCGCCACCGCTTCGGCGCTGATGTCGGTTCGCTGCACGCGCGTCGCGATGTCGCGCGCCGACATGTCTTCCATCTTCTGCATGCCTGAGCCTTCAACAAGCGGACCGAACAACCGGTCCGTCAGTCCCGCATTTTGAAGGGCACGCGACGGGTTGGAAGCCTCTGAAGCGACAGCCGCAGCGGGGATTTGCGCAGCGGCCCGGCGGGCGCCGCCACCGTGCGCGCATGAACCACGAACAGGTCCTCCTCGAACAAGCCAGCGCCCTGCGCATCCTGTTTGCCACCGGCTGCAACAAGCGCATGTGGGATTTCATTCGGAACATCGACGCAGTGCTGGCAGGCTCTGAGGACGCGCTGCCCATGGCCTGCTTCCAGGAGCCGCAAGAGGCGGACTGAGGAACTTCAGCGCGGCTGGCGCTGTATGCGGATGGACTGGACGGTGGAGGAGCGGATGCGCACCGTGGCCATCAGCTTTCCGGGGCCGCGGTCGTAGATCCAGTCGTCGATCCGCTGACAGGGCACCGCGTTGCTGGCAAACGGCTCAGGCACCGGCACCAGCGATTTGTTCTGGAAAACCGGTGCGCAGAAGCTGTCTTGCAACTGGGGCGGGCCACACTTCTGCAACAGGGAGGCGCGCGAGTCACCCTCTTCCACCGTGCCGCCGCCGCAGCGCAGCGACTCGGCATGAACCGGCAGCGACAGCCCGACCAACGCTGTGAGCAACCCCAGAAAACCCCGCAAACCCATGCAAACCTCCATGTTCAATGGATTGCAGTGTGCGCTGCCAGTGTGTCTGGATTGTGTGTCTGCCTCACCAGAGCGCGGAGTCGCGCATGTCCTGAACCTTGCGACGGTTGCGGGTGCGCCAGACGCTGAGGCCATAGACCATGGCCCCAACCAGTAGAACGGTGACCAGCGCCAGTTCGCCCAGGCTGAGGTGGCGACCCACCCAGACCGACATCAGCCACGAAAAGCCCAGCAGGCACGCGGCGATGCCTGCGGCAGCGAGGGCTATGTACGGAAGGGAGCGCAGCATGGTCGGAGGGGAGCTCGGGTGTTCGCGGGGATCTGCGCCGGCTTGGGCCGGTGCGGGAAGGTCGGATCGTCAAGGATGAATCCCGGGCATTGCATTCTCGCACCAAGGGTTGGAATTGCGTCACTACACTCTCCCCTCCCTGTGTTAGCCGACGGCTGCACCTTTCCGGCCAGAAATGGCCACCAAAGCACTACAAAAGGCAGTGGGTTCGCGATGGATGTCCTGATTCTTGTGATGCTGGTGCTCTCGGGCCTGTGGCTGCTTCGCTCCAGCGAACAAAGGCGCCGGATTGCGCTGTTGGGCAGCCATCTGGGCAAATACCAGATCGAGACCTTGATGGAGAACCTCACGCAAGGCTATTTGCGGGCGCTGGGCGAAGATGATCCGGCCCGACGTGAGCAGATCCTCAACATGCTGGTGGCGGCCGAGCAGTCGGTGGCCCAGCAGTTCGGCAGCTTTGCGACCGGGTTCTCACAGCTTGACGAGGCGCAGACGCGTGTCAGCACACTCGCCGTGGCGCTGCCGCTGGCCACCACCCTGCTTCCCAAGGCCGCGTTCGACGCTCGCGAAGCCTTCCGTATCCACGCCCGAGGGTTGGCACAAGTGGCGGGCAACGAGCAGCAACGTTCACCGCGCGACAAGGCTTTCACCCTGTCTGCAGAACTGCTGCTGATGCAACACACCTGCCACTGGTTCTGCCGGTCCAAAGCCACGGCATCGGCACGAACACTGCTGCGGCACCAGACGCCCTACGAGCAGTTGGTGGCTTCGGTGTCAGCGGACACCCGCCGGGACTACAAACGGCTGGTGCGGGGTTGAGTGGTTGGCCGAGGACCGGCCGGTCTGCGTGGCGCCGGACCTTCAGGCACGCCCGATGCTGCTGAGCTGACCCGACTCCAGCTGCTCGAGCATGTCGCGCAGGACCTGCGCGTTGCCAGCATCCTGGACCGTGTCCAGCGCGTCCACCAGCACGTTGCGCACGTCGTCGCCCGTGACCAGTTCCATGTCCCAGTCGGGGAACAGGCGCTCACGAACCTCTTCGCCAGCATTGAGCAAAACCACCGCGTGGTGGCGCGGGTCCGTCTTGAGCAGCGCCATGAGCTCGAGCACGTTGTCGCGCGGACCTTCAAGCCACTGAAAAAAGATCCCGCTGCCGAAAACCAGCAGACCAGTGATCCCACGTGCCGGGTTGTAGCGTCGTGAAGAAGCGATGATGCGGTCCACCGCAGCGGCATCCACGTCAGCGGCCGCACGGCTGCAATACACGAGGTTGTAGAGCAGCGGGAGCGCATGCCCTGGGGTTGGTTCATCGCCTCGGGCGGGAGGGTAGGCACTCATGGAGCGGTTCTCTGAAGTTGCCGCGCAGAGTGGTCCGCGCTGATGCAGTGCAGCAAGGATAGCCCACAGACTCCATCCCGCGCTCGAAAAACGCACGGGGACCGTGGGTTCATCTGTTTCAGCCGCCCAAGCCCGCGAACACGTTCTGCACGTCCTCGTTGGCGTCCAGCGCGGCCAGGAAAACCTCCACCTCCTCCAGGTGTTCGGCGCTCAGGCTGGCGGGATCGATCAGGTTTTTTGCCTTGTAGCCCAACTTGGCCGAAAGCACGGTGAAGCCCTGTGACGGCAGCGCACGGCTCACCAGATCGAGGTCGGTCGGATCTGTGAGGAACACCACCACGCCCTCGTCGTCGGCGGGATGGAAATCCTGCGCACCGGCTTCAATGGCGGCCAGTTCCGGGTCGGCCCCTTTTGTACTGGCTTCGGCTTCGATGATGCCGAGGTGATCAAAGTCCCACGACACCGAGCCCGACGTGCCCAGCTGCCCCTTGCGGAACAGCACACGCATGTCGGAGGCGGCGCGGTTCACGTTGTCCGTCAGGCATTCCACCATCACCGGCACACGGTGCGGCGCAAAGCCCTCGTAGATCACATGCTCGAAATGCACCGTTTCGCCCGTCAAGCCAGCACCCTTCTTGATGGCACGGTCCAGCGTCTCCTTGGGCATGGACACCTTGCGCGCTTGATCGACGACCAGGCGAAGCCGTGCATTGGCCGCTGGATCGGCGCCATGGCGCGCTGCAATCATGATGTCCTTGGCCAGCTTGCCAAAGAGTCGCCCCTTGGCGTTCGCCGCCAGATCCTTGTGTTTTGCTTTCCACTGCGCGCCCATGGCAATCTTCCTTTGAGTAGAGGCGTGAGTTTACGCGTCAGCTACTGGGCGCCGTAGTAGGCACCTCCTGCGCCCACCACCCTGCCAGGCTCCTGCGAAGCTTTGTTGAACAGCTTGCGCAGCGACCGGGTCGGGCCCGTTGCGCCTTGACCTTCACGATCGGAAAGCTCGGCCTGGGCCAGGGTCACCTGAATGAGCTGGATGAATTGCAGCCGCGCCGCAGGATCGTCGCGAAATGCACCGATGCAAGCGGGTGAGGTGTTCAGTATCAGGCCTTCGACAGCCACCCGCATGCAGTCTTTTGTGAAGTCCAGTTCCTGGCCGCGTGCAGGCATCGACACCAACGAAGCCAACAGAAACAACAACGCCCAGCACCGGGACAGGCGGTCCACGGACTGGGCGTTGGCTGAGGATGCGGGAGCGGGCATGGCCTGATTTTCAGGCCCGCCCTCTTCCAGCGGGTGACGAACAGGCGCCACCGGGCTGCCGGCGGTACCCGGTGGTCAGATCTTCACGGCGGCGATGTAGCTGTCGTACCGCCACTCTGAGAAGCGGCTCCACAGAATCTGGTCGCGCTGAAAAGCACGCATGTCCTGGTGGATCTTCTTGAACTCGGGCGACTTGGCTTCGTGGGCAGCAAACACCTCCATCGATGCCTTGAAGCCGGCGTCCATGATGGCCTTGGAGAACGGCATGAGCTTGGTGCCGCCGGCCACCAGACGCTTGAGCGCGGCGGGGTTCTGGGCATCGTACTTCGCGGTCATGTCGCGAGCGGCCACGGCACCTGCAGCGCGGACGATGGCCTTGCTCTCTGGGGTCAGCGCATCGAAGGCCTTCTTGTTGATGAAGAACTCGAGCTCGGCGCCACCTTCCCACCATCCTGGGTAGTAATAGAACGGTGCGACCTTGTTGAAGCCCAGGCGCTCGTCGTCAAACGGCCCGACGAACTCAGTGGCGTCCAGCGTGCCCTTTTCCAGCGCCTGGTACACCTCACCGGCGGGCATGTTCTGCGCGACCACGCCCAGCTTGACCATGGCTTCACCGAACAGGCCACCACCCAGGCGCATCTTCAGCCCCTTGAGGTCGGCCACAGTCTTGATTTCCTTGCGGTACCAGCCACCCATCTGGGTGCCCGTGTTGCCTGAGCTCATCGATACGATGTTGAACTTGCCGTAGAACTCGTCCATGAGCTTGCGGCCGTTGCCGTGCTCCATCCAGGCGTCCATGTGGCGCGCAGTCAGGCCGAAAGGCACAGCGCAACCAAATGCAAAGATGGCGTCCTTGCCGGTGAAGTAGTACGGGGCGGTCTGCGCCATTTCAATGGTGTTGTCCTGGATGGCATCCACCACGCCAAAAGCGGGCACGATGTCGCCTGCGGCGTGCACGGACACCTCGAACCTGCCGCCTGACAACGCCCTGACGGTCTCGGAGAACTTCTCGGCCGAACCAAAAATGGTGGGCAGGGACTTGGGGAAACTGGAGGCCAGGCGCCAGCGAACAGCGGCCTGCGCGTGCACGGCGGGGGCAATACCGGTTGTCAGCACGCCAGCGATGCCGGCGTTTTTGATCAAGGAACGACGATCCATCGGGACAATTGTCAGACTCCGGCACATACAAAAGCACAAACAAAAAAGCCCTCGTTTCCGAGGGCTTCAGTGACAAGCAAGTGCTTGATTTGGTTGGTTGCGCGGGCAAGATTTGAACTTGCGACCTGGGTTATGAGACGGGACTTTCTGCTGTGTACACGCATTGGCATTCAACGAATTCAGTAGGCCTCAATCGTTGATGGAAACACTGCAAAAGAAAAACCTAATCCAAAACAACCACTTACGGCGATACCTAAGAATCCACATCTGACAACGGTTGGATACATGGAACACCAACCCGCATCTTCTGTCATCTTGGTGCGCCAAACTTCCACCTAAGAGACCACAGTCTAGCAGAGTAACTTGTGACTGTTGGGTAGTGGCGATGGGACTAACTCTACCCGAAGCGAGCCAGCCAAAACTGCACTCGAAATGCCTTCGCCGTCCTCATTAGGTGGATCTCGAAAGGCCTACCAGTTCGTCAGCGGCAGGAAAAGCATGGGTGGACCCTCGTGTCACCCGGCGCACCGTTGAAGCTCTTCTCCATTGATCGGTCCGCTTGCCTTTGGCGAACAAGGCGAGCGTGCGACTCTGGCCGCCGTACAAGCAAGGCGAAGCAAGAGTTCACAAACGGGTCACAACCGTCGACACAGTCGAACATGCGTTGCCTTTAGGCATGCGACCAAGTCGCCACGCTTCATCCACTGGACTGCTGCCAAACGCTCAACGTTCTGGAAGCGTATGCCGCACTCATGAAGTCACACCCAAAAGCGATGACTTCATAAAAGAAGCCTCAACTAGATTCGGCCTCGCCCGAACCCTAACTTTGGGTGTAAGTGATATCACCTCGCGGTCAGTTTAAGTTCTCCTAAAGTTTTCAAAGCGCCTGTCGAAACTTTTGAGGACGGTACTGGACGGTACTTCCACCTGAGGCATCAACCCCATGAGCACATCCCATCGCTTCTCAAGATCACACGCCGAGCCAACTGCTGAGCACAACCACGCGCATTCATGGAAGCACGTCTGTCCTTTCGAGGCTCAAGCGGACGCGTCAAAAGGGACAGCAACACACGACAGATGTGTTCCGGCCACGCCCATATTTATGTGCCTCTTTCAAATGGAGGGAAGCCAATGAACACCGAGCTTCACTCAAGGCCCTCACCCTTGCGGGACATTACGAGCAGCTCGACTGCAGGACTGATCACAACCGCAAGCGCCAACACCAACGATCTTCACGAAAGACTGGTCCAGTACCTGAAGGCGCCCCACGATGCCCCTTGCACCCTCGAAGTAGTCCGGACGTTATTTGGTGGACTGCAACTTGTCATGGTGCTTCTGAAAGATCCAGACCCACGGATCCCTGCTCTGCTGAGGGACGCGGAGGGGTTTCGAGACAGCCTGATAGGTACCTTCGATTCCTCCCACGGCTCCTCACCTTCTCGGCTCGACGGCAAGAAGTCCAAGCATCCTGCCTGGGTCGCGTTTGCAAGCCTGGGGTTCAGCGACTGCACCAACGAGGCAGTTTTGGTTCTCGCCGCGTGTGCGGTTCTGCGTGCCTTGCACCTCAAGAAGCCAGTATCAGACAGTCTTGCGAAAGACCTCGTTCAATTGAACAGCTTCGATCCGCTTTCAGAGGAGCAGTTGCATCACCTGCTTTGGGAAAACGTTCCTGAGGGCGATACGTCAGTCAACTGCCTCTACACGCTTAGGCGATATTGGCGCGACGTGGTCCGCATGTACGGGGGAAACACGCCGAGGCCGCCTCAAACAGCAACCGAGCGGATTCGTTCGCAGGTGCTGTGCTCCGCACTCAACACGAAGGCTTCCCATGTCGCTGGCGCATTGGACCACCGCCTCCTGCCGCAATCCCAGTTTCAGTTGGCCGCCAATGCGATTGCCGGGGAGCTGAAGCGAGACACCCTCAAGGGGATGGTTGGACTCGCAGTTCTGCGCACGGGACTTTCTGCAGAAGTTGCGCCCTTGCTCGAGCTTGGGGCGGCTCCTCGACCGGACGGCCTCTCCTATATAGATGTTGTGCGGGGCGTGATCGAACTGGATCTGAGCATCGCCGTCAACCAAGCTGGCAAGGCACTTCCTGGGTGCATCTTGTCGGCCCATCGGATTCAGATCCGCTTGCCAGTTGAGGTTCACAACAACCTTGTGGCCAGGCTTCAGCGCTATCCACATGCCAAGAATTTGTATGAGCTGTACCCGGAGGAACGCGCGCCCGATCCCGAGGTCAGCATCTTCCCGAGCGCGGATGAACTCAAGCCCACCTGGTCAAGGTTGCGCTACACGCTGGCGTTGCACCTGCGCTTGAAGGGTGTCAACAAACTCCTTGCCGCATTGCTCAGTGGGGACCTGGGCATCATCCCGCGCTCCAAGCTGCACTACGCGGTCGTGTCGGCCGCCGAATTCCATGAATTTGAGCAAAGCCTGTACGCAGAGCTCGGCTTTGGCGCTCCTGTGGGACTTCCCCCAGATGCGCAAGGTGTTGGTTGCAGGCTGGTTCCCACCGCGCAAAACGTTCAGCTCCACGATGCCGCGCTGGCGGTGCAAGTCGAAACTTGCCGCCCTAGCAAAAATGCCAACGCAAAAAGCGTCCGGAAATTCCATAACGCGTACACCCGCCTGTGCGCTTGGCGCCTGTCCATCCTTCTGGCCCTTCGCGAGACCAGGCACATTGAACTCCCCGCCTGCATCGATGCAGACACAGATGGGTGGGTGGCCATCCACGACAAATACACAACACAGGACCGCGGCCACCAACCGGTGCCCTTGTGCGACTACGTCGCGATGACCATCCTGTTGTACAAGGCGCACTGCCAAGCCACTGCAGAGCGCATGTACAAACTGATGGGGCGCAACACTCCGTTCGGGAATGCTTGCATGGCTGTTGCGGACAGCGCGAACCAACGGCTGCTCATGCTGGTGAATGACAACGACGAAGTTGACCCGATAGGTTCGGGCGAGTTCACCGCACCGTTAATTCCCGGCTTTGAACTGGCCCCCGACGTTGGCCGCAAGGTGATGGAGAACCACTTGCGCCACCAAGGCGTGTCCTCCAGCGACATCGACGCCTTCCTTCGCCATTTCACCGAAGGTCAAGAGCCCGCCTCCGGTTTTTCTGCCAACGTCCTCACTGCGTACGTGAGTCGCACCTCCAGTGCGCAGCAGCGCATCGCCAAGCATCTGCTGGGGCCTCCCATGGCGGGCCTCAGTCAGGGCGCGATCAGGAAATCGGACATTGAAAAGGCCTACGCATGAAAACAGTCAGCCCACCCAAGAACCGTCCAGACTCCCAAGCCATCAAGATCACGGGTACTCCCTCGGAAGGCGTCAAGTGGGAGTTCACAGTGGAGTCTCGAGCAGCCGCACGCCGTTTCGAGCAGGTGACGCAGGCCTGCGTGTTTACAGCTTCCACCGCCCCCGGTGAGTTGGACACACTGGGCATGCTGGCGGCTCGGCTGGTCTGCCTTGATGGGATTCGTCCAGAGCAATTCCCCAGCCTGGCCGCCAGCGCGTCACAGCCGTACAGGTGCGGTGAAAACATCGCGATCGAATGGACGGAGGGTCCGCAGAACAGGATCGAACGCCGGTTCATTCATCCCCTGACATTGAGCGTGTGGCCCCAGGCCCCTGCCCTGCAACCGGTGCTTCACGTAACGGGCGAAGGTTCAGAAGCACCCGCAGTTGCGCTTGATGAAGCCAGACCCGCTCACAAAGCTCCTGTAGTCCACTGCAAGGTTGGGGACCTCAGCGCTCCGCTTGAGCACTGGCTCAGGGCGCAGGAGCTTTACGTCAGCGAGCGCTATCCGAGCCGGGCACTGGCGTCCGATCAGATGGCGTGGTGGAGTGAACATCTTCCTGGGCCACTTTTTGCGCACTGTTCGGGGGGATTCGTGCTCACTGCGATCGACCGGGTTGCGTGGGCGCGACTTGAGAGGGGTCAGGCCCTCGTCCCAGATCGTCCATCTGAGGCCGACGACTCGCCTGAGGAATATCAAACCGACAAGCTGCTCGAACACCTGGATGCCGCCACAGGATCGGGGTTCGATGAGAACATGCTCAAGCTCGCCCTGGAAGTACTCCAAGTCCAGCACCCCAACGGTATCGACGGGCTGACCAAGCGGCTGTGGGTCGAAGGCCTACTCAATCTGAACCTGAGTTTGAACGGCAACAACCCTTGCACCGTGGTGCTGGTGGGCTGGATCTGTCACATGTGCGAATTCGGCACAGTGAGTTCATCCAATCCCGCGGCCAGCACCGTGCGCCAGTACGCCAGCGCCGCACTGCTGGCACTGGGCCAAGGCCTGAAGAGTCTGGAGTCTGAGCCCGCCGACTGGGATCCTCTTTTCCTTGGATTACTGTATTCATCAATCTGCGCGGACAAAACCGCCGGGACTCGAGCCGCCACATCAGCCGCGCTGATGAGTTTTCATGGGTACTTGGAGGCCGTCTTTGACACGGAACAGCTCACGGCCGCCTTCGACGTGAAGGCTGGCGCTGCCACGGATATTGGAGAGACTCGCGAAGCCATCGCTGGTTTGCGCGTGCAAGCCAATGTTCTCTGGGCACACGAGATCGCGTGGTGCATGGATGCCTGCTCCAAGGCCCCCGATGCCAGAACAGGCCAAATTGCCCGCGTGATGCTTTCGATCGCAAGCGAATGCGCGGTTCGCCACCAGGACTTGACACGCCTGGTCATGGCCAACATCGCCTTCGGAAATGACGTGCTGGGTGAGTACTGCCAAATAGAGGTCGTGCGGCGTGCCGGGCGCGGTCGGCTAAAGACCATCACAACCCAGCGCCGACTGATCGTTCGCAACCCGGCATCCATCGAGATCATTCGTGCTTGGCAAGAGCTTCGTGGCCGGGAAACGGGCAACACGTCCGCCTACTTTCTGGGTGACAAGAACTCCGACAAAAAGCGGTACCGTCCTGGTGCTGTTCAGGCCCTGCTGAATCAGCTGGTGAAACGGGCCAGTGGATGCCCGAGGATGCGCTTTCACGACCTGCGCCACACGGTCATCAGCGAGCAGGTGGCAAGCGCCCTGAGCTCGACGGCGCTTCCGGACATCAACCCGCTCCAAGTGGTTGCCACCGCTGCTGGTCACGCCATCCCGTTGACCACCTTGCGCAGCTATTCCCATCTCTACGAGGCTTCACTTCGCATGTGGATCGACCTTGGGCTAAAGAAAGCGCTTCAGGCCACAGCCGAAAAGCAAGCGCAGGTATTCAACACCCTGACCAATCGAAACCCGCCGCTGCAGGGCAATTCGTTGGTCCAGGCTGCGCGCCGCCACGGCTGTTCCGTCACAGACCATTGGCTGCGGATGCTGGAGCAGCACGGGGCCGCGATGGGTATGCAGCTCGCCTCTGCGCCGTTTCATTGGGCCGATCCCACTCCCCTCAAATCCCGGGCAACCCTGGCAAAACCGTTCTCGGTCGTTGTGCTGGCCGATGCCATTGCTCGACTTCAACGCGGAGAACCAACTGAATCGGTGGCTCGAATCGCAGGCATTGAACAACCCCTCTTCGATCAGCTGCACCAGCGCCTGGATGACTGGGTAGCAGATGTTTATCGGCGCCACTTCCCCCGAAAATCACATAGGGTTCATTCGATGCCGAGCCTGGAGGAGCGGCTTGAGGCCATGCGAGTCGATGCGAGTGACTGCGGCAATGAGTTTTGGTCAGCGTTTGCGCGGGCACTGGACCGTGTCGTGAGTCGCGACGTCATGCGAGCCGCCGTCACTTGCTGGGAGCAGAACGGTCGTGGCGTGAACATTCCAATCGTCCCTATCTCGGTCGGACGTCCCATACTGCAACTGCTGCTTCATGCTCAGCTGGCGCGCGGCAACATCCGGGCCATGGTCCAAAGCCCCGAATCTTCTGGCACAACTGGAGCATTGGTGTGCGGCGCCCCCTCCACGCACAACCAGGTACTTGGCGACCAGACGGTGATCAAAACAGTCACCGACCTTTTCATCCAGGAATTGAAGTTCAACCCGTGGCTGGAAGCCGCTCAGTGGCGGTCAGAGCGACCCATGGCTTACCTGCGAATCAACCCTCACGCGAACGCAAAGTACACGGCGCCGACTGCTGAGCAGACCGCAGGTTTTAGGGGCTGGCTGGTAGCGGTCAAAGCCCGTCTGCTCCTGGACGAACTTGGAGTCATCTGACATGTTGAATAGATATCTCTTAGCAGAACGCAGGTTAGCTGGTGAGGGGGCCGAGTTCTCTGATGATGATCTGGAGGACAAGAAGAAAGATTTTCTGGAAACACTCTGTGAACAGCTTCCGATAGAAAAAGTGCTGGCCAGCAAGGTGCAGTTCATATTCGACGTGAAGGGCGACAGCCTTGTGGCCTTTGCATATCTTGTGCCGCGCGATCAGCGTCAGCCGTCCCTTCCCGGCTTTTTGGGAAAGCAAGGCGATGCTTTCCTCGAAGACATAAAACTCATTGAAGAGGCCCGACTGGTTCTTCGAGAAGACTACGAGACTGCCCTGAAAAGTGACGCTGATCCAAGAACGGATCCAGTGCTGGCTGATCGGCGGTCGCAGATATGGAAGGCTAGGCGAAGGGGTTCACTCACCATTTACAGCACAGTAGAGGGAGAGGATCTTCCGTTGGGGTCAGAGGACAAATGGATGCCGCACGCACGAATGGCGAGGATGATCTTTACCGTCGATAGGACTGCTAAGTATGAATTCAGAGTCCGCGTTCTGTCACTTTTGATGGTAGCGCGAGAGGGCGACGAGTGCAGTCCAACGTTGACATTGCCCAAAGGACAGGTTGACATCGATCGAGATCAACTTGCGCTGGGCTGGACCGCCGGCCAGATACTGTCCAAGGCGATGGAGGAGAGCACCGTTCTACAGGCTGACATACGTCTTGAGTTCAGCTGGATCGACGGAACTCTTGGCCGACTGACCCTGTTGGAAGCTCCCGTCGAATACTTATTCGAATCAGGCAACGCCGACACTCTCCAACCGCATTCCACCGACCCCGCGGAAGGCGAAGCGCAGGAGCCAGAACTTGAGGAAGATGAGTCCCCAGTATTTCCTAGGGCATCAGTTCCTTTTCCTCGTCTCCACTTGGCATTTGAACGCGCGAGTGCTGAACTGAAAAACACCGACTCAAAGTAGCGACTTCAAAGAGGAGGATAAACTTTGGTTCCCTGAACCAAGCTGATTCAGGCACCTATCTGATTCTGCGCTTCACGTTTTCCGAGGGCCAAGCGTTGCAGAATCTGAGGCACCCTCGATGCACGGGGCGTAGCTCCACCCGATTCCCACTTCCATATCGATAGCGATGAGACCTCTAGCAGCTTGGCCATTTGTTCCTGTGTAAACCCCAGCCTAACGCGCTGGGCCTTCAGACGTTCGGCCGTGAACACCACTTTGCGTCCAGGCTTCCCTTTGAGTTGAATGGGTGTCGCGCTTTCGCCAGCGACGGGCGCGGCTCGAACCACTTCGCTCTTCCCCTTTCCTTTGCTGAGCCTGTTCACCTGCGCCTGCACAGCTTTCAGCTGCTTCTTCAGAGCAGAGATCTCGGAACGTTGAGTAACCGAGGTCTTTCGTAGTGCCGCGATTTCCTCTCGCAGTTCCTTGCGGGCCACTCGGGCTATCTCTTTTTTCAGGGAGTCGGCGAAGGTAGTCATTGCCACATCGTAAAGCAGCTAACTTACGCCCGATTTAATCTAAAACACCGCCACCGAACCAAGGTCCCAGCCTAGTAGCCTTCTTCACTCGCCCGCGGCCGTGTTCAACAACCTCAGCACCCGAGGATTCGCACCCTCCAGCGTATGAATGCCGTCACCCAACTGCGGTATCGGAACGCCCAGCGTCTCCCCCACCCACTGAGCCACCGCCGCCGAGCGGCTCACACCCCCATGGCAATGAACCACCAGCGTCGCAGCTTCTGTTGCGCGGTGATGCCGGTTGACGAATTCCACAATCCTCTGTGCATCGAACAGTTCGGGTGCCCGGTCCTCGTCCCAGGTACATGCCGCCCGGTGCTCCGCCTCAGACATCCGATCTGGCCAGTGCGGCTCCCCGGGTTGCTCGAACGTGTCCACAAAATTCAGGATCAGGTGATCCTTGAATTCGCGCAACCTCGGTGGCCGGTTGTGCTCTTCAAACTGGTCCAGGATTGAGATGACCACCGTGGTTTGGCTCGGCTCCACGCGACTGGCCTCTCGCACCCCCATGAACAGGACTTTCTTCAGCATGTGATTTCCCTCCAGTTACGGGAGTCTGTGGGTTCGCTTCAATGCAACAAGGTACGCGGCACTGCGCCAGCCTCATCCGCCAGCAACACCTCCAGCGGCAGGTCACTCACCTCCACCCTCTCCACGCCTTGATTGCCCCTCCCCGCACGCCTCACAGCCGTTGCCGCCGCAGTGGCCGTGGCCTGATAGATTTCTCGCGCACTGAGGTGAGCCACCGCCACAATAAAACGCTGGTCCGGTGGTTCGCTCCAGTTGATCCCCGAATCCCTGATCGCCTGCGCAACCACCGATGTGGCCACTAGGAGCGACTGCTCCGCCGTGGGCATCTGGATCAGGAACTCCTTCATCCGGGAGCGCAGAGTGGGTGCGACCAGCCAGGGATAGTTGGCCGTGGCAATCCAGGTGATCAGGCTGGCGTCCAGCTCGATGTCGACGCTGATGTCGCGCACCCGAAGTGCCGAGACCGGCTCCAGCAAGGAGTGCAGCACCGACGTGGGTGAGGTCAGGCTACCGCTTGAGCTGTAGGTCCGGCCCGCCTTGTCCAGCTCGTCCAGGATCACCACCGGGTTGGCATGGTCGCCCAGGGCCAGCAGCTCGAACACCAGCCCGTAGCGGGTGTTGCCCCAAGACAGGTCGGAGCCCAGGAGGGCTGAGGAGGTTTCTGCCTGGTCCATGGGGTGGCGGCGCACCGGCACATGGAGAACGGATGCCAGCGCTTCGCAGAAGTGTGTCTTGCCCACCCCCGGGGGACCGAACAGCATCATGGGGGGCAGACGCACGGGGCGGCGGCTGACCTTCTGCATGGCGATGCGGTCGGCCACGAACTGGATCACTTCCGAGAAGTGAGGGTGAGAGTGCTCCAGTGCCATCACCGCGTCGATGCTGCGCGCCAGCCCCACCCTCCGGTTCGCTCCCTTGGGGTTGAGTTGTTCGAAGAGCTGGGCATTGCGCTTGTGCACTTCCGAGTCCACGCTGCCCGAGCCCTTCTGCAGCTTCTTGATGGCATCTGCGCTGTAGACCGCCAGGCGCTTCTTTGCGGGAAGTGCGGCCACCTGCTCGCAGAAGCAAGTCGGGTTCACCAGGCTGGTGATTTCGGCGGCGCGGCGAGAGCGCGCAACTCGGTGCCCGACCTGCTTGCCAGGATCCTTCGCCTCTTCTTCGGATGGCTTGGCCTCCGTGGACTGCCGAGATGATCTGGCCTTCCTCTTCTCTTCCTCGGCTTCCATCCTGGCGAGGGCAAGGGCGGCGCGCTCGGCTCTGCCCGCCTCAAATTCCAGGATCGCCTGCTCTTCCAGTTCATCCCTCAGGTCGATCGGCAGCAGGATCCTGCCGCTGTCATCGGTGTGCGAACCCACGTTGCGCACATATGCATGTTCCCGTGAAGCGAATCGCCCCCGGCCAGGACGGGGTGGCGTCTGAAAGCTGCGCGGTGCGCGTTTCTGGGCAGGTGGTTCGGCAGGCGGGGCAACAGTTGGTGATGACGCTTCCGGCGAAGCTGGCAGATCTGATTGAGCTGATTGAGCTGACGAAGCTTGCTGGACTGGAGTAGCTTGCTGAGCCAGCTGATCAAAAGCGGCCGCAACATCGGCGCCACAACCCAGCTGGGGATGGTCTTCTCGGGTGAAGTTCATTGTTGGTCTCCTCACTTCAAGGCGCGCAGCTTCAGGTAGTGCGCCACGCGCACCGCTTCCACCTCGCGCGGCACACCGTGTGGACCGAAGCGCCGGCTGATCTGGCCGTTCAGGCAGAACGAGATCGCCACTTGTGCCTCCGGGCGTTTCCTCACCAGGAAGGCGCGCAGGCGCCGGATCACCAGCAGTGCTCTGGGACCCGAGTAGTTCAGGGTGTAGACCTGCTTGTTGTGCTCGAGCTTGCGCTTGACCGCATAGATCACCCCGTCCACCCCCACGCTGCGGCGGAAGTGCTCAAGGGTCTGAAGACAGTTCTGGCAGACGGAGACAGTGAGGCGGTAGATCGGATTGCGGTCGGGGTACGGCTGCTTGACGATGGCGATGCACCCGTCACCATCGAGCATGCCGGCGGCCCACTCCAGGCTAGGGCGGGGCGCATCGCCGGCTTCATCGAAGCACTCGAGATCGAAGCGCAGGGCGTCCGGGCTGGGAGCGAGGGACACCATGGAATCAGGAAGCACGCTCAGGGCGCTGGATCCAGTGATGCCCTCTTCGTCATCCTCGCCATCCAACGCATCCAATTCATTCCCGGCCTCTCGGGCTTGGTCGGAACCAAAGACCGGATCAACCGCTGCGGATTCCAAAGTCTGCGGACGGGCACCTTCATCAGCGCTCTCACCGACGCCTTCAACTTTTGCAGCTTGCTCCAGGCAACCGACACCCTCCTCCGTCATGGGCAAAGCCGGCGCAATCCACCCCCGCGCTTCAACGCGCATGGCCACCCTGGCCTGAGAAAGCGCGTCGCCCATGGCACATCCCATCCGCGCCAGGACTGGGTCCGCAGGCCGATCACTGAACGGCCCCCCTTCCTTGCTGCCGAGGCGAAATGGGCGGTGCGCTTCTTCCCCGAGCAGCCCCTGCAGGTCGGCCGCGTCCTGCGGCTCCAGGTCTGCGAAGCGGCTGAGCATTGCGCCCAGGAAAGTGGCGGTGTGCGGGTGGGCGTGGCGGGTATCGGCTGCGTCCATCCCCTGGGCGGGCAGAAGTTCTCCCATGCCGCCGGCTTCACTTGGCTGCGCGGAGGAATTCAGCGAACCCAGATCACTGATCAGGCAGGCCAGGCGCGCCAGCGACGCTTCATCACGGGTCAGGTCCAGGGTGCTGAGCGACATTGCTGCACGGATGCCGCAGCTCAGGACGTGCACCTCAGGCACAACCTCCGCTGTGTCCGATGCGGCCACGGACGACGAGAGCTTGTGCTCGATGTCCGGCCGGCTGATTGCCGCCACAAAAACTCCCTGGTGCACCGGCTTCATGCTGGCAAGCACTCGGTGCAGATCAAACTCGAACGGCTCAGGCAGGCCCAGGTGGTCGAGAAGCCAGGGGGTGGCCGCCGGACCTTTGCGGGTCACACCCAGGCGGTGAACCATCAAGGCATCGACCGGGGTGTTGGGCACCCGGCGCTTCATGAGCTTCATCTCGTACACACCCGCCTTGGGCAGCCAGGTGACCGCGTAGGGGGTTGGGAACACCACCGTCTGGTCACCAGCTCCCAGGCGGGCAATCGACATGCAGGAGCGGCTCACATCCCAGAGTTCACCTTGGGTGGTCAGGCTCGGGCCGGTCAGGCCGCTCGCCTGCGCAGCACTCACATGTGCAGTGACTCGCACCACCGACCAGGCATCGGCCAGATGACCCAGTGCGTTGGTGCATTCGTCCAGCGGATTGGGGTTATAGAAGCGAGGCTCGGTTCCAGCTTGATGGGATGTGGCGCTCAAACTGGTCGGACCTGCGGTAGCCCGGGCGCGCAGTTCGGCCGTGCCGGCTTTGACCTGTTCGTCGAACTGGTGGATGTCGGCAGCGAGGATTTGGAGGGTGTTGAGGTTCATGGTCGTTGCTGTGTGGTTCATTGAATGAAGAATCTGAATCGAGTGGTCACGCGTTTCGTTCGGGCAAAGCTCCGCCCGCCCTGCCTGCTTACGGTTTGCGTAAGCTGGGCAGGAGGTCAGGTCTGCGGTGGTGTTCTGGCTACCGCCAGTGGCTGATGGAGACGGGCACGGCCTGCATTGCTGCAGCTGGTGGCACGCACCTCAGCCAAGGCATCGGCGGCGGCTGCGCGTCGGTACCGTCCGATTGGAGTGACGTCCTGGGCAGCAGGCCGCAGCGCGCGTTGGCGGTCGTGGAGCGCGCACCAATGCCCCGGGGTTTGGGCACGGGCATGGCGGCGGTCTGATTCACGGGGACGTAAAGGTCAGGACCCGTACGGCGTGAGAGCAAGGGCTTTTTGCTGGAGGACGTTGTCGTCACGGACCCGGCAGCGGGCGACGGCTCGTAGCGGACCAGAGGACCGTTCTCGAACTGGTTGGCCAGCAGGCGTTCCATGGCACTACCGTCCTGGCGCGTCATGTTGGGCACGTAGCGGCTGTAGGTGCGAAACAGCATC
>JBBQKZ010000029.1:0-33348 GCA_038327405.1 Burkholderiales bacterium | reverse complement strand
GTCATCCGCGCGCTGACCGAAGAAACCGGCACGCAGATCAATATCGAGGAAGACGGCACCATCACCATCGCTTCAAACGACAGTGCCAAGGCTGACGAAGCCAAGCGCCGCATCGCCGAAATCACTGCCGAACTTGAAGTGGGCAAGGTCTACGAAGGCCCGGTCACCAAGATCCTGGACTTCGGCGCCCTGATCAACCTGCTGCCCGGCAAGGACGGCTTGCTGCACATCAGCCAGATCGCGCACGAGCGTGTCGAGCGCGTAACCGACTACCTGACCGAAGGCCAGATCGTTCGCGTGAAGGTGCTCGAGACCGACGAAAAAGGTCGCGTCAAGCTGTCGATGAAGGCGCTGGCCGATCGCAATGCGGTCGAGCCGCAGCAGCAGCCCCAGTCGTGATCCCGGCGGTGATGCAAGCGGTCGAGATCAGCAGCTTCGGTGCACCCGAGGTGCTGCGCCTCGGTGAACGCCCGGTGCCGGTGGCATCCGCGGGCGAGGTGCTGATCCGCGTCAGCGCGTCGGGCGTGAACCGCCCCGACGTGCTGCAGCGCACCGGCAACTACCCGGTGCCACCCGGCGCGTCCGACATTCCCGGCCTTGAGGTCGCGGGTGTCGTCGCGTCGGGCGATGCGGCGGCCATGGCGGCTGCGGGCCTGAAAGTGGGCGATCGTGTTTGCGCGCTGGTGGCCGGTGGTGGTTACGCCCAGTGGTGCGTGGCGCCAGTGGGCCAGTGCCTGCCGGTGCCAGAAGGCCTGGACGACATCGCCGCCGCATCCCTGCCCGAGACTTTCTTCACCGTGTGGAGCAATGTGTTCGACCGTGCGCGTCTGCAAGCGGGCGAAACCCTGTTGATCCAGGGTGGTACCAGCGGCATCGGCGTGACCGCGATCCAGATGGCCAAGGCCCTGGGCGCTCGCGTGATCGCCACCGCAGGCAGTGACGACAAGTGCGCGGCCTGCCTGGCGCTCGGGGCCGATCACGCCATCAACTACAAAACGCAGGACTTCGTCGCCGCCGTGGCCGACCTCACGGGCGGGCAGGGCGTCAACGTGGTGCTTGACATGGTGGCTGGCGCTTACGTGGCGCGCGAAATCGACTGCCTGGCCGAAGATGGTCGGCTGGTCATCATCGCGGTGCAGGGTGGCGTGAAGGCCGAGTTCAACGCCGGCATGGTGCTGCGCAAACGCCTGACCATCACAGGTTCAACGCTGCGCCCGCGCCCGATTGCCTTCAAGTCCGCCATCGCTCAAGCGCTGCGCGAGCGAGTCTGGCCACTGCTGGCACAGGGGCACATCAAGCCTGTGATCCACCAGGTGTTTCCCGCCAGCGAAGCCGCGGCTGCGCACACGCTCATGGAATCCAACCGCCACATCGGCAAGCTCGTCCTGACCTGGGCATGACGACACTTCAGACATGAAACCACTCATCGCAGGCAACTGGAAAATGAATGGCTCGCTGGCCGCCAACGAGGCGCTGGTGAAGACC
Organism: Burkholderiales bacterium; assembly: GCA_038327405.1. GTDB lineage: Bacteria > Pseudomonadota > Gammaproteobacteria > Burkholderiales > Burkholderiaceae_C > Hydrogenophaga. Next base: position 31,863 of record JBBQKZ010000029.1, on the reverse strand, counting down.
ATGCTCGACGGCCTGGGCGGCGAGACGGCAGCGGCCGACATGGCCTTGTGCGTGCCGGCGCCGTACCTGGCACAACTGCAGTCACTGTTGGGTGACAGTGCGATTGCCTGGGGCGCGCAAGACCTGTCCAGCCACGAGCAGGGGGCTTACACGGGCGAGGTGTCGGCCTCCATGCTCAAGGACTTTGCGTGTCGTTACGCAATCGTGGGTCACTCAGAGCGACGCCAGTACCACGGTGAGACCGATCTGCTGGTGGCCGACAAGGCCAAGGTTGCACTGGCCCACGGCATCACGCCCATTGTGTGCGTGGGCGAGACCCTGGCCGAGCGTGAAGCCGGTCAGACCGAAGCCGTCGTCAAACGCCAGCTGGCTGCGGTCATTCACGCAGTGGCGCATTGCACCAGCGAGATCGTAGTGGCCTACGAGCCTGTCTGGGCCATCGGCACCGGCAAGACCGCTTCACCCGAGCAGGCGCAGCAGGTGCACGCCGTGCTGCGTGCCCAGCTGGCCGCAGCGACGCAGCATCCCGAGCGTGTGCACATCCTCTATGGCGGCAGCATGAACGCGGCGAATGCCGCGAGCCTGCTGAAACAGCCCGACATCGATGGCGGTCTCATCGGCGGCGCGTCGCTCAAGGCCGCAGACTTTCTTCAAATCGTGGCCTCGGCCCATTGACCCTTTTCGTGCCTTTCAGGGCACATCGACAACCGTGATTCCGGAGTAAAAAATGAACGTTGTGTTGACCATCCTGCTGGCTGTGCAGATCCTCTCGGCGCTGACCATGATCGGCCTGATCCTCATGCAGCACGGCAAGGGCGCCGATGCAGGGGCTGCTTTCGGCGGTGGTGGTGCTGGCTCCGCCAGCCTGTTTGGTGCTTCGGGCGGTGCGAACTTTTTGTCTCGCTCGACCGCGGTGCTTGCTGCGGTGTTCCTGACCTGCACCTTGGGTCTGGCCTACTTCGGCAACCTGCGTACCGTGGCGCCGAGTTCGGGCAGCGTGCTTGAAGGCATTGCGGCCCCTGCACAGCCCGCAGATGCAGCGCAGCAGATTCCTGGTGCGGGCCCTGCGATTGCGCCTGCACCCGATGCCACTGTGCCCCCAACCGGCCCGGCACAAATCCCGGCCAAATGACCGGGAGGGCATGCACTTGTGACGTGCATGCCTGAGCAACTTTCGAACGAGTTGAAAAAGGCCTCGCTGCCTCTCAAAAGAGGGTGGGTTTCAGGGTAAACTCTGATGCTTGTCAGCAAGGCTCACACAGACCTCGTGAGCCAGCAACGCAGACCAGCCGACGTGGTGAAATTGGTAGACACGCTATCTTGAGGGGGTAGTGGCGAAAGCTGTGCGAGTTCGAGTCTCGCCGTCGGCACCAATCTTTGGACAACACGGCCCCGCGCCGTGTCAGCGGAACCGACCAAGATGAGTCTCGAACAATACCTACCTGTGCTCCTGTTCATCTTGGTGGGTATTGCCATCGGGATCATCCCTCAGGTACTGGGCTACATCCTTGGCCCCAACCTCCCGGACGCAGAAAAGAATTCCCCTTACGAGTGCGGGTTCGAAGCGTTCGAAGACGCCCGAATGAAGTTCGATGTGCGCTACTACCTGGTGGCCATCCTGTTCATCCTCTTCGATCTCGAAATCGCCTTCCTCATCCCTTGGGCCGTGGCCTTTTCCGACATCGGCATGACCGGCTTCCTTGCGGGGGTCGTGTTCCTCGCCATCCTCACCGTGGGCTTCGCCTACGAGTGGAAGAAAGGGGCGCTGGATTGGGAATGAGCGACTTGTACACACACGAATGCATCGGAGCGGCTCATGATTGAAGGCGTATTCAAGGAAGGTTTTGTCACCACCAGCTACGACTCGGTGGTGAACTGGGCCAAGACCGGCTCACTCTGGCCCATGACCTTCGGTCTGGCCTGCTGTGCGGTCGAAATGATGCATGCAGCCGCCGCGCGCTACGACATCGGGCGCTTCGGTTCCGAGGTGTTTCGCGCCAGCCCGCGCCAGTCCGATCTGATGATCGTGGCCGGCACACTGTGCAACAAGATGGCGCCCGCTCTGCGCAAGGTCTACGACCAGATGGCCGAGCCTCGATGGGTGCTCTCCATGGGCTCTTGCGCCAACGGTGGCGGCTATTACCACTACAGCTACTCGGTGGTTCGCGGCTGTGACCGCATTGTGCCGGTGGACGTGTATGTGCCTGGCTGCCCGCCCACGGCCGAAGCGCTGTTGTACGGAATCATCCAGTTGCAGCAGAAGATCCGCCGCACCCAGACCATTGCCCGCGCCTGAGCGCTGGCTGCTTCACGGCGTAACGAGTCCCCAGAGACGCACCCATGACCGACACCCCAACGACCTCCTACGCAGTTGCACCGGAAGCCCTGAAGCACGCCTTGGCGGAGTTGTTGGGTGATCGTGTTGTGTCGCTGGAGGTGGTTCGCGAAGAGCTCACCCTGATCGTCTCGGCGGCACACTACCTTGAAGTCATGCAGACACTGCGCGACGCGCCACAAGCCGCTTTCGAGCAACTCATCGACCTCTGTGGCCTGGACTACCAGACTTACGGCGAAGGTCGTTGGGAGGGACAGCGTTTTGCGGCCGTGGTTCACCTGCTGTCGGTCACCCACAACCACCGCGTTCGTGTGCGGGTGTTCTGTCCTGAAGACGACTTTCCGGTGCTGGCGTCGGTTACGCCGTTGTGGGCTGCGGCCAACTGGTATGAGCGCGAAGCGTTTGACCTGTACGGCATTGTCTTCGAAGGCCACGACGACCTGCGTCGCATCCTCACCGACTACGGCTTCATCGGCCATCCTTTCCGCAAAGACTTCCCGCTGTCGGGCCACGTCGAGATGCGCTACGACGCCGAGCGCCAACGCGTGATCTACGAGCCGGTGAGCATCGAGCCCCGCGAAATCACGCCGCGCATCATCCGCGAAGACAACTACGGGGGCCTGCACTGAGGGCTCTGGCCTTCCTGCGACATCGTCATGGCTGAAATCAAGAACTACACCCTCAACTTTGGTCCGCAGCACCCGGCCGCGCACGGCGTGCTTCGCCTCGTGCTCGAGCTCGATGGCGAGGTCGTGCAACGCGCCGACCCGCACATCGGGCTGCTGCACCGCGCCACCGAAAAGCTTGCCGAGCACAAGACATACATCCAGTCTTTGCCCTACATGGACCGACTGGACTACGTATCGATGATGTGCAATGAGCACGCCTACTGCCTGGCCATCGAGAAGCTGCTCGGCATCGAGGTGCCGATCCGCGCGCAGTACATCCGCGTGATGTTCAGCGAGATCACGCGCCTGCTCAACCACCTGATGTGGCTGGGCTCGCACGGCAACGACTGCGGCAGTTCCACCATACTGATCTATGCGTTCCGCGAGCGCGAAGACTTGTTCGACATGTACGAGGCGGTGTCGGGTGCGCGCATGCACGCGGCTTATTTCCGCCCGGGTGGTGTGTACCGCGACCTGCCGGACACCATGCCGCAGTACAAGCACAGCAAGATCCGCAATGCCCGCGCCATGGAGCAGATGAACACGAACCGCCAGGGTTCGCTGCTCGACTTCATCGACGACTTCACCCAGCGTTTCCCAACGTATCTCGCCGAGTACCACACGCTGCTGACCGACAACCGCATCTGGAAGCAGCGCACCGTGGGCATCGGCGTGGTGACACCCGAGCGCGCGCTCAACCTGGGCATGACCGGCCCGATGCTGCGCGGCTCCGGCATCGCTTGGGACCTGCGCAAGAAGCAGCCGTACGACGTGTACGGGCAGATGGACTTCGACATTCCGGTGGGCAAGACCGGTGACTGCTACGACCGCTACCTCGTGCGCATGGAGGAGATGAAGCAGTCCAACCGCATCATCGAACAATGCTCGAAGTGGCTGCGCGCCAACCCCGGCCCGGTGATCACCGACAACCACAAGGTGGCAGCACCCGCCCGCGAGGCCATGAAGGCCAACATGGAAGAGCTGATCCACCACTTCAAGCTGTTCACCGAAGGCTTCCACGTGCCCGAGGGTGAAGCCTATGCAGCGGTCGAGCATCCCAAGGGCGAGTTCGGCATTTACCTGGTGAGCGATGGCGCCAACAAGCCTTACCGCCTGAAGATCCGCGCACCCGGTTTTGCGCACCTCGCCACGATGGATGAGATGGCGCGCGGCCACATGCTGGCCGATGCCGTGGCCATCATCGGCACCATGGACATTGTTTTCGGGGAGATCGACCGATGAGCACCGGCCAAGCAATCGCAGTTGTGGAATTCAGCAGCGCCACCGAGGCGCGTTTCGCGCGCGAAGTCGCCAAGTACCCCGCCGACCAGGCGCAGTCGGCTGTGATGGCGTGTCTGGCCATCATCCAGCAGGAGATGGGCTTCGTGAGCACCGGGGCTGAAACCGCGCTGGCCGCTTACCTGGGCATGGAGCCGATCGCCGTGCACGAGGTGACAACCTTCTACAACATGTACAACCAGCAGCCCGTGGGCAAGTTCAAGCTCAACGTGTGCACCAACCTGCCGTGCCAGTTGCGCGACGGCCAAAGCGCGCTGCACCACCTGGAGCACAAGCTGGGCATCACCATGGGCGGTACCACGGCCGACGGGTTGTTCACCCTTCAGCAGAGCGAATGCCTCGGCGCCTGCGCCGACTCGCCGGTGATGCTGGTCAACGACCGCCACATGTGCAGTTTCATGAGCAACGACAAGCTTGATCAGTTGATCGATGGCCTGCGCGCCTCCGAAGGACAGACATGAACGCCGAACAGATCCTCTCGCAGTTCCGCGCCAACGGTGTGCAGAGCTGCTTTCACGGCCGTCACATCAACCCGCAGATTTACGCGGGTCTTGATGGCAGCAACTGGTCGCTCAAGGACTACTTGGCGCGCGGTGGTTATCAGGCCTTGCGCAAGGTACTGGGCAAGGACGGCGCCGAGCCGGCCGGTGATCCACCGGTGGTGGGCATGACGCAGGACCAGGTGATCGCCACTTTGAAGGAATCGGCGCTGCGTGGACGTGGCGGTGCGGGTTTCCCCACCGGCCTGAAATGGAGCTTCATGCCGCGCCAGTTCCCGGGCCAGAAGTACCTCGTGTGCAACTCCGACGAGGGCGAACCGGGCACCTGCAAGGACCGCGACATCCTGATGTACAACCCGCACATCGTGATCGAAGGCATGGCCATTGCCGCCTTCGCGATGGGCATCAGCGTGGGCTACAACTACATCCACGGCGAAATCTTCGAGGCCTACGACCGCTTCGAAGCTGCACTGGAAGAGGCCCGCGCCGCTGGCTTGCTGGGCGACAACATCCTCGACAGCGGCTTCAACTTCCAGCTGCATGCTTTCCACGGCTTCGGCGCCTACATCTGCGGTGAAGAAACTGCGTTGCTCGAATCGCTCGAAGGCAAGAAGGGCCAACCGCGTTTCAAGCCACCGTTCCCGGCCAGCTTCGGCCTGTACGGCAAGCCCACCACGATCAACAACACCGAGACCTTCGCGGCGGTGCCCTGGATCATCCGCAACGGCGGCGCGGCGTACCTGGCTTGCGGCAAGCCCAACAACGGCGGTACCAAGATCTTCTCGGTGAGCGGTGATGTGGAGATGCCGGGCAACTACGAGGTGCCCATGGGCACACCGTTCAGCAAGCTGCTGGAGCTCGCCGGTGGTGTGCGCAAGGGCCGCACGCTCAAGGCCGTGATTCCTGGCGGCTCGTCGTCGCCCGTGCTGCCCGCGTCCATCATGATGGACTGCACCATGGACTATGACTCGATCGCCAAGGCCGGCTCCATGTTGGGTTCGGGCGCGGTGATCGTGTTGGACGACAGCCGTTGCATGGTCGAGTCGCTCAAGCGCCTGTCCTACTTTTACATGCACGAGTCGTGTGGCCAATGCACGCCGTGCCGTGAGGGCACGGGCTGGCTCTGGCGCATGGTCAGCCGCATCGATGAGGGCGAAGGCCGCCCCGCCGATATGGCGCTGCTGGACAACGTGGCCGAGAACATCATGGGCCGCACCATCTGCGCCCTGGGCGATGCAGCGGCCATGCCGGTGCGCGCCATGATCAAACACTTCCGGCATGAGTTCGAGGCCAAGATCGCCTCGGCCAACGCTCCGGCCGCCTGAAGACAAAAACACCATGATCGAAATCGAACTCGACGGCAAGAAGGTGGAAGTGCCCCCGGGCAGCATGGTCATGCATGCGGCCGAAAAGGCCGGCACCTACATCCCGCATTTCTGCTATCACAAGAAGCTGTCCATCGCGGCCAACTGCCGCATGTGCCTGGTGGACGTGGAGAAGGCGCCCAAGCCCATGCCGGCCTGCGCCACGCCCGTCACGCAGGGCATGATTGTGCGCACCAAGAGCGACAAGGCGATCAAGGCGCAGCAGTCGGTGATGGAGTTCCTGCTCATCAACCACCCGCTGGACTGCCCCATCTGCGACCAGGGTGGCGAATGCCAGTTGCAGGATCTGGCTGTGGGCTATGGCAGTTCCGGCTCACGCTACGAAGAAGAAAAGCGTGTCGTGTTTCACAAGGACGTGGGTCCGCTCATGTCCATGCAGGAGATGAGCCGCTGCATCCATTGCACCCGCTGCGTGCGCTTTGGTCAGGAGGTGGCCGGCGTGATGGAGTTGGGCATGATCCATCGCGGCGAACACGCCGAGATCACCACGGTGCTCGGCGACACGGTCGACTCCGAACTGTCGGGCAACATGATCGATATCTGTCCGGTCGGCGCGCTCACCAGCAAGCCGTTCCGCTACAGCGCCCGCACCTGGGAACTCTCCCGCCGCAAGAGCGTGAGCCCGCACGACTCCACCGGTGCCAACCTGATCGTTCAGGTGAAGAACCACAAGGTCATGCGCGTGGTGCCACTGGAAAACGAAGCCGTCAACGAGTGCTGGATCGCCGACCGCGACCGTTTCTCGTACGAAGCCGTCAACAGCGCTGACCGACTGTCCGCACCCATGCTCAAGCAGGGCGGCGAGTGGAAGACGGTCGACTGGCAGACCGCGCTCGAATACGTGGCCAATGGCCTGAAGCAGGTCAAGGCCGAACACGGCGCTGCCGCCATCGGCCTCCTGGCCAGCCCGCACAGCACGCTGGAAGAACTGGCCCTGGCCGGCGCGCTGGTGCGTGGCCTGGGCAGCCAGAACATCGACAGCCGCTTGCGCCATGCCGACTTTTCGAACGCGGCTCCTGCGGGTGCGGCGCGCTGGCTCGGCCTGCCCGTTGCATCACTCTCCGACCTCCAGCGTGTGCTGGTGGTCGGCTCCAACCTGCGCAAGGACCACCCGCTGTTCGCTCAGCGTATCCGGCAAGCCCAGCGCAAGGGTGCGCAGGTCAACGTGCTCAATGCTGTTGCGCAAGACTGGGCCATGCCGCTGAAGAATGTGGTGCTCGCCGACAGCGGCGTCTGGGTGTTGGCGCTGGCGGGTATTGCTTCTGCCATCGCCGCCGAGACCGGTGCGAGCGCGCCGGTAAACGCCGATGTGACCGACGCAGACCGGGCCGTGGCCAAGTCGTTGCTGGGTGGCGAACACAAGGCCATCCTGCTCGGCAACGCCGCTGCGCACCACGAAAAAGCGGCCAGCCTGCTGTCGCTGGCGAACTGGATCGCGCAGCAGACCGGCGCCACTGTGGGCTACCTGAGCGAAGCCGCCAACACCGTGGGTGCGCAACTCGTGAACGCCGTGCCGGGGCAGGGCGGCCTGAACGCCGACCAGATGTTGGGCGGTGCTCTGAAGGCGCTGGTTTTGCTGAACACCGAACCCGGGCACGACAGCGCGGCAGGCGTCCAAGGCCTGGCCTCGGCCGGCATGGTTGTCACGCTCAGCCCGTTCAAGACCAACCTCGACATCAGCGACGTGTTGCTGCCGGTCGCTCCCTTCACCGAAACCTCGGGTTCTTTCGTGAATGCCGAAGGCCGCCTGCAGAGCTTCCACGCCGTCGTGCGTCCCCTGGGTGAAGCACGACCGGCCTGGAAAGTGATCCGCGTGCTGGGCAACCTGCTGGGTCTGGCCGACTTTGATGCCGACTCGTCGCAGGCCGTGCTGGCCGGTGCGTTGCCAGGTGTGGCGAGTGGTGCCCTTGTGGACCCTGGCCGCCTGAACAACAGCAGTGCCTCGTCGATCGACATGGCTCCTGCCAGCAACGAGCCCTGTGTGGCCAGCATCTACCAGCTCGATGGCCTGGTGCGACGCGCGCCCGCCCTTCAGTTGACGGCCGATGCCCGGGCCAACCTGATCGCCGACGAGGTGCACGCATGATCGACGCGATGTACAACGGCGGTCTGGGTCTGGTCGCCGCGTCATGGTGGACCACGGCGGCTTGGCCCGTCATCTGGAATCTGATCAAGATCGTGGCCGTGCTGGCGCCCCTGATGGGCGCGGTGGCCTACCTCACGCTGTGGGAGCGCAAACTGCTCGGCTGGATCCAGGTGCGCCACGGACCCAACCGCGTGGGCCCCTTTGGTCTGTTGCAGCCGATCGCCGATGCGCTCAAGCTGCTGACCAAGGAACTGATCCGCCCGAGCGCTGCGAGCAATGGTTTGTTCCGACTCGGTCCCATCATGGCCATCATGCCGGCGCTGGCCGCGTGGGTGGCCGTGCCCTTCGGCCCCGAAGCGGTGCTGGCCAACGTGAATGCGGGTCTGCTGGTGATCCTGGCCATCACCTCGATCGAGGTGTACGGCGTGATCATCGCGGGCTGGGCTTCCAACTCCAAGTACGCGTTCCTGGGTGCGCTGCGCGCGTCGGCCCAGATGGTGAGCTACGAAATCGCCATCGGCTTCTGTTTCCTGGTGGTGGTCATGGTCTCAGGCAGTCTGAACCTGGTCGACATCGTGAACTCGCAGGCGCGTGGCATGGCTGCCTCACAAGGCCTGAACTTCCTGTCGTGGAACTGGCTGCCGCTGCTGCCCATCTTTTTCGTCTACCTGATCTCCGGCGTGGCAGAAACCAACCGCCACCCGTTTGACGTGGTCGAGGGCGAGGCCGAGATCGTGGCCGGTCACATGGTCGAGTACTCGGGCATGGGCTTCGCCATCTTCTTCCTGGCCGAATACGCCAGCATGTGGCTGATCTCGATTTTGGCGGTGCTGATGTTCCTCGGTGGCTGGCTGCCGCCGATCGACAGTGCGCTGTTCAACTGGATTCCCGGGTGGATCTGGCTGGGTCTCCAGACCTTCGTCGTGGTTTCCATGTTCATCTGGATCCGAGCCACCTTTCCGCGCTTCCGCTACGACCAGATCATGCGTCTGGGCTGGAAGATCTTCATTCCTGTCACGCTCATCTACCTGCTGCTCGTCGGCGGCCTGATGCAGACGTCCTGGAACCTCTGGAAATAAGAGGGCGATTGACCATGTCCACCATCACTGCCAACCCCGTCCCATCCCCTGCGGTCGTGGCACCGTTTTCCTTTCGCGATTTCCTCAACAGCTTTTTGCTGGTGGAGTTGTTCAAGGGCATGGCCCTGACCGGTCGCTACGCCTTCAAGCGCAAGATCACGGTGCAGTTTCCCGAAGAAAAGACGCCGCTGTCGCCGCGCTTCCGTGGCCTGCACGCGCTGCGCCGCTACGAGAACGGCGAAGAACGCTGCATCGCCTGCAAGCTGTGCGAAGCGGTGTGCCCAGCCTTGGCCATCACCATCGAGTCCGAGGTGCGCGACGACGGTTCGCGCCGCACCACCCGCTACGACATCGACCTGACCAAGTGCATCTTCTGCGGCTTCTGCGAAGAGAGCTGCCCGGTGGACTCCATTGTCGAGACGCACATCTTCGAGTACCACGGCGAAAAGCGCGGTGACCTGTACTTCACCAAAGAGATGCTGCTGGCCGTGGGCGACCGCTACGAGACGGAGATTGCCGCTGCCCGGGCCGCCGACGCCCCTTACCGCTGAACCGTTCTGAGTCCGGAACGGCCCGGAACAGACGACACAACAACAACGCCATGGATTACCAGACCGGTTTTTTTTACCTCTTTGCTGCGGTGCTGCTGTTTGCAGCCTTCCGCGTCATCACCGCGCGCAACCCGGTGCACGCTGTGTTGTTCCTGATGCTGGCGTTTTCGCAGGCGTCTGCGTTGTGGTTGCTGCTGAAGGCGGGGTTCCTCGGCATCACGCTGGTGCTGGTGTACCTGGGCGCAGTGATGGTGCTGTTCCTGTTCGTCGTGATGATGCTCGACATCAACATGGACAGCGTGCGCAAGGGTTTCTGGAAACACTTCCCGCTCGCCGCCATCCTGGGCGGCCTGGTCGCCGCCGAGCTGATCGCCGTGCTGTTTGTCGGTTTCCCGAGTCTGGCGGCCAACCCCGATGCAGTGAACACCGGCATCAACGCGGCCAACTACTCCAACACCCGTGAATTGGGCTTGCTGCTCTACACCGAGTACCTGTATCCCATCGAAGTGGCCGCCGTGATCCTGCTGGTGGCCATGATCGCCGCCATTGCACTCACCCTGCGCCAGCGCAAGGACAGCAAGGCCATCAACCCCGGCCTGCAAGTGCATGTGCGCGCCCGGGACCGTCTGGTGGTGCTCCCCATGAACGCCACGCAGAAAGCCGCACCCGCCGTCGAATCGGTGAGCGCCGAGGAGGGCAAACCATCATGAACGTGACCCTGGGCCATTTCCTCGCTGTCGGTGCCATTCTGTTCGCCCTGTCGGTGGTCGGCATCTTTCTGAACCGCAAGAACCTGATTGTTCTGCTCATGGCCATCGAACTGATGCTGCTGGCCGTGAACATGAACTTCGTGGCGTTCTCGCACTTCCTGGGCGACATGCACGGCCAGGTGTTCGTGTTCTTCATCCTCACCGTGGCCGCCGCCGAGTCGGCGATCGGCCTGGCCATCCTCGTGCTGCTGTTCCGCAACAAGAACTCGATCAGCGTCGAAGAGCTCAACACGCTCAAAGGCTGAGCCCCAGCCCACAGACCAGAACACCATGAGCACCACCCTCTCTGCCAGCACCCTGCTCGCCGTCCCGATGGCACCGCTGATCGGCGCGGCCATGGCCGGCATCCTGGGCACCACCTTTGGCGGCAACGTCATCGGTCGCCGCGCTTCGCACACACTCACCATCCTGGGCGTGTTGATTGCCTTCATCCTCTCGGCCATGACGCTCAAGAGCGTGGCCATGGACGGCGCCCGCTTCAACGAGACCCTCTACACCTGGATGGTGGTCGGTGGCCTGAAGATGGAAATCGGCTTCCTGGTCGATGGCCTGACAGCCATGATGATGGTGGTCGTCACCTTCGTCTCGCTCATGGTGCACCTGTACACCATCGGCTACATGGAAGAAGACGAAGGCTACAACCGCTTCTTCGCCTACATCTCGCTGTTCACCTTCTCCATGCTCATGCTGGTCATGAGTAACAATCTGCTGCAGCTGTTCTTCGGCTGGGAGGCAGTGGGTCTGGTGTCGTACCTGCTGATCGGTTTCTGGTTCAACAAGCCCACGGCGATCTTCGCCAACATGAAAGCTTTCCTGGTCAACCGTGTGGGCGACTTTGGCTTCATCCTGGGCATCGGCCTGATCGTGGCTTACACCGGCACGCTCAACTACACCGAAGTGTTTGCCAAGGCGCCCGAGATTGGCGCGCTGGGCTTTCCCGGCACCGACTGGCTGTTGATCACCGTGATCTGCATCTGCCTCTTCATCGGCGCCATGGGCAAGAGCGCGCAGTTCCCGCTGCACGTGTGGTTGCCCGACTCCATGGAAGGCCCCACGCCCATCTCGGCGCCGATCCACGCGGCGACCATGGTCACCGCCGGCATCTTCATGGTCGCGCGCATGTCGCCGTTGTTCGAGCTGTCCGACACGGCGCTCAACTTCATCATGGTCATCGGCGCCATCACCGCGCTCTTCATGGGTTTCCTCGGCATCATCCAGAACGACATCAAGCGCATCGTGGCGTACTCCACGCTCTCGCAGCTGGGCTACATGACGGTGGCGCTTGGGGCATCGGCCTACTCGGTCGCGGTGTTCCATCTCATGACCCACGCCTTCTTCAAGGCGTTGCTGTTCCTGGCGGCCGGCTCCGTGATCATGGGTCTGCACCACAACCAGGACATCCGCTGGATGGGCGCCGTGCGCAAGTACATGCCCATCACCTGGATCACTTCGCTGCTGGGCACGCTGGCCCTCATCGGTACGCCGCTGTTCTCGGGCTTCTACTCCAAAGACTCCATCATCGAGGCGGTGCACTTCAGCAACCTGCCGGCCTCGGGCTTTGCGTACTTCGCGGTGCTCGCCGGTGTGTTCGTCACCTCGTTCTATTCGTTCCGCCTTTACTTCCTGGTGTTCCACGGCAAAGAGCGCTACGACCAGAACCCGGACGCCCACCACGACGATCACGGGCACGGTGACCACGGCCATGGTCATGACGCCAAACCGCACGAGTCTCCCTGGGTCGTCACGGTGCCGCTGGTGCTGTTGGCCATCCCCTCGGTGGTGATCGGTTTCATGACCATCCAGCCCATGCTGTTCGGTGACTTCTTCAAGGATGCGATCTTCATCAACACCACGGCCCATCCGGCCATGGTCACGTTTGCAGAAGAGTTCCACGGCGCCTTGGCGATGGCCGTGCACTCGCTCTACACAGCGCCGCTGTACCTGGCCCTGGCCGGCGCCGTGAGCGCCTGGTACATGTACCTCATCAACCCGGCCGTGCCGGCGGCCATCGGCCGCGCCTTGCGTCCGCTGGTCGTGGTGCTGGAGAACAAGTACTACATGGACTGGTTCAACGAAAACGTGCTGGCCAAAGGCGCACGCGGTCTGGGCATGGGTCTGTGGAAGGGTGGCGACAGGGGTGTGATCGAAGGCGGTGTGGTCAACGCCAGCTGGAAGCTGGTGGGCCTGGTCTCGGGCGTGGTGCGCCGCGCGCAGACCGGTTACCTGTACCACTACGCGCTGATGATGATCGTGGGTGTGCTGCTGTTCATGACGTACTTCGTCTGGCTCGCCAAATAAAACAAGAGGAAGAAGAACATCATGGGTTTGCTGAGCCTTGCCATCTGGACGCCCATCGCATTTGGCGTCGTGCTGCTGGCCCTGGGCCGTGACGAACAGGCGCCGATGGTGCGCTGGATCGCTTTAGTGGGTGCGTTGGTAGGTCTGGCGGTCACGGTGCCGCTGTACACCGGTTTCGAGCTCGGCACGGTCGCGCTGCAGTTCGTTGAAAAAGCCCCCTGGATCGAGAACTTCAACATCCACTACCACCTGGGTGTGGATGGCATCTCGTTGTGGCTGATCCTGCTGACCGCGTTCATCAACGTGGTGGTCATCATCGCCAGCTGGGAGTCGATCACGACGCGCGTCAACCAGTACATGGGCGCCTTCCTGATCCTCTCGGGCTTGATGATCGGTGTGTTCAGCGCGCAGGACGCGATGCTGTTCTACGTGTTCTTCGAAGCCACGTTGATCCCGATGTACCTGATCATCGGCATCTGGGGCGGCCCGAACAAGATCTACGCGGCCTTCAAGTTTTTCCTCTACACGCTGCTCGGCTCGCTTCTGATGCTGGTGGCGTTGATCTATCTCTACACCGTCTCCGGTGGCAGCTTCGCGCTCGCCGACTGGTACCGGCTGCCCCTGAGCGGCACCGCGCAGACCTTGCTGTTTTTCGCCTTCTTCGCCGCGTTTGCGGTGAAGGTGCCCATGTGGCCGGTGCACACCTGGCTGCCCGACGTGCACGTGGAAGCGCCCACCGGTGGCTCCGCCGTGCTGGCGGCCATCATGCTCAAGCTCGGTGCCTACGGGTTCCTGCGCTTCTCGCTGCCCATCCTGCCCGACGCATCGCACGAATGGGCCTGGCTCATGATTGCGCTGTCGCTGATCGCCGTGATTTATGTGGGCCTCGTGGCCATGGTCCAGCAGGACATGAAGAAGCTGGTGGCTTACTCGTCGGTGGCGCACATGGGGTTTGTCACGCTGGGCTTTTTTGTCTTCAGCGACCTCGGCGTGTCGGGCGGCATCGTGCAGATGATCGCGCACGGCTTTGTGTCTGCTGCGATGTTCCTGGGCATCGGCGTGCTATACGACCGGGTGCACTCGCGCGAGATCGCGGATTACGGCGGCGTGGTCAACACCATGCCCAAGTTCGCGGCGTTTGCGCTGCTGTTCACCATGGCCAACTGCGGCTTGCCGGGCACGGCCGGTTTCGTGGGCGAGTGGATGGTGATCCTTGCGGCGGTGAAAGCCAACTTCTGGATCGGTCTGCTCGCCGCCTCGGCCCTGATCTTTGGCGCCGCCTATTCGCTGTGGATGTACAAGCGCGTCTACCTGGGCGCCGTGGGCAACGACAACGTGAAGAATCTGGTCGACCTCAACGCACGCGAATTCCTCGTGATGGCGGTGCTGGCGGTGGCGGTGCTCTTCATGGGCGTCTACCCCAAGCCTTTCACCGACGTGATGGACGCCTCCGTGGCCGACCTGTTGCGCCACGTGGCGGTTTCCAAGCTGCCCCGGTGAGCCCGGCCCGCCACACGACACAAGAGAATGAACAATGATTGACAAGCTCAGCTGGGTCGCGGCCTACCCTGAAATCCTCCTGCTGACGATGGCGTGCGTGATCGCACTGGCCGATCTGACGGTGAAGTCGCCGCTGCGCGGAGCGACCTACGTGCTCACGCTGTTGTCACTGGGCTCGGTGGCGCTCTTGCTGGCGATGGCTGCTGCATCTGGCACCACCACGCCGGGCTTCGGCGGCATGATCGTCAGCGACCCCATGGGCAACTGGCTCAAGTGTTTTGCCACCATTGCCATGATGGTCACGCTGGTCTATGGCCGGGACTACGCCGGCCAGCGCGACATGCTGCGCGGCGGCGAGATGTTCACGCTGTCCATGTTCGCGCTGCTGGGCATGTTCGTCATGATCTCCGGCCACAACTTCCTGGTGATCTACCTCGGCCTGGAACTGCTCACGCTGTCCAGCTACGCCCTCGTGGCGCTGCGGCGCGACGATGTGCAGGCGACCGAGGCGGCCATGAAGTACTTTGTGCTCGGCGCCTTGGCCAGTGGCTTCCTGCTCTACGGCCTGTCCATGGTGTACGGCGCCACCGGCTCGCTGGCGCTGCCCGAGGTGATGCAGGCCATCGCCGGCGGTGAAGCCACCCTCAAGGGCTCCGCCCAGGTGCTCACGCTGGGCCTGGTGTTTGTGGTGGCTGGTCTGGCTTTCAAGCTCGGCGTGGTGCCCTTCCACATGTGGGTGCCCGACGTGTACCACGGCGCCCCCACCGCCATCACGCTCATGATCGGCGGCGCGCCCAAGCTGGCGGCGTTCGCCATTGTCATTCGCCTGTTGGTCGAAGGCCTGCAGCCGCTCGCCTTCGACTGGCAGCAGATGCTGGGTGTGCTCGCCGTCATGTCGCTGCTGGTCGGCAACTTCGCCGCGATCGCCCAGACCAACCTCAAGCGCATGCTGGCGTTTTCCACCATCGCGCAAATGGGCTTCATGCTGCTCGGCCTGCTGGCGGGGGTGGTCAATGGCGACACCGGCAACATGGCCAATGCCTACGCTTCGTCCATGTTCTATGTCATCACCTATGTGCTGACCACGCTGGCCACCTTCGGGGTGATCCTGCTGCTCTCGCGCAGCGGCTTCGAGTCTGAAAACATCAGCGACCTCGCTGGTCTGAACCAGCGCAGTCCGCTGTATGCCGGCGTCATGGCCATCTGCATGTTCTCGCTGGCCGGCGTGCCGCCGCTGGTGGGCTTCTACGCCAAACTTTCGGTGCTCCAGGCCCTGCTGGCTTCCAGCGGTGCGTTCTATGTGGGTCTGGCGGTGTTCGCCGTGATCATGTCGCTGATTGGTGCGTTCTATTACCTGCGCCTGGTCAAGGTCATGTACTTCGATGCGCCCACGCAGACCGCCGCCATCGAGGCGGGTCTCGATGCGCGCTCCGTGCTTTCGGTCAACGGTGCGTTGGTGCTGTTGCTGGGCATTCTGCCGGGTGGACTGATGGCCTTGTGTGCCCAGGCCGTGGCGGCGCTGCTCTCCTGAAGCAAGCGGTCCCGGTCCGGTGAACTTCACCGGTGGGGCTGGCTCACACTCCCACCATGAACCACAGTTTTTCCGTTTGGCTGGTGTTGGTCGCCGCGCTGGTGGCCGCCAACCTGCCCTTCATCAACGAGCGCTGGCTCGCCGTCATTCCGCGCAGCCTGCCCAAGACCCTCTGGATGCGGCTGGCCGAAATGGTGCTCCTGTACTTCGTCGTCGGTGCGCTGGGTCTTGCGCTGGAACAGCGTGCCGGTCAGATCGCACCGCAGGGCTGGGAGTTCTACGCCACGACGGGCGCGCTGTTCATCACACTGGCTTTTCCCGGCTTCGTGTACCGCTACCTCTACCGCCACCGGTGACACGATGGGTGATGCGCACCTGATTGAAACGACGCTGTCCCGCACCGAGCTGTTGCGAGGCAACTTCCTGCACGTGGTGCGCGACACGGTGCGCCTGCCCACGGGTGTCGAGGCCACGCGCGAGTTTGTCTTGCACCCGGGCGCCGTCATGATCATCGGCCTGCTCGACGACGGCGGCGTTGTGCTGGAGCGCCAGTTCCGCCACCCCATGCAGGCGGTGATGATCGAGTTTCCGGCCGGCAAGCTCGACCAGGGCGAAGACAGCCTCGCGTGTGCGCAGCGTGAGCTGCTGGAAGAAACCGGTTACAGCGCCCTCGAATGGGCCTTTGCCGGGCGGCTCGCGCCAACCGTGGCCTATTCCGATGAGACCATCGACATCTGGTTTGCGCGCGGGCTCACGCTCGGTGAGCGTCGCCTGGACGACGAGGAGTTCCTCGACGTCATCACCGCCTCGCCGGCCGAGCTGCGTGGCTGGTGTTTCAACGGCGAGGTCATCGATGGCAAAACCTTGATCGGCTCCATGTGGCTTCAAAACGTGTTGTCCGGTGAGTGGGCGCTCCAGTGGAAAGATGCCGCCGCCCCAACTTTGGCGGGACAATCGGCAGCATGAAGGTTCTCAACCTGCAATGTGCCCACCAGCACGCGTTTGAAGGCTGGTTCGGTTCGGAAGACGATTTCGTGAACCAGTTGGCGCGCGGGTTGCTCACCTGTCCGCTGTGTGGAGACGACCACATCCACAAAACGCTCTCTGCGCCGCGCCTGAACCTTCGCAGCGGTCGCGAGGATGCGCAGGACCCGGGCGCGCCCGAACCCGATGGTGCGGTGGTGGCGATGAGCAACCACGCGGTGAGCCCCGAACTCTCGGCCTTGCAGGCCCGCATGCTCAAGGCCTTGCGTGACGTGGTGGCACAAACCGAAGATGTGGGTGAGCGCTTTGCCGACGAGGCGCGCGCCATGCACAGCGGGGAGGTCGAGCACCGCAACATCCGCGGTCAGACCAGCCCCCAGGAGGCCCTGGCGATGATGGAAGAGGGGATCGAGGTGATCGCGTTGCCGATGTTGCCGGCGGTCAAGGAAACCCTGCAGTAGCGGCTGCACAAGCCTTGCTCAAGCCCCGCTCTGCGGGGTTTTTTCATTCCCGTTCGGCGCGGCTTGGAATCTCATGCGCTTTTTGCATGAGGGCATGGCATGGTTCCATGCAATCCTTGTCTGAGGCTGTTCTGGCCGCCTGTGCACTCCTAGAATCGCGCACACTTTCCCCACTGCCCACCACCTTCCTTGACCGGATGCCAACCATGAAACCGAGTTTTCAGGACCTGTATTTCGCTGCAGCCGACCCCGAGGAAATGCGCAACCGCGACCCGGTTCTGCTCCAGCGGATGGCCGCCGCGCACCAGGCCTTGTTGGGCGCGTCCGCGCCGGGGGAAGTCATCGTGCGGTTTCTCGACCTGCCCGAGGATCACGCGCTGGAACGGGGCACACACGTGTTGCAGATCGTGCACCCGGACATGCCCTTCCTGGTGGACTCGGTCGGCATGGCTGTCAACCGCACCGGACGCACCTTGCACTGGATCGTGCATCCGCTGGTGCGCGTGGCGCGGGACACCGCGGGGCACGTGGTTCAGATGGTGGATGCGGCGCAAGAGGGCGCGGGAGAGGGGCAACTCGTTTCCTGCATCCTGGTCGAGTGCGACCGCCTGGTCTCCGACCCTGAAGGTGAAGCATTGCGCCGTGCCATCGAGGACACGCTGCAGGACGTGCGTCTGGCGGTGCAGGACTGGCGCCCCATGCTCTCCCGTGTGCAGGTGCTCAACGCCAGTTTCACCGCGCTGGATGCTTCCATCGCCGACGAAGCCAAGGCCTTCCTGAGCTGGCTCGAAAGAGGCCATTTCACCTTTCTGGCCGCCGAAGACTACGAGATCCAGGGCGACGTTCTGGTGCCCATCGCCGGCACGGCGCTGGGCCTGCTCAAGTCGCCGGGTGCACCGGGGCTGCCGGCACGGCCCGCGGCGGCTTTTGTGTCCAACCCCGACCTCGTTTTGTCCACCAAGGCCATGAGCCGTTCCACCGTGCACCGGCCGGCTTTCCTCGATGCCATCAGCGTCAAACGGCTGGACGCCAGCGGTCGGCTGGTGGGTGAAAGCCGCTTCCTGGGCCTGTACACGTCGGCGGCCTATGCAGCTTCGGTCGAGCAGATACCGGGAGTGCGCCAGAACGTGGCACGCGTCATGGCACACGCCGGCGTGGTCCGGGGCAGCCACGCCCATAAAGCCTTGCAGGCGATCCTGGAGACCTACCCGCGCGACGAGATGCTGCAGATCGACGCGGCCACCCTGGAGCAGCACGCCGTGGGCATCTTGCGCCTGCAGGAACGCCAGCGCGTGCGTGTGTTCATGCGTCGAGGCGCCTACGGTGTCCTGGCCTCCCTGCTGGTCTATGTGCCTCGTGAGGTTTACACCACCGAGCTGCGCGTGAAGCTCGGCGCCCTGTTCACGGACGTGTTCGACGCAGTGTCCATCGAATTCACGCCCATGTTGACCGACAGCGCGCTTGCGCGCATTCACTACATCGTCCGGGCCAGGGAAATGCTGCCCGAGCAGGTCGATCTGGTCCAGCTCGAGGCGCAAGTGGCACAGGTCTGCAAGCGCTGGGTCGATGGTGTGAACGCCGTGCTGCTGGCCCGCAGTGGCCGCAGTGCCCATGGTCTGGAGGCATTGGTGGCGGCTTTCCCCACCGCCTACCGGGAACACTTCGACGCCGACACCGCCGCCAGCGACGCGGCCGTGCTCTGTGGTCTGAGTGAGCAGCAGCCACTGGCGCTCAAACTCTACGAGCGAGAGGGCGAGGTCCACTTCAAGACCTATGCCACTCAGAAGATCACGCTGTCGGACGCCATGCCGGTGATGGAGTCCATGGGTGCGCGCGTGCTCGACGAGCATCCCTACCACCTGGCCGCCCAAGGCTACTGGCTCCACGACTGGGGCTTGCAGTTTGCCCAGCCGCTGGACGTCGAGCGCCTCAAGTTCCGCTTCGAGGAACTGTTCCAGGCGGTCTGGCGCCAGGAGGTGGAGTGCGATGCCCTCAACCGCCTGGTGCTTTCCACCGAACTCGACGCCCGCTCCATCGCCGTGCTGCGTGCCTACGTGCGCTACTTCAAACAGCTCGGTTTTGCCTTCAGCCAGAGCTACATCGAGGACACGCTCAACAAGAACCCGGCCATCGCACAGGGCCTGGCCGGGCTTTTCGCCATCCGCTTCGACCCGGCCCGGGCGGACCAGCGGGCCGAACGCATCGATGCCCAGGTGCGCGCCCTCGACGCCTTGCTGGCCGACGTTGCCAGCCTGGAAGAAGACCGTGTGCTGCGCCAGTTCCTCGGCACCATCCAGGCCACACTGCGCACCAATGTGTACCAGTCTGGCAAGACCTGCATGAGTTTCAAGCTCAGTCCGCGCGACATGCCGAACGTGCCCGAACCCAAACCCCTGTTCGAGATCTGGGTCTATTCCCCGCGCGTTGAAGGTGTGCACCTGCGTGGTGGCAAGGTCGCGCGTGGCGGCCTGCGCTGGTCCGATCGGCGTGAAGACTTTCGCACCGAGATCCTGGGCCTGGTGAAGGCGCAGATGGTGAAGAACACGGTCATCGTGCCGGTGGGCTCCAAAGGTGGCTTCGTGCTCAAGAAAGCCCCGCCGGCCAGCGAACGCGAGGCGTTCCTGGCCGAAGGTGTGGCCTGCTACAAGACCTTCCTGTCGGGCCTGCTCGACATCACCGACAACGTGGTCAAGGGCACGGTGGTGCCACCGCCCGGCGTGGTGCGCCACGACGTGGACGACCCCTACCTGGTGGTGGCCGCCGACAAGGGCACAGCGACCTTCAGCGACATTGCCAACAGCGTGAGCGCGGACTACGGCTTCTGGCTTGGCGACGCGTTCGCATCGGGCGGTTCGGTGGGCTACGACCACAAGAAGATGGGCATCACGGCGCGCGGCGCCTGGGAATCCGTCAAGCGCCACTTCCGCGGTCTGGGTGTTGACACGCAGACCCAGCCCTTCACGGTGGCCGGCATCGGCGACATGTCGGGCGACGTGTTCGGCAACGGCATGCTGCTGTCCACCCAGATCAAACTGGTGCTGGCCTTCGACCATCGACACATCTTCGTCGACCCGAGTCCCGACGTTGCGGCCAGCCACGCCGAGCGCGAGCGGCTGTTCAAGCTGCCGCGCTCCAGCTGGGACGACTACGACAAGGGCCTCATCAGCGAGGGCGGCGGCGTCTTCGCGCGCAGCGCCAAGTCCATTCCGCTGAGCGCACAGGCGCGCGCCGTCATCGGGACTGAGGCCACCCACATGGCCCCCAACGAACTGCTCAACGCCATCCTCAAGGCACCGGTGGACTTGCTCTACAACGGCGGCATCGGCACCTATGTGAAGGCCAGCTTCGAGAGCCACGCCCAGGTGGGTGACAAAGCGGGCGACGCCTTCCGCGTGAACGGCAACGAGCTGCGCTGCAAGGTGTTCGGTGAAGGCGGCAATCTGGGCTGCACGCAGAACGGCCGCATCGAATACGCCCAGGCCGGTGGCCTGATCTACACCGACGCGATCGACAACTCGGCCGGCGTGGACTGCTCCGACCACGAAGTCAACATCAAGATCCTGTTGGGTGCCGTGCAGGAAGCCGGTGGACTCACGCTGGAGGGCCGTAACGATCTGCTCGCGAGCATGACCGACGAGGTTGGACATCTGGTGCTGCAGGACAACTACTACCAGACCCAGCAGATCGAACTCGCGGCAATGCGGCCTGCGTATCTGCTGACCGGGCAGCAGAACCTGATGCGCTGGCTGGAACAGATCGGCCTGCTCAAGCGCGCCATCGAGTTCCTGCCCGGCGATGCAGAGCTGGACAAGCGCAAGCGCGAAGGCCGGGGCCTGACGCGGCCCGAGTACGCCGTGCTGCTGGCTTACGCCAAGATGAACCTGTTCGACGAGCTGTGCGCCAGCGAGTTGCCCGACGACCCGTTCTACGCCCGCGTGCTCAAGATGTACTTTCCGGTGGTTCTGGGAGAGCGCCATGGGGATTTCATTGCTCGGCATCCGCTCAAGCGCGAGATCATCGCCACCTTCATGACGAACACGCTCGTCAACCGAGTGGGCGCCACCTTTGTCAATTACCTGGCCAATGAGGCCTCCTGCACCGCCGCCAACGTGGTGAGCGCCTACACGCTGGCGCGGGAGGTGTTTGCACTCGAACCCATCTGGGACCAGATCGATGCGCTGGACAACAAGGTCACGACCGAACTCCAGCTGAGCCTGCTCACCCAGCTGGCTGCCATCGCACGGCGCGCCAGCCGCTGGATGTTGCGCCACCGTGGTCAGGGCGACCTGCCCACGCTGATTGCGAAGTACCGCCCGGCGGCGCGCATGCTGCGTGACCATGTGGAGCAGTGGCTGCCCGCCGCCGCGCTTGAAGAGTGGAAAGCTGCCAGCACGCGGCTGATAGAGGCCGGTGTGGATGCCCAGCTCGCCGAAGACCTCACCGTGCTCGACCACCTCTACCCCGTGCTCGACCTGGTCGACGTCGCGGCCAAGGCGGGCAGCACGCTGGAACAGGCCGCGCGGACCTACTTTGCGATCGAGAACACACTCGGCCTGGACCACTGGCGCCAGCACATCGGTCAGCTGCCCACCGATTCGCTGTGGCAGACCCAGGCCCGCGCCAGTTCGCGCGACGACGTGTATTCCATCGCCGGCCAGCTGGTCTTGTCCTTGCTCAGCAGCCAGCAGACGCTGGCCGAGTGGCAGGAGCAGCACGCCAGAGCGATTGCACGGATCAATGAGATGCGCGAGAGCATCGCCAATTTGACGCCCGATCTGGCGCCCGTCTCGGTTGCGCTGCGCGAACTGCGTCAGCTGGGGTAGTCAGACCTGGAACTGCAAGGCGGCCAGGCCAGCGTACACACCACCCTGCGCCACCAGCTCGGTGTGCGTGCCTTGCTCCACCAGTTTGCCGTGGTCCAGCACCACGATCAGGTCGGCTTGTTGCACGGTGGCCAGGCGGTGCGCGATCACGAGCGTGGTGCGGTCTTTCATGGCCGATTCGAGCGCGGCCTGCACCATGCGCTCGCTCTGAGCATCCAGCGCACTGGTGGCCTCGTCCAGCAGCAGCAGCGGCGGGTTTTTGAGCATGGCGCGTGCAATGGCAATGCGCTGGCGCTGGCCGCCCGAGAGCCGCACGCCGCGTTCGCCCAGGAAGGTGTCGTAACCCTCGGGCAACTGGTCGATGAACTCGTCGGCGAATGCTGCCGCGGCAGCGGCGCGCACCTCGGCGTCGCTCGCGCCCGGCTTGCCATAGCGGATGTTTTCCATCGCGCTGCTGGAAAAGATCACCGGGTCCTGCGGCACGATGCCCACGCGGTTGCGCAGGTCGTGCAGGCTCATCTGGTGAATCGGCACACCGTCCAGCCGGATCGTGCCGAGTGCCGGGTCGTAGTAACGCAGCAGCAGGCCGAACACGGTCGTCTTGCCTGCGCCACTCGGTCCCACCAGCGCCACGGTCTGCCCCGGCTGCACCGCCAAATTGAAACCGGCCAGCGCGGCCTGAGCCGGACGCGATGGGTAGTGGAAGGTGATGTCGTCGAACACCAGCGCACTGCCACCTTGTGGCGTGGCCGCTTTCAACGGCTGTGCAGGCGACTGCACGGGTGAGGCGCTGGCCAGCAACTCCATCAAGCGTTCGCTCGCGCCCGCGGCGCGAAGCAGGTCGCCATAGACCTCGCCGAGCACGGCCACCGCGCCCGCCAGGATGATGATGTAGAGCACCGTCTGCCCCAGATGGCCGGGCGTGATGGTGCCGGCCAGCACCGCCTGCGTGCCCTGGTACAGGCCCCACAGCAGCAGGCCGGCGGTGGTGATGATGATGAAGGCCACCAACACCGAGCGCGCGCGAGTGCGCTTGATCGCGGTGTCGAAGGCGAACTGGGTGGATGCGTTGAAACGCGCTGCTTCACGGTCTTCGGCGGTGTAGCTCTGCACCACCGGAATGGCATTGAGCACCTCGGCCGCGATGGCGCTGGAGTCGGCCACGCGGTCCTGGCTGGCGCGCGAGAGTTTGCGCACGCGCCGGCCAAACCACATGCTGGGCAACACCACCAGCACGATGATGAGCAGCACCTGCAGCATCACATACGGGTTGGTCCACACCAGCATGACCAGTGCGCCAATGCCCATGACGGCGTTGCGCAGGCCCATGGAGAGCGACGAACCCACCACCGTCTGTACCAGCGAGGTGTCGGTGGTCAGGCGCGAGAGCACTTCGCCAGTTTGTGTGGTCTCGAAGAACTGCGGGCTCTGCCGCAGCACATGGCTGTAGACCGCGTTGCGCAGGTCGGCGGTGACGCGTTCACCGAGCCAGCTCACCAGGTAGAAACGCATGGCCGAGAAGATGCCGAGTGCCACCGCCACGCCGAAGAGGCTGGCGAAGTGCCCCGTCAGCGCCATGGCTTGTTCGCCGCGCCCGGTGGGCGCCAGGCCACTGTCGATGAGAAAGCGTAAGGCCAGCGGAAACGCCAGCGTGGCCGCAGCGGCCAGCACCAGGAACAGGATGGCCAGACCGATTTGCAGGCGGTAGGGCCGCAGAAACGGCTGCAGTCCGCTGAGTGAAGTGGGGGTGGTGGCTTTGGGGCGGTCGGAGGGGGAGGGGGAACTCATGCCGGTGAGTGTGCCGGGTTTTGTTCGTGTCCGTTTTCGCTGCCCGGCTGCGCAAGATGCTGCTGACGAGAGTAAGTCATAGGTACCCATATCGATGCTAGGATCGCGACCAATTTTTCTACCACCGGGAGGGACAGGGATGGCACAGCACGATGATTTTGAAGCGACGGAATTCCTGTCAGAGGGCAGATCCCTCACGGGTGATCCCGTGCAGACGCTGGACTTCCGCTTCACTGGCTCGGGCAGCGAGTACTTCCGCATCTGGATCGTGAATCTGCTGTTGACCCTGATCACCCTCACCCTCTATTGGCCGTTCGCCCGCGCGCGCCGGATGGCCTATTTTCAGAACAACACCCTTGTGGGCAACGATCCACTGGGCTTCCATGGCGACCCCTGGAAGATGTTTCGCGGCTACTTGCTCATGCTGCTGTTTGGTGTGTCGTACTGGACCCTCTCGAACGTTGCCCCGGCGCTGGCGTGGCTGCCCTTGCTCGTGCTCGCACTGCTGTGGCCTGCGCTGTGGCGCGCTTCGCTGCAGTTCCGGCTGCGCAACACCAGCTGGCGCGGCGTGCGGCTGTCGTTCGAGGGTGACCTCAGGGGCGCCTACCTGTGCCTGTGGCCCGCGTATGCCGCCGTGTTGGCCCTGGTTGCAGTGGGCAGCCGCGTGCCTTCCGGTCCGGGCGCAGATGTGTCTGGCAGCGCATCTGCTGGGTTTTTTTTGCTGCTGGGGGTCGCGGTGATGCTGATGCTTCCTTGGCAAGCAGCCCGAATCAAGCAATACCAGCACGGTGCGTATGTGTTTGCGCAGGAGCGCACCCGCCTGGAGATCGGTGCTGGCGGCTTCTACGAAGTGTCGATGAGGGCGTTGGGCGTGTCGATGCTGTGCTCCTTCGCCCTGGTCTTCGTCGGTTTGGTTGTCAAGGGCATCGTGATTGGAGGCGCCGGTTCGCCTGCGTTGTTGATCCTGTTCGGCGCGCTGGGCTACCTGGTGTTTCCGTTGGTGCTCATGCCGTATTCCACAGCGCGCCTGCAAAACCTGCTGTGGTCCAACACGCGCAGTCGACGCATCCACTTCGACAGTCAATTGAAGTTTTCGCCTTTGATGGGTCTGACCGCAAAAAACTGGCTGTTCATCGCACTCACGTTGGGGCTCTACTGGCCGTTTGCCAAGGTCAACACCGCGCGCATGCGCCTGCAGGCCATGGCTGTTTCGGTGCAGGGCGACGTGAACGCCTGGCTCGCCAAGGCACAGGGCGGTGACAAAGGCATCCTGGGCGACGCGGCGGGCGACTTCTTCGGCATCGACATGGGCCTGTGATGAGCACAGCGCCCCGACTGCTCAGCACCTGGTTCGACGGCCACAGCCCGCGCGCGCAGGTCTGCGAGCTGCACATTGACGGCGACGAACTGGTGCTCACGCTGGTGGGCAGCGAGCGCCGTTACCCGGTGCGCCAGGTGCGCTGGGCCGAGCGGCGTTCGCACGGTCAACGCCAGACCCCGCTGCCCGATGGCAGCCTGATCCAGCACGCCGATGCGGGCGAATGGGACGCGTGGCGCCAGGCCAGCGGCCAGCGCGAGAGTGCGGTGGTGGGCTGGATGCAGAGCTGGCGGGCGACCTGTGTGGCCATGGGTGCCACGGTGCTGTTTCTCGCCGCGGCTTGGGTCTGGGGTGTGCCGTGGTTGAGCAAAACCCTGGCGCACCAGGTGCCGCGCTCGCTGGAGGCGCGTCTGGGTGAACAAGGCATGCAGCAACTCGATCGTCTGTTCCTGCAGCCCAGCGCACTGCCTGCGCAGCAACAACAAGCCTTGCGCGCCCGATTCAAGGAAGCCGTGGAGCGTGCCCATCCGGCGGGTGACGCACCGCCCTGGCAGCTCTCGTTTCACCAGTCCAGGGCCCTGGGCGCCAACGCGTTTGCCTTGCCTGGTGGCTTCATCGTGATCACCGACGACCTGGTGAAACTGCTGGCCGACCAGCCCGATGCGCTTGTGGGCGTGCTGGCGCACGAGCTCGGTCATGTGCACCACCGCCACGGGCTGGATTTGATGGTGCGCGCCAGCCTGATCAGTGCTCTTGTGGGCGTGGTGCTGGGAGACGCCAGTGGTTTCCTGGCCAGCGTGCCCGCGACCCTGGCCACGCAAGCCTATTCGCGCGATGCCGAGCGCGCGGCCGACGCCTTTGCTGCGAGGTTGCTCGACCAGAGCGGCGTGTCCCCTTCGGCGATGGTTGTGTTCTTCGAGCGGATTCAGCAGGCGGTAAAGCCGGCAGGCCAAGGCAGTGATCGCAAAGAAGGCCGTGCCCTGCCCATCGCCATTTCCAGCCACCCCGACCATGCGGAACGCATCCGCTATTTCCGCGAGTGGCAGCCCGAGTCCGCGCGCCCCTGAACGAGCCGTTGGTCTATGTCGGTCAACGTACCGACGCAGTTGCATGGCCTGCCTAAGCTGTCCTCACACCACCCTTCGGTGGATGACACAAAGGAATCACCATGACCCATTCAAAATTGTTGCTTGCCGGCGCTCTCTCGCTCGCACTCGCCGGCTGCATCTCGGCCCCCATGGGCCCCGCTGGCCCCGCTGGCGCGACCGGCGCCACGGGCTACACGGGTGCCACCGGTGCCACCGGCGGCGCGGGTGCGACGGGCGCCATGGGTTACACCGGTGCCACCGGCAGCACGGGTGCGACTGGCAGCACCGGCTACACAGGTGCCACAGGTGCCACGGGCAGCACCGCGCTGCCTTCCAGCGGCGGCACCGTGATCGTCGTTCCGCAACGTTGATCTGCTGCGCAGCGGCGCCTCAAAGCACCAGCCGCTGCGCGTATCCGGTCATCTCCAGATAGCCACGGCCCACGCGACGGTCGTTGCTGTCGAACAGGTCCGAGAGGCCTTCCCAGTACACCGTGCCGGTGCCCTGGCGGCCGTCGAGTTCCTGCGGGTCGATCACGGCCTTCACCGTGTAAAAGTCGGCCGGCGTGCGGATTAGCCACTCCACCGGGTACTTCGCCCGGGTGAGCGGGCTGGTCCAGTATCTTTGCGGTTTGAAGTCGACCTCCCCCGGCCGGAACCGGTAGATATCTGTCGGGCTTTGCGCGCTGCCCGCAGCGCGAAACGAACCGCCCGCCCAGACCTTGCTGCCGTCGGCACGGCGCAGCTGAAATGCAGTCACGCTGTGGCCGTCAAACAGGTTCATGCCGATCCAGTCCCAGCCCACGGCCTCGGGGTGCAGCAGCGCCTCGCTCCACTCGTGGTCGAGCCAGGCCGTGCCGGTCACTTCAAAACGCTGTCGTCCGACGCCCAGCGTGCCCTTGACCGCCAGGTGAGGATGCGAGACGTAGAAGCTCGCCTGGGATGCGTCGGGCCCTTTGCGCGAAAAGCCTTCGTCGCCCTGCAGCAGCCAGGCCTGTTGCGGCTGGGCGGTGAGGTCGATGTTCAGCGCGTCACCGCCGATGCGTGTGGTGTAGCGGCCGTCCGGCGAGCGCTCGATGTGCCAGTCGCGCAGCACCACGCGGGTGTCGGCTTCGCTGGCGAAAACACCGCGTTCGGTTTGCATCGGTATCTCGCCGTTCCAGCGGGCCATGCGCTGGTCGTGCAGAAGCTTGCCGCTGTTCACATCGGTGATGGCGGCGTGTGCAAACAGCAGGTGTTTTGCGGCCAGTCGGCTTTGCAATGCTTGTGTGCCGTCCACGCGGCTGCGGAAGAAAGTGACCTGGAAGCCGAACTCCCGGCCCTGCTGGTCTTTCGCGTGGCCGGTGAGGTACCACCACTCGGTGCGGGTGTCGTTGTGGGTGCCGTGGTCGCGCGGGAACACGAGGGGACGGGGTTGGAGTGCGTCGCCGGGGCGGTGTGGGGTTTGTGCCCGGGCCGCCGGGAAGGCGAGGGCACCTGCCGATGCGATCAGGAGGAGGCGGCGGCTGGTGAGGGCTTCGCCAGGCTCAGCCCGAACGGAGATGGGTTCAGCCCGAACGAGAAGGCGCTCGACCCGAAAGGGTGGTTGGTTGTTCGTCCTCATGTTCACCAGTCCTCCTTCACCGCGCGCACCGCGTCGCGGCTCGCCGCCGCCTGCCCGGCCAGCCAGGCCGTGAGTGTGCCGGCCACCACCACGGCCGCGCACAGCGCGAGCAGCCGCGCCCAAGGCAGCACCAGGTCCATGGTCCAGTGAAAGCTCTGCGGGTTGACCACGTGCACCAGCACCAGGCTCACCGCCAGCCCGAGCGCCAGGCCGGCGAGTGCACCCAGCAGCGTCCAGGCCAGGCCTTCGAGCGCCACCACGCCCAGGATCTGTTGCCGCGTGAGGCCCAGGTGCGCGAGCAGGCCGAACTCGCGTTTGCGCGCCAGCACCTGCGCGCTGAAACTCGCCGCCACACCGAACAGGCCGATGCCGATGGCCACCGCCTGCAGCCACACGGTGACGGCGAAGCTGCGGTCGAAGATGCGCAGCGAGACCGCACGGATCTGGCCCGACGAGGCGAATTCGATCAGGTCGCCGGCCTGTCGCTCCTCGGCCAGTGCTCGGATGCGTTCACGCACCGCGTTTTCGTCGGCTCCCGCCTGCAGGTGCAGCGCCAGGTCGTTCACGCGCGCATCGCCCGTGAGGCGCACGAAGTCGGCGCGGTCCATGGCCACGCTGCCGTGCTGGCGGGCATAGTCGCGCCACACGCCCGCCACAAAGAAGCGCACACCGCGCACATTGGGTCCGGCAAAGGCTTGGGCGAGATCCGGCAGCCAGCCACCGGGCTCGGCACCGTAGAGGTCGACCATGGCTTCGCTCACGTACACCGGAATCACGCTCTCGCGCTCGGCCGCTGCCGGGGCGGGCAGCGGGTTGCCCACCAGCGGCAGGCTCAGTGCGGCACCGGGCACCATGGTCAAAGGGCGGGTGAGCAGCACCACGGCCGGGCGCACCGGATCGAACTGCACCGGCGTGGCGCGCAACGTATCCACGCGCTCGATGCCCTCCACCAGCGCCACGGCGGCCACGAAGTCGGCAGGCAGGTGGGTGGTGTCCAGTCCATTGCTGCCGCTGCTGCGCACGTACAGCTGCGCGGGCAACACCGCGTCGAGCCACTGCGTGACCGAGTCGCGAAAGCTGGCCACCATCACCGTGAGCGCCACCGACAAAGCCAGGCTGGCGACCACACCGCTGGTGGCGACGGCGGCGGTCTCGCGCAGGCGGCGCGCACGCTCCACCGCCAGCACCGGCAGCGCACGCCGCGTGATGTGGGGCGCGATGTGGTCCAGCAGCCAACCCACCGCCAGCGGCAGCGCCGCGATGCCGCCCACCAGCAGCAGGCCCACCGACAAGTAGGCTGCCAGCGGAATGCCGGCCACGGGCGGTGCCCAGGCCAGTGCCGCGGCGAGCGCCACCAGCGCCAGAGCCAGCGCGTGCCGGCGCGTGCCGGCCGGCACTGGCGCGCCCAGACCCTTCAGGGCCAGCGCCGGCGCCATGCGGGCGGTGGCGCGCGCCGGCCACCAGCCACCCACCACCGAAGCCGCCACACCGAGCAGCCCATACACGAGCGCAGCCCAGGCGCTCCACTGCAGGGGCGGCGCCACGCCTGAGAAGTAACCGCCGCCCAGATCACCGCCCAGCAGCTTGAGCGCCAGTGCCGCCAGCGCCGTGCCCAGCGCGATGCCCAGGGCACTGCCCAGCAGACCCAGCAGCGCCGATTCGGCCAGCACCAGGCGCAGGCGCTCGTTGCCCGACAGGCCCAGCACACCGAGCAGCGCAAACTGCGGCTGGCGCCGCGCCACCGACAGCGAGAGCACCGAAAACACGAGGAAGGCACCGGTGAACAAGGCCACCAGCGCCAGCACCGTGAGGTTGACCCGGTAGGCGCGTGAGAGGTTGCTCACACGTTCGCCCGACTGCTCGGGCCGCTGCGCGATCACCTGATCAGGCAGGGCCAGCGTGGCCAGCACCGCATCCAGCTGCGCGCCGGGAACCAGGCGCAGGTCGATCCGGCTGAGTTGGCCCACGCGGTCCATCAGGTCTTGTGCAGCCGCCACGTCCATCACCATCAGCGGCGCGCCCGGGGCATTGACGCGGCCGGCCACGCGCACCGGGCGCAGCGCCAGGCCGCTTTGCAGCTGCAGGGTGGTGCTGTTGCCCAGCGCTTGCGACGCGGCTGCGTTCAGAAACACCGCGTCGGGCGCAAACAGGTCGAAGCGCCGCGCTGCGGTGTTGTTGGCGGCGGCTTCGGGGACCGGCATCAGCGCGGGTGACATGCCGGCCACCACCAGCGCGTCCACGCCGAGCAGCTTCACACCGACCCGTTCACCGCCGGGCAGCACCGCCTGCGTGGGCAGTTCCAGTACGGGGCTGGCCAGCGCCACGTCGGGGTGGGCGGCCACGCGGTCCAGCAGGGTGTCGGGCAGCAAGCCCTGGCGGGCGCGCAGCTCCACGTCGGGCTGGCCGTTGACCGAACTCACCGCGCTGGAGAATTCTGCGAGCGCTGACGCGTTGATGAGGTGTACTGCAAACGCCAGCGCCACACCCAGCATCACCGCCACCACGGCTGAAGCGTTGCGCCACGGGTGGTGGCGCAACTCTTGCAAGGAGAACGTGGAGAGCAGCGCGCGCATGGTGATCTAGCTTACGCCCAAGCCTTTGACCGGAGGCAGCGCCTGGGCATGGTGCCTTGGCGCACAGACGCCGGCATCACGCGCGCGTAACATCAATCGATCTTTGTCTCACCGTCCCACAGCGGGCTTCCCGCTGCCACCGGCCCACAAGGCCAGTCCACTTCTTCACTCACGGTGACCCCATGGTTCGCATCCACCTCGCCATCGACCTGCAATACCAGGTCAATCAGCCCAGCGCCGATTTCATCTTCAACGTGCAGGCCGCGCATTCCCCGCAACAGAGCGTGGTGTGGGAAGAGCTGCAGGTCAGCCAGCCGGTACCGCTCGTTTCGTACACCGACCCCGCGACCCGCACACGCATCCTGCGACTGACCGCCACACCCGGCCCGTTGCAGCTGCGCTACCGCGCAACGCTGGACATCGTTCACCACGTGGACCAGCCCGACGCAGTGTTCGAGACGCCCATCAACCAGTTGCCCACCGATGTGCTGGCCTACATTTACCCCAGCCGCTATTGCCAGTCCGACTGCGTGACCGGCATGGCCAACCAGTTGTTTGGCCAGATGCCGCCGGGCTACCGCCGTGTGGAAGCGATCCAGAACTGGGTGCAGACCCAGGTGACGTTCGAATCGAACACCAGCAATTCCATGACCTCGGCCATGGACACGCTCAATTCCCACAAGGGCGTGTGCCGCGATTTCGCACACCTCATGATCACTTTCTGCCGCGCACTCAACATCCCGGCGCGCTTCACCACCGCGATCGACTTCGGCGCCGACCCGGCCCTGGGTCCGACCGATTTCCACGCCTATGTGGAGGTCTATCTGGGTCACCGCTGGTACCTGTTCGATCCCTCAGGCACCGCCATCCCCATGGGTTTTGTGCGCATCGGTACCGGGCGCGACGCGGCCGACGCGTCGTTCGCCACCATCTTCGGCCCCGTGTCGGCCCAGGCGCCGCGCATCGACATCTCCGCGCAGACCAACCCCGCCCACGGCTGGCTGATGCCGGTGCGCCGACCCGAGGCGCTGTCCACCGATGCTTCGTTCACCTGGAACGCCGGCAACGCCGCCTGACCCGCACGGAACCTTGTGGCCTAATAGCGGGTTCCGTCACTTTCGCAACTTTCTCAGGATCCAGTCATGGGCAACAAAATCGTCACCGAAGCCGACCGCAAAGCCACTCCCCGCCCCACGCCCGTCGCCGGCGTGTCCCTGACCTCCC
>JBBQKZ010000028.1:0-33746 GCA_038327405.1 Burkholderiales bacterium | reverse complement strand
ACGTCAATAACGGCCCAGCTCTGCGGCCGCGCTCAGCACATTGGGACATGGTTCAGGATGCCCTGCAAAATTGGGCGCCCGAAGGCTTACGCACAAATGTCCTGCGACGGCTACCGTGGATAGCCGAGCTTGAGCACTGGGAACCTGAGACCACCCGCTTCTTGCTGGAACACGCGCTGCCTGGAGGTGCGACGTTTCAGCATGAGCTGGCACTACCAGCCCATCAACCCGCACACAGCCCAGCATCGAGCCTCGGCTTCATCCTGCTGGTGGCATGCAGTGAACGAGGCTGGCCAACGCGATGGCTCCGCCGTGAGCAGGAGCGCGCGCGTCTCATGGCTGTCCTGAAATTTGTGCTCGAAATCGAAGGGGCATGTGTCGCGAAAGTGGGTGCGGTGTTACCCGCATCTGAAGCACTGACACAGGGAATCTGCGACTGGTTGACGCTGGAGATCGCGCTCTCAGGCCATGACACCTGGGATCTTCATCTCGACCGATACGATGCGGATCGCAGGTGGATCCATCTCGCGCGAGCTGGCGAGCCAGCGTCCCAGCTTCGCGTCCCCCTCCGGTCCCATCTGA
The DNA here is from genome assembly GCA_038327405.1 of Burkholderiales bacterium. Lineage (GTDB taxonomy): Bacteria > Pseudomonadota > Gammaproteobacteria > Burkholderiales > Burkholderiaceae_C > Hydrogenophaga. The sequence goes on along the minus strand of JBBQKZ010000028.1, from coordinate 33,164 downwards.
TTGGTTCGACGGGCCTGTCACGAATCGCCTCCCACATGGGTCTACTAGCCCCACGCCACCCAGGGGTACGGCAGTGAAGCGCAGTCTTGAGATGTATCTGCTTGCGCTTGGCGTCTGTGGACTGACACTTGGCTATGTGGCCTGGCCGGGGACCGCATGGGGAGGCGCCCTCAGCATCGTGCTGCCTTTCATGTGCGGACTTCAGCCAACGCGTATGCGAGCTTTGGCAATCTCCGCTGGCCATTACCTTGGCGCGCTCGGACCGTACGTTATCGGTGAACTCCTAGTCACACAGGGCACCGATGGATGGGAAAGGCTGATGACCGCTTGCCTGGTTTTGGCTTTCTCCGCATCGGCATGGGCGCTCACTGGTGGCCACCACCCAACTGCATTTAGGCGGTTCATCACCATGCTGGGCGTGTGGGTCGTCACACTTGTCACACCCATGGGTGGATGGGGTTTGGCACATCCGAGCTTGGGTTGGCTATTCATCGGCAAAGGCGGAATGGGCCCGCTGACATTTGTGATTACCGGTGTTTTGACCGCGTTTCTGGTCACCGCTATTCGCAGAGAACGCGAGCGACGCGCACCGATGAGCGTGGTATCTGGGCGATCGCTCGCATTGGCCATCTGCGCCACTGTAGTTCTAGACGGAACCTTTGACCAGACGGCTGCGCCGAGCCATTTAGGTCCTGTCGCGGTCGTTTCGACCAATCGATCTCATGGGGTGCTGCATAGCCCCGACGTGCAGCGTGAAAAATCCCTGCGGCTTGAGGCGCTGCTCGGCAAGCTCGCCCTGGTCAACCAGCAGCATGATCCGATCCTGTTGGTGTTCACACCTCAGCGGTACTTCGAAGTGAATCAGTTCACAGACCGGCAGGTCGTGCTACAGGAACTTCGTACGGCAGTGACGCGCCACAGGATCGGATTGGTCGTGAACATGGCGACTGCGACCTTGGGACATCCGGTACCGGCTACTTCGGAGTGCATCGCCATGCTCCCGAGCACGCTGGCAAACACAGTCAAGTTCCGGAGCCCAACCTGCAAAGTCGAGGTGATCGCGATGGACCCATCTGCTCCAGCTCCCGGTAACAGCGCTGATGAGCACGAGCGACCAGCACAACTTGAAGTTGCTTATCAACATTGGCCCCGAGATGACTTGAAACCCTTTCTGGAACTCTGGCATGCAAGCGCGGCAGCAACCCATCCAGCGCGGATCGTCGTTTTGAATATTGCGGACGGCACTCCTCGGATGACTCACGCCAGCCGTTTCATGGCAAAACACGTCCTGTCGCTTGCTTGGGCCACACGCAATGGCGTCGTCGCCGAGACCATGAGACGCGGGCCAGCGTGAAACGCGATGGACAGTTGGGGCAGGCGTGCGAGCACTGACAAGGGCCAGCGTGCAGGACTGGTCGTGATCGATTGACCAGGTTCGGTCAGCACAATACATTTCTAGTCACCGTACGACAGTACGTGAAGGCACATGCCTTCCTTCAACTTGAGTTCACTGATGTTTATGAGTGAACTCCGCCCAGATCAGCGTTGTGACAAGTCTCGAATGAAAAGACTGGTCATGGTCGTCTGATTGATTCTGATCTGACCCAGATACCTAGGTCGGCGCACGCAAGTGCGTGAAGGCGAAATCCTTCAATCATCGCGAGCTACAGCCATTCACGCGCCAGCTCCGCACCGGCCGCCTTCTGCGCAGGCCACACAGGCATTTTCCGTTCCGCTCTTCGCAAAGCGGGCTGTTCATTTTTTTCCTTTTCATCATTTGGGCAAGTTGTCTGTGCCCAGGCTCGGCTTTGCCTCACTGAGGCGCTTGCGTACTGCCGCGCTCTTGACAAGTGACTGACCTATGCAATCTTGATCAGAGAGAACCACACATGAAAGAAAAACCACGGCACGACTTCGACGATGAGCTCCCTCTGTACTGCATGAACCGCCAGCGTGCCATTCAAGCACTTTGCGTCAAGCCAAACTACTTCGACACGCACATCAGGCCGCGCCTGAGAACAACAAAGCAAGGCACTTCTCTCCTGTTCCTTTGCGAAGAAGTGAAGGCAATTGCATACGAAATGTTCAATGCACCCGGCACTGAGTTCCCTCGCGCCGACGACACGCAAACCAAACCTGAGAAAACGAGTGCAACACCATGGGAAAAAAATCAACCGGCATCTATCAACGTCAAAACGGTAGCTGGGTCGTCGACAAATTCGTCGAAGGCGTTCGTCTTTACCAAAGCTTTGAATCGTATGAAGACGCAGAAGCGTGGCTCACCCGGGAACTAGAGGTACTACGGCAGACGCGCGTCCATGGCGGCACCCCGCAGATCACCTTCGACCAAGCAGCTGGACGCTACATTGAAGAGAATGTGCATCTTCCGTCAGTAGAGTCATCTGGCTATCACCTGAAGGCGGTGATGCCGTACGTTGGCGACCTTCTGCTTGAGCAAGTTCACTCCGGAACACTGCAGCCTTTCATCGATGCTCGACGCAAGGCAAAGATCTCACACAAAACGATTAATCTGAGCTTGGGAGCGGTGCGTCGAGTGCTCAATCTGGCAGCGGGCACATGGCGCGACTCCGAGTCGGGCAAGCCTTGGCTGGCCTCGGCCCCACTAATCACCATGTTGCCTTTGACAGGTTATCAGCGGTCGCCGCGACCGATCACCTGGGACGAGCAGGAGCGTTTGCTCAAGGAGTTGCCGAAACATCTTCACGACATGGCGCTGTTTATCCTGCACAGTGGCGTACGAGATGACGTGGTTTGCAATCTCCAATGGGATTGGGAGATCCCAGTACCGGAGCTCAACATCTCTGTGTTCGAGACTCCACCAGAAAACGTCAAGGGTCGCCGCACTTCAAAGTTGGTGGTGTGCAACCGCATTTCTCAGGCGATGATTGAGGAAGCACGAGGACATCACCCTACCCACGTTTTTGCAATGTCTTGGCGCCACCGTGAACTGGGCCCAATTAAGGCAATGAACAACAGTGCGTGGCAGGCAGCACGCTCAAGAGCAGCACTGGGCGATCTGCGTGTCCACGACCTTCGACACACCGTGGGCATGCGACTGCGTGAGGCAGGAGTCAGTGAGTCGACTCGACGAGACGTGTTGTGGCACAGCAATCGCTCCGTCACCAACCACTACTCAATGGCCCAGATTCGAGAACTTCATGAAGCTCTGGAGAAGATCACACAGCCGACCAATGGCTGGAACAAGAGCCTCCAGGCGCTGAAAGCGGAGCATGCGGTGCGGAAAGCCGGCACACGGACTTGAGCCTCGGATGCTGATGATCAATTCCGAGTCCCGCAAAAGTCCCGCAGCAAAGAAAAACGGGCTAGCTCTTTTGGAGCTAACCCGTTGATCTAGAACGATGTTCTGGTGCGGCTGGCAGGAATTGAACCCACGACCCCTTGGTTCGTAGCCAAGTACTCTATCCAACTGAGCTACAGCCGCGAAGCCTCGAATTATAGCAGAGTTTTTTGGTAGGCCGTGACAGACTTGAACTGTCGACCAAAGGATTATGAGTCCTCTGCTCTAACCAACTGAGCTAACGGCCCGAAGACCCGGATTGTAGGGCCGGCCCCGGCACGCTCTATTTGTGGTGGCTGAGTGCGTTGCCCACCAGCTTGGCCGTGACGTCGACGATCTGGATCATGCGCTCGTAGGGCATGCGTTGGGGGCCGATGACGCCCAGCGTGCCGACGATCTGACCATCCACCTCGTACGGCGCTGTGACCACCGACAGGTCTTCGTAAGGCACCACCTGGCTTTCACCGCCGATGTAGATGCGCACGCCATCGGCCTGGGCCGACACGTCGAGCAGGCGGATCAGCTGTGTCTTTTGTTCGAACAGATCAAACATGCGACGCAGGTTGCCCATGTCGCTGGAGAATTCGGTCACCGACAGCAGATTGCGCTCACCCGAGACGACCACCTCGTCCTGCGCCGCGTCGCTCTCGGCGCCAATGTCCACCGCTGCCTTCATGAGGTCGGCGATCTCACCACGCAGCGCGTCAACCTCGTTCTTGAGCCGTTCACGCACGGCCTCCATCGTCAGGCCCGAATAATGGCTGTTGAGGAAATTGGCCGCTTCAAGCAGTTGCGACTGCGTGAACGTGGCTTGTGTGTGAATGATGCGGTTCTGCACTTCGCCTTCGGGCGAGACGATGATCACCAGCACGCGCCGATCCGACAGGCTCAGGAATTCGATATGGCGGAACACCGAAGCGCGGCGAGGGGCTGTGATCACACCGACGAACTGCGACAGACTGGACAGCATGTTGGCGGCGTAGCTGATGACCCGGTGGGGCTGGCCAGCCTCGATACCCGGCGTCGCCATGTCGTTCATCGGTGACAACCCTTCGCGGCGCACAGTGAGCATGGTGTCGACGAAAAGCCGATAACCACGCGCTGTGGGAATGCGTCCTGCGGAGGTGTGAGGGCTGGCGATCAGGCCGAGTTCCTCCAGATCACTCATCACGTTGCGGATGGTGGCGGGGGAAAGTTCCATGCCCGCTGCGCGGGCCAGGGTGCGCGAGCCGACGGGCTGACCGTCGGCGATGTATCGCTCGACAAGGGCTTTGAGCAGCAGCTTCGCACGTTCGTCCAACATCGCTGCATTTTACGGAGAGACCGATGTCCGGGACCGTTTGCGTACGAGGGTTTTCGGGCAATCCACCACAGACAGGCTATGTTGTAATTTGTGCATGAGCATGCCCCCCGACACACGGTCCGCCCCTTCCCACCTGGACCGTCCCTTGCGTTTCTCGCACGTGGTCATCGTCGGCAAATACCATGCACCCGGTTCCCGGGACGCGGTGGACGAGATCGCACACTTCCTGCACGACGAAGGCTGCGATGTGTCGCTGGAACAAGAGACTTCGCTCAACACCGGCCTGAACCAATACCCCGCGCTTTCGGTGGCCGAGATGGGACAGCACTGCGACCTGGCCCTGGTGGTGGGGGGCGACGGAACGATGCTGGGCATCGGGCGCCAGTTGGCACGATTCGGTGTACCGCTGGTGGGTATCAACCAGGGGCGCCTGGGTTTCATCACCGACATTCCTTTCGAGGACTTTCGCGAAAAGCTGCGTCCCATCTTGCGCGGCTCGTTTGAGGACGATCCGCGCTCGCTCATGGCTGCGGGCGTGTGGCGCGACGGGCGCTGCGTCTTCGAGGCCACCGCCCTGAATGACGTGGTGGTCAACCGGGGCGGCGCCGCCAGCATGATCGAACTGCGGGTGGAAGTGGACGGGCACTTTGTGGCCAACCAACGCGCCGATGGATTGATCATCGCTTCACCCACTGGCTCCACGGCCTACGCGCTGTCGGCAGGTGGGCCGCTGCTGCACCCGGCCATTGGCGGCTGGCTGCTGGTCCCGATCGCACCGCACACCCTGTCGAACCGTCCTGTGGTGTTGCCCGGTCACAGCGAGATCGCGGTGGAAATCGTTTCTGGAAAAGAAGCGAGCGCCAATTTCGACATGCAGTCATTCACCAGCCTGCTGCACGGTGACCGCATCGTTGTGCGCCGCTCCGACCACGCCTTGCGTCTGCTGCACCCGGTGGGCTGGAGCTATTTCGACACCTTGCGCAAAAAGCTGCACTGGAACGAAGGGGTGTGAGGACCGGGCAGAATGCCGCCTGTTCACACCGTCCGACACACACCATGAGCCTGCGCCGCATCGCCCTGCGAGATTTCGTCATCGTGCAGTCCCTTGACCTGGAACTGGAGTCGGGTTTCGGCGTGCTCACGGGCGAAACCGGCGCGGGCAAGTCCATCCTGATCGACGCGCTTCAACTGGCACTGGGCGCGCGCGCCGAGAGCGGGGTGGTGCGCGAAGGCGCTGCCCGATGCGAGATCGCCGCCGAGTTCGATGCACCCGTTTCTGTGACACCCTGGCTGGAGGAACAAGGTTTCCCGGTCGAAGACAGCCTGCTGCTGCGCCGCACGGTGGACACCGAAGGCCGCAGCCGCGCCTGGATCAATGGCAGCGCCGCCACCATGGCGCAGCTCAAGGCGCTGGCTGATGGTCTGGTCGACATCCACGGGCAGCACGCGTGGCAGAGCCTCACGCGCGCGGAAGCCGTGCGCGACCTGCTCGACGCCTACGCCGGCATCGACACCGCAGCGGCCACCCAGGCATGGGCTCGGTGGCGGTTGACACGCAAAGCACTGGACGGTGCAACGGAGAAACAGAACTCGCTCAAGCAGGAAAGTGAGCGTCTGTCGTGGCAGATCAACGAGCTCGACAAGCTGGCGCCCCTGCCGGGTGAATGGGACGAACTGAACGCTCAACACAGCCGCCTGGCCAACGCGCAGGGCTTGCTCGACGCTGCGCAAGCGGCTGTCACGGCTCTTGACGATGAAGAGCCCAACGCGGCCGTGCTGATCCACCGGGCGCTCTCGGCACTGCAAGCGCAGGCGCACATCGAGCCCCGGTTTGCAGACGGCATCGCCGCATTGGAAGCCGCGCTGGCCCAAGTGCAGGACACCGTGCACAACCTGCACCAGTACGCGCGCCACACCGACCAGGACCCCGCCAGCCTGGACCAGTTGGACCAGCGCCTGTCGCAATGGGTGTCACTGGCGCGCCGTTACCGCCGAAGCCCCGATGAGCTGGCCGACGTGCTTGCCCAATGGAAGCGCGAACTGGCTGACATCGATCAGGCGCTCGATCTTGAGGCCCTGCAGGCAGTCGAACGCACGGCATGGAAAGCCTTCAATGGCGAGCTGCAGGGCATCACGAAAGAGCGCCAGAAAGCCGCGCCCAGGTTGTCCAAAGCGGTGACACAGAGCATGCAGACACTGGGCATGCAAGGCGGGGTGTTCGAAGTGGCGCTGCAACGCCTTGAAGAGCCTCAGGCACACGGCTGGGAGCAGGTGGAGTTTCGCGTGGCGGGCCATGCGGGCGCCACGCCCAAGCCGGTGGGCAAGGTGGCCTCGGGTGGTGAGCTTTCCCGCATCGCGCTGGCCATCTCGGTGGTCACCAGCCGGCTCGGGCAAGCGCCCACCTTGATCTTTGACGAGGTGGACTCCGGCATTGGTGGTGCTGTGGCGCACACCGTGGGTCAACTGCTGCGCCAGCTGGGGCGCGATCGCCAGGTGCTGGCGGTGACGCACCTGCCGCAGGTCGCCGCTTGCGCGGACCACCACCTGCTGGTCAGCAAACAGATGGTCGGGAAACAAACACTGAGCACCGTGGCGCCGATTGCCCACGAGGCGCGGGTGATTGAACTCGCGCGCATGCTGGGCGGCAGCGAGAAGTCGGAGATATCACTCGCGCACGCCCGCGAACTCCTGTCGGCTTGATGGCTCCAACCACCATGTCCGAATCGAACGACAACCCAATCCACCTGGTGCTGATCACCGGCATGTCCGGCTCGGGCAAGTCGGTCGCGCTCACCGCCCTGGAAGACGTGGGCTTTTACTGTGTGGACAACCTGCCGCCGGAACTGCTGGAAGCGTTCATCGAGCTCGAACAAAGCCACAAGGCCAGCAAGGTGGCGATCGCCATGGACGTGCGCAGCGCGGGCTCGCTGCCGGGCTTGCCCAAGCGGCTGGCTCAGCTTCAGCACCGGGCCCAGCGCCCGGTGAACCTGACCACGGTTTTCCTCGACGCCACCACCGAAACGCTGGTGCGCCGGTTTTCGGAAACGCGGCGGCTGCATCCGCTTTCACTCAAACAGTTCAACGACCAGCACCGCGCCCTGACGGACGCTATCGAACAGGAGCGTGACTTGCTGGCCGAACTGCGCGACCAGGCGCTGGTGCTCGACACCAGCCTGATCCGCCCCACCCATCTGCGCAGCCAGATCAAGGACCTGCTGGGTGCGACCCAGGCGCCACTCACGCTGGTGTTTGAGTCGTTCGCCTTCAAGCGCGGCATCCCCATGGACGCTGACTTTGTCTTTGACGTGCGCATGCTGGCCAACCCCCATTACGAGCCGGAACTCAAGCCATTGACCGGTTGCGATACACCCGTGGCGGCCTATCTGGCCGCACAGCCTGAAGTGCGGCAGATGGAGCAACAGATCAGCGATTTCCTCGCGCACTGGCTGCCCCAGATGCTGCGCGACCACCGCAGCTATGTGACCGTCGCCATTGGCTGCACGGGCGGGCAGCACCGGTCGGTGTACCTGGTGGAACAGCTCGCCCGCGCCTTCGCCGTGGAATGGTCGACGCGTGTGCGCCACCGCGAAGCAGACGCCTGGCCGGCTGCACCGGCCGCCTCCGCAGAACCGGGCTGATTCAATCCTTGCCGGCTTTTGCAGGCTCGATCAGGTTGCACTCCAACAAGCCCCGCAACAGCAGTTTGACTGGAGCGGGCAGCCCGTGCTGAGCAAGCAGTTCAGCGTCCACCCATTGACCGGGCGGCAGCCCGGCCGCTCGCGGTTCTGAGGACAGCTGCAGCAACAAGGGATGCAAACGGAGCTCCCGGTGCGTCAGACTGTGATTCACCGCATCCATAGGCTCAAGCCTCTCGGCATGCGCTGGCGCCAACGATGCGCGCGCCACCTCCTCGCTCTCGTACACCGGCGGGCAAAACAAGCCCGCCCAGATACCGTTGGCTGGCCGTCGCTGCAGCCAGATGCGACCTTGCTGGCCACGCAGAAGCACCATCAGCAACCACCAGCTTTCGTGCCGGCGCTTGAGGGTCCGGGTCTTGACCGGATACCGCTGTGGATCACCCGACTGCAGGCCCCGGCAAATCCCCTGCATGGGACACTGCCTGCAAGCCGGACGGCTTCGCGTGCACACTGTCGCACCCAGGTCCATGAGGCCCTGCGTGTAGGCGGTCATGTCATGGAGCGTGGGCGCGCTCGGCAACAAGGCCTGGGCGCTTTCCCACAAATCGCGCTGAGGCGCTGTTTGGGCCAGGTCGCCGTCAAACGCAAGCACGCGGGTGAGCACCCGGCGCACATTGCCGTCCACGATGGACACACGCTCGCCAAAGCAGAACGCTGCAATGGCGGCCGCCGTGGAGACGCCAATGCCCGGCAAGGCCTCAAGGCCTGCAGCTGTTGACGGAAACTCGCCGCCGTGCTGCTTGACCACCGTCTGGGCGCAGCGGTGCAGGTTGCGCGCGCGGCTGTAGTAACCCAGGCCGCTCCACAACGCCATGACCTCGTCGGCCTCTGCGGCGGCGAGGCTGTGCACATCGGGGAAACGGTCCAGAAAGCGCGCGTAGTAGCTCAGTACAGTGCTCACCTGGGTTTGCTGCAGCATCACCTCGGACAACCACACGCGGTACGGATCGCGACTGCCCTGCCAAGGCAAACCACTGCGCCCGGCGCGGCCTTGCCAGTCGATCAGCAGGGGTGCAAAGTCGGTGGGCAGATCGGCGCGCGGGCCGCCGGTCCCACTCATGCCGCCAAGGCTTCGGCGGGCTCTTCGTCGGGAGCGGCCAGCAGGTGGTCGGTCAACTCGGACAACTTGGCATCGAGCACATTGAGCTTGCCTTGGTGGGTCTGCAGCTCGCGAATGCGCTCGTCGAGTCCGCCAGCGGCTTGCTGGATGCGGGAGACCGCTTCGATGCGGCGGGTGAAGTTGCGACGGCGCTCCCGCAGCTGGGCGTCCAACTGGGCCGCGGCCGACTTGTTCCACAACTCGACCTCGTTGACCGCCGTGTCGTACACCACGCGCAAGCGACTCATGAGCGCGCGAGCCAGGCGTTCGGCAAATTCTGGGTTCGCCAGCTTGAGCGCATTGCCCAGACTCAGGTACTGGAGGTGGCTTTTCTCGATCAGGTCCAGATCATGGGCGTACTGGGACAACTTGGGTGGCGTGGGGGCCTGCAGCGAAAACCCGTACTCGGCATTCAGGCTCTTGAAACTGCCCTCCAGCATGGACTGGATGTCACCCGCCATGCCATCGGCCTTGGCCATGTCGGCTCGCAAACGGTCAAAGGTGTGGTCGTAAGCACGCCGCACACCCAGCTTGATGCCCGGTTGGCGCAGCGCCTTGGACAACACCGACACCTCGGCTTTGAGGTGGGTGGCGCTCAACATCGCAAAAAGATCCTTGAGCAAGCGCAGGTGCACCGACCGCACCGCCTGAATCTTGGCTCCGCTGGCATCGAAGTCAGCCTGCTCCTGCTCGATGCGCAAACGCATCTGCTTGATCACACCAGCGTTCTTGCCCCTGAGTCCTTCGAGTTCCTGGATCTGCTCGACCAGATCGCGCGAGCGCGTGTGCACCATGCGCGTGGTCTCCACCCGCAATGACTGGATGCCGGTGGCCACCGCAGCGCTCAGTATCTTGCGCCGCTGGCCCAGCAGGTCCACGCCCAGAGCCGTTTCGAGCTCCATCAGGTTGCTGGCTTCAAGCAACTTCTTGTCGCGGTTGACCTTGGCGAGCAAACCTTTCTGCGCGGACACAGCCAGTACCTGGCGCGGCGAAAGACCCAAAATTTCTGCAGAGTCGGTGCGCTGCGACGCGATCTGCAGCTGCACCTGTTCGGGCGAGCTCAACGCGTCCCACATGGTGTCGATCTTGTTGAGCACCACCAGACGCGACTCCTTGCCCTCGCCCAGCACCGACAGGTGCTGGCGCCAGATGGTGAGGTCGGATTTCGTCACGCCGGTGTCGGCCGCCAGGATGAACACCACCGCCTGCGCCTGGGGCAGCAAGCTCACGGTCAACTCAGGCTCGGCGCCGATCGCGTTGAGCCCGGGAGTGTCCAGAATCACCAGGCCCTGCTTGAGCAGCGGGTGCGCCATGTTGATGAGTGCATGGCGCCACCTGGGCACCTCCACAGTTCCATCGGCGGCGGTCAATGGGTTGTCTTCAGGTGTTTCATCGCTCCAGAACCCCAGGCCCCTGGCTTCGTCGAGCGTGACCCGCCGAACTTCAGCCACTTTCTGGATCGCACGGGCCAGTTGTTTCGGATCGTTCACGTCCAGGTCGATGCGCTCCCATTTGTCGGGGGCATTGCGCCAGTCCAGCAATGACAGCGGTTGCAGGCGGGTCTCGATGGGCAGCAGGCGAAGGCAGGGCGGGACTTCAGCGTCGTAGCCCAGCTCGGTGGGGCACATCGTGGTGCGACCGGCACTGGCCGGCATGATACGGCGCCCGTAGCCGGCAAAGAACACCGCGTTGATCAACTCCGACTTGCCCCGGGAGAACTCGGCCACGAACGCGACCATGATCTTGTCGTTTTTGACTTGGGCGTGCAGACCATCCAGACGCTCCCGGATGCCCGGCTCCATCAGGTCGTGGTCGGTCAACCACTCGGCAAGCAGCCGCAAACGCAATGCAAACTGCTTGCGCCAAACGCCATGTTGATCAAATTCCTGATTGAAACTCATAGCTCTGATGTTGTAACCATCGGTCAATATAGCATCGGCTCACCCCACAAAGCTGGTCGGCACACATGACCGACAGCCGGGTCACCTGCACACTCAGCTTTTCTGGCAAGCGGCGCAAAAAAACGTCGAGCGCTGACCCTGGCGGATGGATTTGATGGGCGCACCACAGACCCTGCAGGGCTGGCCTTCCCGACCGTAGACCATGGCGTCGAGCTGAAAGTAGCCCGACTGGCCCTCGGCACTGGAGAAGTCCCGCAGGGTGCTGCCGCCCAGGGCCACAGCGCGAGACAGCACCGCGATGATGGCGGCATGCAGGCGCGCCGCGCGCGGCTTGCTCAAACGGTCTGCCCTCAGCGTCGGGCGGATGCCCGCCATGAACAAGGCCTCCGACGCATAGATGTTGCCCACGCCCACCACGATGTCACCAGACAGCAACACCTGTTTGATGGCCGAGCGGCGCAACTGCAGCGCCCGGTGAAACGCCAAGGCATCAAACCCACCGTCCAGCGGCTCCACACCAAGGCCACCCAGCAGCTTGGCCGCCACGGCATCGTCCAACGCATCGGCGTAGACCACGGCGCCGAACCGGCGGGGATCATGCAAGCGCAACGTCCCCAGGCTGGTCAACAACTCGAAATGATCGTGCGTACCGCCGGCCGGCAGGACAGTCGCGAACTGCAGGCTGCCCGACATGCCCAGGTGCACCAGCAAATGGCCCCGGTCCAGGTTGAGCAGCAGGTATTTGCCGCGGCGGGTCACGGACACCACCGTTCGGCCATCCAGCCTGGACGTCTCGCAGCCCAATGGCCAACGCAGCGGCTTGCCCAGCTGAAGGCGCAGGATGGAAGCCCCGGCTATGCGATCGGCAAAGCTGCGCCGGGTGACTTCAACTTCGGGGAGTTCGGGCATGAATCGGTGTTTTCTGATGGGCGTCCGGAACGCCTGTGCGGTCTTCAGATCAGACCCGGGTGCCCGGAAACCCTTCCATTATCATGACCTGATGAATACCTTGCCCCGCGTCAAAGGCCCGTCCACCCCACCCGCAGGGCTTGTCCGGAAATCCGTTCTGGCTGTCTCCCTGGCCACCTGTTTCTGGGGGGTTTCGGCCCAGACGCCCCCTGCGACGCCAACGCCCGATCCGGCCGTGACCAAGAGCGGCGGCGAGGTTGTCAACTCGGCCCTGAATGCGCCGCTTTTTTACCAGTTGCTGCTGGGAGAACTCAACGTGCGGGGGGGCGAGCCAGGCACCGGCTACTCGTTCATTCTGGATGCCGCCCGCAAACAGCGAGATCCGCTGCTGTACCGCCGTGCCGTCGAGGTGGCCCTGCAGGCCCGTTCTGGCGACGCGGCCCTGGCTGCCGCACGCGCCTGGTCGGTCGAGTTGCCGGGCAGCGCCGAGGCCAGACGCTTCGAGCTGCAGATTCTTCTTGCGCTGAACCGGGTCAATGAAACCGGCCCGGTGCTGCAGGCCATTTTGAAGGACAGCAGCGCCAGCGACCGCAACGACACCATCAACGCCATTCCCCAGACCTATGCCCGCGTCTCGGACAAGGCGATGGCGGCGGCAGTGGTTCGCGAAGCGCTCGGCCCTTACCTCAAGCAGCCGCCCCACGCTGCACCAGCCTTCACGTCGATCGGCCGCATGTACCTCGCACAAGACCAGTTGCCCGAGGCACTGGTCTCTGCACGCCTGGGCCACACAGCAGAACCCGCTTCACCCTTCCCTGCCCTGCTGGCACTGGAACTGATGGAGCGCGGCGAAGAGCAGGCAGAGCCCATCGTGCGTCAGCAACTCGAGGCCAGCAGCATCGCCACAGAGGCGGACACCGCGGTGGCGCTGGCCTACGCCCGAACCCTGCTGGACGCGCAGCGCAACGTGGAAGCGCGCGCCCAACTTGAAAAGCTCACGGCACGCCAACCCGATCAGGCAGAGCCATGGCTCTTGCTGGGCTCTCTGCAACTGCAGGAAAACGCCCTGCCCGCAGCCACTGCTTCGCTGGAGCGGTACATGACCCTGGCCCGGCAGGCGGGCGACGAACGATCAGCCCGGGGTCTTACGCAGGCCTATTTGATGATGGCGCAGATCGCCGAGAAACGTCAGGACTTCACAGCCGCCACTGCATGGCTGGACCGGATTGAAAACGCTGACGACATCATGGCAGCGCAGATGCGCCGCGCGTCACTGCTGGCCCGACAAGGTCAGATGGCTCAGGCCCGCGCCCTGCTGCGCAGCCAGCCCGAACGCCGCCCCGAAGACGCACGACTGAAGCTGGTGGCTGAAGCCCAGCTGCTGCGCGATTTCAAGGCCTGGCAAGAAGCCTACGAGGTCTATGGCGAAGCTGTGGCCAGATTCCCCGACGAGGCCGACCTTCGTTATGACCAGGCCATGATGGCGGAGAAGGCTGGCCAGCCCGCCGACATGGAGGTCTTGCTGCGCGCGCTGATCGCCGCCAAACCCGACTTCCACCATGCTTACAACGCCTTGGGCTATTCGCTGGCCGACCGCAACGAACGCTTGCCGGAAGCCAAGCGTTTGATCGAAAAGGCGGTGGAGCTGGCGCCCGGCGACGCCTACATCCAGGACAGCCTGGGATGGGTCGAATTCCGACTCGGCAACACAGCCCGCGCCATCGAAATCCTGCAAGCGGCCTATGGCAAGCGCCCGGACCCCGAAATCGCAGCGCATCTTGGAGAAGTGCTGTGGTCACAGGGACAGCGGGATCAAGCACTCAAGATTTGGCGCGAGGGGCTGATGCTGTCGGCCGACAACGAGACCCTGCAAGGAACGCTCAAACGCCTGCGCGTCAAGCCATGAGGTGGGCAGCACTGATCTTCACCGCGGCTTTGCTGTCGGCCTGCGCCACACCGCAACGCGCCGTCCAGCCCGGAGAAGAACTCTGGAGTGGCCGCTTGGCCATGACAGTGCAGAGCGATCCGCCGCAGTCCTTTTCGGCGGGCTTCGAGTTGCGCGGTACGCCGGCTGCGGGCGAGCTCCAACTGACCTCGCCACTGGGGACATCCATCGCCACTGTGGTGTGGTTGCCCGGCAGCGCGGAAATGCGCCAGGGCGGCCAGGTCACCCGCCGAGGCAGCCTGGATGAGCTCACCACCGAACTCAGTGGCACCGCCGTGCCGGTGGCCGCTCTCTTTGGCTGGCTGAGCGGTCGCGCGGGTGAGGTACCGGGCTGGCAAGCCGATCTCGCCCGGCAGCCCGAAGGACGCGTCACGGCGCGCCGTTTCGCGCCACTGCCTGCGGCAGAGCTTCGGGTCGTCGTGCAACCATGAGCCGGGGGGCGCCCTTGCTGCGCTTGCTGGATGTGCCGGCGCCTGCCAAGCTCAATCTCTTCCTGCACATCACCGGCCGGCGGAACGACGGCTACCACCTGCTGCAGTCTGTGTTCATGCTGATCGATTGGTGCGACCGCCTGCATTTCGACTTGCGCGCGGACGGCCACATCAGCCGCGAGGACCTCTCCCCGGGGTCGCTGCCGGCCGAAGACCTCTCGGTGCGCGCTGCCAGGGCTCTGCAGGCCGCCACCGGCTGCACTCATGGGGTGCATATCGCGCTTGAAAAAAACCTGCCTGCCGAAGCAGGCATGGGTGGTGGCTCGTCGGACGCGGCCACTACCCTGCTCGCGCTCAACCGCCTCTGGGGCCTGGACCTGTCGCGGTCACAACTCTCGACCATTGGCTTCACCCTGGGCGCCGATGTGCCCTTTTTCATCGGCGGGCGCAACGCCTGGGTCGAAGGCGTGGGCGAGCAACTCACGCCTGTGGCGCTGTCCGCTGCGCGTTTTGTGGTGGTCAAGCCCCCGGGTGGAGCGTCCACCCAAAGCATCTTCAGTGCGCCCGAACTCAAACGGAACACAAAAACTGCTACAATCCAAGGCTTTGCTGCAAACGACTCGCGTGAAGATTTCCCTGCAAAAGGGATGGTCGATATCCAGAAAACACTGGTTCTCGGACACAACGATCTTCAACCCGTGGCGCAGGCGCTGTGCCCCGATGTGGGGCGCTGCATTCAGTGGTTGCAAGACCAGGGTTTGCAGGGGCGCATGACCGGATCGGGAACGGCGGTGTTTGCGCAGATGCTGCAGGCCATGCAACTGACCACCGCCCCGGGCGACTGGACGGTTCGTGAATGCAGCAACATGGATGTTCATCCATTGCTCGACTGGTGCTCCGATTAAAATCGGCAAGCGTTCAGCCCAGGCAGTGGTTGCGCAACCTGCGACAAGGTTTTTTCGGTGATCTGTCCGGCTTCACGTTGAACAGGTCTCCTGCGTAGGGGAGTCGCCAAGTTGGTAAAGGCACTGGATTTTGATTCCAGCATGCGAGGGTTCGAGTCCTTCCTCCCCTGCCACCCGTTTTCATCACATCACGTACCCATACGGCCATTCCACGAATGGCCATTTTTTGACG
The DNA here is from genome assembly GCA_038327405.1 of Burkholderiales bacterium. Classification (GTDB taxonomy): domain Bacteria; phylum Pseudomonadota; class Gammaproteobacteria; order Burkholderiales; family Burkholderiaceae_C; genus Hydrogenophaga. Next base: position 17,422 of record JBBQKZ010000028.1, on the reverse strand, counting down.
GCGATCCATTTGGGCCGTCGTTCAAACAGCTGGGAACCCCATGCAAGTTCAGCCGCCGGATTTCATGATCTTCACCGGCAACGCCAATCCGGTGTTGGCCGCGGAAATTGCACAGCATCTGGGCACCCAGCTCGGTGCGGCCAATGTGGGGCGCTTCTCCGACGGTGAAGTCACTGTGGAAATCACGCAAAACGTGCGCGCGCGCCACGTGTTCGTGATCCAGTCCACCTGCTCGCCGACCAACGAGAACCTGATGGAATTGATCATCATGGTTGACGCGCTCAAGCGCGCATCGGCCGTGAGCATCTCCGCTGTCATCCCCTACTTCGGTTACGCCCGCCAGGACCGTCGCCCGCGCTCCGGCCGCGTGCCGATCTCGGCCAAGGTGGTGGCCAACATGCTGACCGCCGTGGGCGTGAACCGCGTGCTCACCATGGACCTGCACGCCGACCAGATCCAGGGCTTCTTCGACATCCCGGTGGACAACATTTACGCCTCGCCCGTGCTGCTGGGCGACCTGCGCCAGAAAAACTACCCCGACCTGCTGGTGGTCTCGCCCGACGTGGGCGGTGTGGTGCGCGCGCGTGCGCTGGCCAAGCAGCTCAATTGCGACATGGCCATCATCGACAAGCGCCGGCCCAAGGCCAACGTGTCGGAAGTCATGCACGTGATCGGTGATATCGACGGTCGCAACTGCGTGATCATGGACGACATGATCGACACCGCCGGCACGCTGGTCAAAGCCGCCGAGGTGCTCAAGGAGCGCGGCGCCAAACACGTTTACGCGTATTGCACACACCCGATCTTTTCGGGCCCGGCCATCGAACGTATTGCCAAGGGCAGTGCCCTGGACGAAGTGGTGGTCACCAACACGATTCCCTTGTCGCAAGCCGCACAAGCCTGCGCCAAGATCCGCCAACTCTCCGTGGCACCGCTGATGGCTGAAACCATCGCGCGCATTGCCTCGGGTGAGTCGGTGATGAGTTTGTTTGCCGATCAGGACAACCTCTTCTAAGAGGACTTGGCGGTAACAAAAGCGGGTGGCCTCCATGGTGGCGGTCACTCTTTTGAAACAGAGGCGTTCTGGTCGCGGAACCCCTCCACAGGAGTAAGTTATGCAATTCGTCGCTTTTGAGCGCGCCAAGCAGGGTACGGGTGCGAGCCGCCGTCTCCGCAACACCGGTCGCACGCCCGGTATCGTCTTTGGTGGTGAAACACCCGCCGCCACGATCGAGCTCGATCACAACGCCTTGTGGCACGCGCTCAAGAAGGAAGCGTTCCACTCGTCCATCCTCGAGATGGATGTGGCCGGCTCGGTGCAAAAAGTGCTGCTGCGTGATGTGCAGTACCACCCGTACAAGCCGCTCGTGCTGCACGTCGACTTCCAGCGTGTGAACGACAAGACCCGCCTGCACAAGAAAGTGCCGCTGAACTTCATCAACGAAGAGAACTCGCCTGCGGTCAAGACCGACAAGTGCGTGATCAACCACGTGATGACCGAGATTGAAGTTGAGTGCCTGGCCACCCAGCTGCCCGAGAACATCACGATCGACCTGGGCGAAGTCGTCAAGGGCGGCACGGTCCACACCGGCGACATCAAGCTGCCCAAGGGCATCAAGCTGGTGATGCATGGCCGCAAGAACCTGACCATCGCCACCGTGGTGGAACCGGTTGAAGACGTTGTGGTGGCTGTTGTGGCCGCCCCGGTCGAAGACAAAAAGGGTGCCGCCAAGGGCAAGAAGAAGTAATCCGTCTTCGGACCGATGACTTCCTCAGAACGGCCCGCTCGCGCGGGCCGTTCTGCTTTCAGGCTCCCTGACCTGCCGATAATCCCATCCCATGATCAAACTCATCGCCGGCCTGGGCAACCCGGGCCCGGACTACGAACACACGCGCCACAACGCAGGATTCTGGTGGGTAGAAGAAGCGGCGCGCCTGCTCAAGACCTCGCTGCAGATGGAGCGGGGCCATTTCGGTCTGGTGGCGCGCGCCAATGTGGCGGGCCAAAGCGTCTGGCTGGTGGAACCGCAGACCTTCATGAACCTCTCGGGCAAGTCGGTGGCGTCGGTGGCGCGCTTCTTCAAGATCGCGCCCGAAGAAGTGCTGGTGGTGCACGACGAACTGGACCTGCCACCGGGTGAAGTGAAGCTCAAGAAAGGTGGCGGTCACGCCGGCCACAACGGCCTGCGCGACATCCATGCCCAGCTGGGCAGCGCCGACTACTGGCGCCTGCGCGTGGGCATCGGCCACCCGGGCAACAAGAACGAAGTGGCCAACTGGGTGTTGAAAAAGCCGTCACCCGACGACCGCATCGCCATTGCCCAGGCGCTCGACCGAAGCCTCAAAGCCTTGCCGCAGTTGATCGCCGGGGAGATGGACAAGGCCACGGCGCTCATCCACACCAGCAAGCCGCCGAGGCCAAAGCCTCCACGCCCGGCGAAGGCCGATCAGCTGCCGGCTGAAGGGGCAGCAGGTGAAGGCGCATCACCGGCGCCCGACAAGGGCTGACCCGCCTTTTGAAGGCGCTGGTATTTCTGCCAGAGCGTCTCGCGGGATTCAATGTGGTCCGGGTGGATGGGGATGCAGCTCACGGGACACACCTGCACGCACTGCGGTTCGTCGAAATGCCCCACGCACTCGGTGCAGCGCGACGGATCGATCTCGTAGATCTCCTCGCCCATGTAGATGGCCTGGTTCGGGCACTCGGGCTCGCACACATCGCAGTTGATGCATTCGTCGGTGATCAGCAGGGCCATGGCAATCGCTCCTGGCTCAAGCTTGCAGCAGAGCCGGCCTGAGGTTCGCGCCCACGTTGGCGTTCACCATCTGCGACACATCGCCGCCCAGCTGCGAAATCTCGCGCACCAGCGTGCTCGAAATGCACTGCAACTCCGCCTGCGGCAACAGGAACACCGTCTCCACCGCCGGATTGAGCTTGCGGTTCATCGCCGCCATCTGGGCTTCGTAGTCGAAGTCGGTGAGGTTGCGGATGCCGCGCACCACGGCGCACGCAGCCTGCTGGCGGCAGAAATCCATGATGAGGCCGTCGAACGGCAGCACACGCACCAGGCCCGGCATGTTGGAGGCGGCCTCGGCCGCCATGTCCAGCCGCTGTTGCAGTGAAAAGCGCGTCTTCTTGTGGTGAGCGATGGCCACCGCGATGATCACCTCATCGAACAGCAGCGCAGCCCGGCGCGCCACGTCTTCGTGGCCCAGCGTGAGCGGGTCGAAGGTGCCGCTGTACACCGCCACGCGGGGCTGTTTCGAGGAGGGGGACAGGTCGGAAGGCATGACCGGAATTATGCGCGCGGGGTCGTCAGTGCCCGCTCACTGCACCGGCAATGGCCGCAACAGGTGAAAGGCCACCGCGCCCGCCTTGCCCTGCCGGTGCACCTGCAGGCCCAGCGTCGCCAGCTCGTCGTCGAGCCAAGGGCGCGGCGCCTCCAGGTACACGAGACCTTCAGCACCGATGGCCTGGCGCGCCGCAGCCAAGGCCGAGAGCACCAGCGTTTCGTTCTGCGCATCGGCAAACGGCGGATCGAGAAACACCACATCAAAGCCCTGCCCGGCGCGCTGCCGCAACGCGGCGACACCATCACCGCGCTCCACGCGCACAGCGGTGGCTTTGAGTTTGGTCACGGTGCGGCTGAGGTTGGCAAGCAAGGCGCTGTCCTGCTCCACCAGCACCACCTCCACCGCGCCGCGCGAAGCGGCCTCCAGGCCCAGCGCACCGGTGCCGGCAAAGGCGTCCACACAGCGCAGGCCGGTGAGGTCCTGGCCCAGCCAGTTGAACAAGGTCTCGCGCACGCGCGAGGGTGTGGGGCGCAGGCCGGGGCGGTCGGCCACGGGCAGCAGGGTGCGTTTCCAGAGGCCGCCGATGATGCGGATTTCGTTCGGGGCACTGGCTGCGGCGCGTGCCGCAGAAACGGGAGGTTTTTTCATGCCGTCGAGCTTACGCGACCCTCGCAGGCACCGCGCTCAAGGCTGTGCACCCACCACCACCGTCACCATGCGGTCCGGCTGCAACACGCGGGCAAAGGAGCGCCGGATGTCGGCCACGCTCACGCGCTCGATCTGCTGGGTCCAGGTGTCCAGGTAGTCCAGCGGCAGACCGTTCCAGCCGATGTTGGCCACGTTGTCGAGCAGCTTGCGGTTGCTGTCGATGCGCAGCGAAAAACCGTTCACCAAAAACGCCTTGGCTGCCTTGAGTTCGTCCTCGGTCGGCCCCTGCTCTACGAACTGCTTGACCACATTGCGAGACACCTCCACTGCCTGCGCGGCCTGGTCGGGGCGCGTGGTCAGGCCGATCTGGAAGGCGCCGGCGTGGCGACCCGGTGCGAAGTAGCTGAACACGCTGTAGCTCAAGCCGCGCTTCTCGCGCACCTCGGTGGTAAGGCGCGAAACGAAGCCACCGCCACCCAGGATGTAGTTGCCCACGAAGAGCGGGAAAAAGTCCGGGTCGCTGCGGGCAATGCCGGGCTGGCCGATCGACACCTGGGCCTGTGCGGCGGCGAACGGCAGGCGTTCGTCGATCGCGCGCTCCAAGGCCGGCACCTGGGACACCGCCGGCAGCACTTCGCAACCGTGCGGCTTCAGCGGCGCCATGAACTGGCCCACGATGGCATCAGCCTGCGCACGGTTGATCGCGCCCACCAGCGTCACCTGCGCGCGGCAGGTCACCACGTGGCGGCGGTAGAAGGCCTGCATGTCGGCCACGTTGATCGCGTTGAAGGTGGCGGCATCGGGCTGAAAGCCGTACGGGTGTTGGCCGTACACCGCGCGCGCAAAGGCACGACTCGCCTGAGTTCCGGGCCGGTTCTCGGCTTCCTTGAGCGAGGCCAGGATGCGCTCCCGATCGCGTTGCCACACGGCTTGCGGCCAGGCGGGCGCCGCCATCTGGCGCGCGGCCAGCGCCACAGCGCGTTGCAACAGATCGGGCTCGGTCAGCGTGCGCAGCGACATCGTGAAACGGTCGGCGCTGGCCTGGGCGCCGAACTGCGCGCCGAGATCCAGCCAGGCTTCGCTGAGCTGGTTTTCGTCCAGCGCAGGCAGGCCCGGCTGTGCGGCCACGCCATCCGACAGCAAACCCGCTGTCGCGCCAGCCAGACCGGCCTGGGCCGCCGGGTCGCGCCGGCTGCCGCCATCGAAGTCGAGCTGAACGTCCAGCATGGGGATGGACGGACTGGCCACGAGGTACACACGCGCACCGCTGGTGTGGGTCCAGTGTTCGATGGGAATGGAAGCCTGAGCGGAACCGAACCCGCAGGTGAGCACCACCCACAAGGCAGCACGGCAAATGGAAGGTTTGAGGCGCGCGCTCATTTCGAATTCCCCTGAGGCACCAGCACGGCGGTGGTGAGCTGCTGATCGGAAAAATACCGCTGCGCCACCGACTGCACCTGCGCCGCAGTCACCGCCTTCAGACGACCCATCAGTCGATCCCCGGCGTTGATGTCCATGCCATTGGCCCAGTAGCTGCCCAACTCCTGCGCCTGGTTGAACACAGAGTCGAGCTTGTAGGTTTCACCGGCAGTCCACTGCGTCTTGACGCGGCGCAGCTCGGCTTCGCTGATGCCCTCTCGGGCGATGCGTTCGACCTCGGACTTCAAGGCGGCGGCGGCCATCTCGGGCGTCACCCCCTGGGCGGGCACCGCACTCAGCGAAAAAAGCTGTGGCCCCCGGCCCATCAAGCCGTACGAGGCGCCCGCGCTGTCGGCGATGCGTTTGCCCGCGGTGCCCTGGCCTTGCACCAGCGCGCGGTCCAGCCGGGCGCCGTTGTAACCGCTCAGCACGGCCGAGAGCACGGTCAAGGCCAGCGCGTCCTGGCTGGCTGCGTCTTCCTGGGAAGCGCCGCCCCAGCGCGGTACCTTGTAGGCCAGGGCCACCACAGCCTGGTCGGCCACGGCGCGAAACTCCATGCGGCGCGGACCGGACTGCAGCGGTTCTTCGCGCGGCTTGCGCTCGGGCACGACGCGGGCGGGGATGGGACCGAAATATTTTTCGGCCAGTGCGCGGGTCTGCGCCACATCCACATCACCGGCAATCACCACGGCGGCGTTGGCCGGCGTGTACCAGCGCTGATGAAACTCGCGCGCATCGTTCGGCGTCATCGCCTCGATGTCGCTCATCCAGCCGATGATGGGCCGGCGGTAGGGGCTGGCCTGGTAAACCATGGCGTTCATCGCCTCGAACATGCGCGCGCGCGGCGATTCTTCGGTGCGCTGGCGCCGCTCTTCCTTCACCACCTCGATCTCGCGCTTGAACTCGTCGTCGCTCCACCGGTTGTTGGCAAAACGGTCCGCCTCCAGCTTCATCACCGCTTCGAGCGCCTGGGCCGGCACCTGTTGGTGGTAAGCCGTGGCGTCGCGGCTGGTGAAGGCGTTGTCGCGCCCACCCAGGGCTGCGATGCGGCGCGAGAACTCCCCCGGCTTGAGGTCGGGCGTGCCCTTGAACATCATGTGTTCGAGCACATGGGCGACGCCCGAGGTGCCGTCGACCTCGTCGATGGAGCCCACCCGCACCCACAGCATGTGGGCCACGGTGGGAGCGCGCCGGTCGGGCCGCACGATCAGCGTCATGCCGTTGGACAGCGTGAAACTCTGGGCCACCGGGGTGGCGGGCGAAGGGGCTGAAGTCTGTGCTGACGACCCGAGGGCCGCGAAAGCCAGTGCGATGGACAGTGCGGCGCGGCGCCCGTCCGGCAGGTTCAGAGTGCGTTTCATAGAATGCAATGGATTCTAGAGATGGACAAATGTTCTCGTTCTTTCGCAAAAAAGCCCCCACCGAGCCCTCACCGGCCATGCCCACGCCCGCTGCAGCCACGCCTGCGGCGGCTCCCCTCGTCGAACTGGCTCCCCCGCCACCCGCCGCCACACCGGTGCGCCAGGGCTGGCTGGACAAGCTCAAGAACGGCCTTCGCAAGACCGGATCGAGCATCACGACGGTCTTCACCGGCACGCAGATCGACGATGCGTTGTACGAAGAGCTCGAAGCCGCGCTGCTGATGGCCGACACCGGCGTGAAGGCCACCACCCACCTGCTGGCTGACCTGAAACGCCGGGTTAAAGAGAGCAAAACCACCAACCCCGCCGCAGTGAAGGGCCTGCTGGCCGATGCCATCACCGAGCTGTTGATGCCGCTGCAAAAGCCGCTGGTGATCGGTGAACACAAGCCCACCGTGATCATGGTGGCCGGCGTGAACGGCGCGGGCAAGACCACCTCCATCGGCAAGCTCACGCGGCATCTGGCGCAGGGCGGCGCCACGGTGCTGCTGGCCGCGGCCGACACCTTCCGCGCCGCCGCGCGCGAACAGCTCGCGGTGTGGGCCGACCGGAACACGGTGGAAATCATCACGCAGCAAGGCGGTGACCCGGCCGCGGTGAGCTTTGACGCGGTGACCGCCGGGCGTGCGCGCGGACGCGACGTGGTGCTGGTGGACACCGCCGGGCGCCTGCCCACCCAACTGCACCTGATGGAAGAGCTGCGCAAGATCAAACGTGTGGTGCAGAAGGCCGATCCGACCTCCCCTCATGAGGTGCTGCTGGTGATCGATGGCAACACCGGACAAAACGCACTGATGCAGGTGAAGGCCTTCGACGAGACGCTCGGGCTCACCGGTCTCATCATCACAAAGCTCGACGGCACGGCCAAAGGTGGTGTGATTTGCGCGATCGCGCGCGAGAAGCCGGTGCCGATCTATTTCATCGGCGTGGGCGAGAAGCTGGAAGACCTGGAAACCTTCAACGCGCGCGAGTTCGCGCAGGCGCTGCTGTCCTGAGCGCTCAGCGCTCGTTGTCGGAGTAGTTGCGCCACTGGCCCATGGCATTGCGCATGGTGAGCAACTGGTGCTCAAAACGCGGACACGCCTGGCACATGGCCATGTGCAGGCGCAGAGCCAGGCGCTCAGCCAGTGGCAGCGCACGGTCTTCGCGAGCAATCAGAAGTGCGGAGACTTCCTTGCAGGTGCGGCGCAGCGGATAGACGGGCTTCATTTCGTTGACGGTCGTGCAAACCAATTGAGTTCAAGACATTCTCGCAACCGCAGCCGGGCCCGGTGCAGTTGAACGTAGAGGTTTGTCGGCGTCAGCGACAGTTCCTTACAGATGTCCTCGCTGGAGAGCTCCAGCCACTCCCGCATCAGGAACAGACGTCCCTGCACCGGGGGCAGTTTGTCGGTGCAGGCTTCGAGCACATCGAAGAACTGTCGGCTGTTCAGGTCCTGCTCGGGGTTGCCCCACTCGGCGGGTTTCTCGGCATAGTGTCCATCGGCCCTGAACGCCATGTGCTCCAGCGGGTCGGCGCCCTCGTCGTCACCGCCGCTGGAGAGGCACACCTCGCGGCTGTTCTGCCGCAGGGCATCAATGATCTTGTGCTTGAGGATACCGACCAGCCAGGTCTTGAGCTGGGACCGCTGCTCAAAACCCTGCGGACGCGAGATCGCTGCCAGCATGGTTTCGGACACCGCGTCTTCGGCCCAGGCGTCGTTGCGCAGCTGCAGGCGCGCGAATTTGAGCAAATACACACGCAATTCGGCCACTTGTTGCTCGAATGACGGGTTGTTGGGCTGCGACATGGGGGGTGAGTGTAATGAAACGGTTTGCACGACGACGAAAGGCCTCACAGGAGGTTCCCATGTCACTGTTTCACGCCCGTTGCACCACCCACCTCAAAAGCCTGCTGATCGCCATGGCCTTGGGCCCACCGGCGCTGCTGGCGCAAACGACCCCGGTTCCGGGCACCTTGCCCGTGTTGCGCGGCAGCACGCTCGAAGGCAGGGCTTTCGACCTGCAGGCCCTGCGCGGCAAGGTGGTGATGGTGGTTTTCTGGTCGACCGATTGCGCCGTCTGCCGCGACAAGATGCCCGAGCTGCGCGCCAACGTGAAAGGCTGGGCGGGTCAACCCTTCGAGCTGGTCAGCGTGAGCACAGACCGCCAACGCAGCAACGCCGTGAGCTACCAGCAGCTGGTCAACGCCACCGTGCCCACGAACCAGCGCTTCACCACGCTGTGGGCCGGTGAGCCGCAGTACCGAGACAGCTTCGGCGCCCCGGGGCAACTGCCCGCCGCCTTTCTGCTCGACAAGTCCGGCGCTCTGGTGGAGCAATACCACGGCCGCATTCCGCCCGAGGCGTGGGACCGCATCGCAGACCTGCTCTGAGAAATTCTTTTCAAGGCGACGTAAGAAAGCCGCCCGACGCCAGACCAACCCCCAACCCGCTGGTGATGTGACCGTCAAACGGCACACCGAAGCGGGTTGTCCCTCAACCCGTCCCAACCTCCAGGAGCTTCCCATGAACCAACGCACCATGATCGCCGCCGCCGCCACTTCGCTGATGTCGCTGGCCCTGCTCTCCTCGCCCGCGTTTGCACAGAACGCCGCCAAGGAAAAATGCTTCGGCATCGCCAAGGCCGGCCAGAACGATTGCGCCAACATCGCCGGCACCCATTCGTGCGCGGGGCAATCCAAGGTGGACAACGACAAGGGTGAATGGAAATACGTGCCCGCCGGCACCTGCAAACAAATGGGCGGCGTCGGTCTGGAGCAGGCCAAGATGGACATGAAGAAGTCCTGAGTTCCGCTCTCCTTTCAAGGCCAAGGCCATGACCGCCGCCGAACCCCGCCCGCAGACCCACGAGGTCGTGCCCGTGGGCATCGGCTGGCGGCACCCCCATCACGCCGAGCTGCTGCAGCGGCAGCCCGCGCTGGACTTCATCGAGGTCCATTCCGAGAACTTCTTTGCGCCGGGTGGCGCCGCGCGTGCGGTGCTGCGCCAGGGGCGTGAACACTACCCCGTCAGCCTGCATGGTGTCGGGCTGTCGCTCGGCTCGGCCTGCGGCATCGACCCGACCCACCTCGACCAGCTCGCCAGCCTGGTGGCCGAGATCGAGCCGGTGCGCGTGAGCGACCACGCATGTTTTGCGCGAGCAGGGCTGTCGTTTCAACCCGCCCACACCGTGCACGCATCGGACTTGCTGCCCACCCCCTTCACCCGCGCAGCGCTCGATGCGATGTGCGCCAATGTGCAGCGTGTGCAAGACCGCTTGCGCCGCCCGCTCGCAGTGGAAAACCTGTCGGCCTATGTGCGATGGCAAGACAACGACATGCGCGAGCCCGACTTTCTTGATCTGCTGGTCCAACGCACCGGCTGCCAATTGCTGGTCGATGTGAACAACATTTTTGTCAACGCGCTCAACGACAGGCTTCAAGGTTCGTTGCAAGACCCACTGACCGTTTGCCGACGCTGGCTGGACGGCATCGATCCGAGGGATGTGGCAGAACTGCATCTGGCCGGACACGTGGACTGTGGCGACATCGTGATTGATGACCACGGCAGCCGCGTGGCGCCGCCGGTGTGGGCGCTGTACCGCCACGCACTGGAGCGCTTTGGCGCTGTCCCCACGCTGATCGAGTGGGACACCGATCTGCCCGACCTGCAGGTGCTGCTCGACGAAGTGGCCACGGCCCGAGCCCACGCCGGCCACGCGCTGGACACGGTGGCCGCATGAACACCCTGATGCTCCAGCAGCAGAGCCTGCTCGACGCGCTGTTCGCGCGGCCCGGCAGCACGCAGGCCACCGGCGCCCTGCACCACCTGCACATGCAGCTTGAAACGCAATCGTCTCGTGGTCTCATGGCCTACCAGGCCAACGGCCACGCGCTCGCAGAGCGCGGCCTGCTCGCCGCCTACCCAGTCATCGCACAACTCATCGGCACCGAAAGCTTCAACGCCCTGGCGCGCGACCTGTGGCACAGCCATCCACCGCGGTGGGGTGATCTGGCCCGGTGGGGCGATGCCCTGCCCGGCTTTCTGGCCAGCAGTGAACAGCTCGCGGACGTTCCCTATCTGGCCGACGTGGCGAAAGTGGAGTGGGCGCTGCACCACGCCGCAGGTGCGCCCGATGCAGAGCCCGACCTGTCCAGCTTCGTGCGCCTGTCCACCGAAGACCCCGAAGGCCTCACGCTGTGGCTTGCACCTGGCACGTCCCTTGTCACCAGCGCCTGGCCGGTGGTCAGCCTGGTCACCGCACACACGGCCGGCGAGCCCACCCTGGCCGAGGCGGGCCGGCGCGTGCGCGACCGCGTGGGTGAGACCGCCGTGGTCTGGCGACAGGGCTGGCGGCCGTGTGTGGCGGCCTGTCCCGCCAACGCGATTGGCCTGCTGCCGGCGCTGCTGCGCGGCGCTGCGCTGACCGAGGCCCTGGGCCAGGCCCCTGCCGATTTCGATTTTTCCGACTGGCTCACGCAAGCCGTGCACAGCGGGCTGGTACTCGGCGTGACCGACGCAACTCCCCAACCCTCAAACACCCCACACACGGAGGAAAACCCATGAACCCACCCACCCTGCTCCAGCGCGGCCACGCGCTCTGGTCTGTCGTCACACAAACGCTCAACGCAGCGCAACCGATGGCTGCGCTCGCCGCGCGCGTGTACCTCGCCCAGGTGTTTTTCCTCTCGGGCCTGACCAAGGTGCGCGACTGGGAGACAACCCTGCTGCTCTTCACCGAGGAGTACAAGGTGCCTCTGCTGTCCCCGCAACTCGCGGCCATATCGGGCACGGCGGGCGAGCTGGTCTTGCCTTTGCTCCTGCTGCTCGGCCTGGCGGGGCGCTTCTCGGCGCTCGGGCTGTCGGTGGTGAACGTGGTGGCGGTGGTCAGCCTGGCCGAGATCGCCCCAGCCGCGCTGCAGCAGCACATCACCTGGGGCGTGCTGCTGGCCGCACTGGCCCTCTACGGTGTCGGCAAATGGTCGGTGGACTGCCTGTGGGTCCAGCCCCGCCTCAACCGCACAGCAGCACCGGGCATGGCCTTGAACTAAGCTTCCGCTGGTCCATCAAAAACCATCGAATCCCCACGGAGACACCGCCTTGCCCCATTCCACCGCACACCTCTCCCGTCGCCAACTGCTGCTCGCCGCCGGCGCCGCCTCCTTGACGCCAGCCTGGGCCCAGTCGGGCTGGCCTGCCATTGAACAGGCCGCGCGCGGCCAGACCGTGTTCTGGAACGCCTGGGCCGGCAGCGAGCAGACCAACGCCTACCTGCAGTGGGTGGCGCAGCAGGTGCAGGCCTCGTTTGGCGTGAAGCTGCAACACGTGAAGATCACCGACACCGCCGACGTGGTCAAACGTGTGCGCGCCGAAAAGGCCGCAGGCCGCACGGCCACCGAGGGCACGGTCGATCTGGTGTGGATCAACGGCGAGAACTTCGCAGCCATGAAGCGTGAGGGCTTGCTGTTCGGGCCGTACGCCGAAGCCTTGCCCAATTTCAAGCTGGTCGACGTGACCGGCAAGCCCACCACGTTGAACGATTTTTCCGTGCCCACCGAGGGCATGGAGTCGCCCTGGGGCATGGCGCAGTTCACCCTGTTCGCCGACAGCAAACGCCTGCCGCAGCTGCCGCAAAACATGCAGGCCCTGCTGGCGCTGGCCCGCGCCCAGCCCGGGCGCATCACCCACCCGCGCCTGCCCGACTTTCACGGCACCACCTTCATCAAGCAGGCGCTGGTCGAGTTCGCACCCGATGCGAAGGCGCTCGCGCAACCAGTCACCGACGCCGCCTTCGCCACGCAGACCGCCGCACTCTGGCCGTTTCTCGATGCGCTGCGCCCGCACCTGTGGCGCGCCGGCAAACAGTTCCCGCAGAACGCCGCCGCCGTGCGCCAGATGATGGCCGACGGTGAACTGCTGCTGGCCATCACCTTCAACCCCAACGAGGCCGCCAACGAGATCGCGGCCAAGCGCCTGCCCGCCTCGGTGGTGAGCTGGCAGTTTGAAAAAGGCACGATCGGCAACACGCACTTCGTGGCCATTCCGTACAACGCACGCGCCAAGGCCGGCGCACAGGTCGTGGCCAACTTCCTGCTGTCGCCCGCCGCGCAGGCGCGCAAGGCCGACCTCAACCACTGGGGTGACCCGACCGTGCTCGACGTGGCACGCCTGCCGGCCGCCGACCGGGCGCTGTTCCAGACCGGTGACTTGCCCGGCCTGGTGGTCAAGGGCGCGCCCACCCTGCCCGAACCCCACGCCTCGTGGGTCGATCCGCTGGAGAAGGAGTGGGCGCGCCGCTACGGCGTGTGAGCGCCTTGTCGCGCCACGCCCCACTCCGCAAGCTGGGTGTATGTGCCCTGCTTGCGCTGGTCGCCGTGCCGGTGTTGTGGACCGCTTTTGAAGCGCTGAAGACCGGCAGCAGCGCCGCCGCCTGGCGCGCACTCGCACAAGACCCCGCGCTCACACACGCCGCGCTGCTCACCCTGTGGACCGGCCTGGCCTCCACGCTGCTGGCCTGGTGGGGCGCAGCCGCGTTGCTGGCACGCGGCTTTGTGCGCCAGCGCCTGGCGCGCCTGCTGCGCGGCTTGCCCGTGATGCTGGCCACGCCGCACGCCGCGTTGGCCATCGGTTTTCTGTTTCTGCTCGCGCCCAGCGGCTGGCTGCTGCGCGCGCTCTCGCCCTGGCTCACCGGCTTCGAAAGCCCACCCCCCTGGCCCACCACGCAAGACCCCTGGGGCCTGGGCTTGATCGCCGCGCTGGTGATCAAGGAGATTCCGTTCCTGCTCTGGACCGCCGCCACCCAGCTGCAGCGCGACGACGTGCGCCAGCGCTGGCGCGCAGAACACGCGCTGGCGCAAACCCTGGGTTACGCGCCGCACCGCGCCTTCCGGCTGGTGCTGTGGCCCCAGCTCGCTGCGCGCTTGCACTGGCCGCTGCTCGCGGTGCTGGCCTACGGGCTCACTGTTGTGGACATGGCCCTCGTCATCGGTCCGGCCACCCCGCCCACGCTGGCCGTGCTGGCCTGGCAGTGGCTGCAGGACGCCGAGCCGGACACCTACGCCCAAGGCGCGGCAGCGGGTGTGTTGCTGGCACTGATGGTGCTGGCTTGCAGCGCGCTCTGGCTGACGGTGCAGCGGTTGCAAAGCCGGGTGCTGGCGCATGGGCATGGCGTTCGCGGCTCGGCTGCAAACACCCCGGGCAGCGACATCGGCCTGTGGCTGCTGGTGGGCATGTACGCCGCCGTGCTGCTGGCGCTCGCCGTGGGCAGCGTCAGCGGTGTGTGGGCCTTTCCATCGGTGTGGCCGCAGTCGTTCACAACCGCTGCATGGGAACAGGTAGCCCAAAGCAGCGGCACGGTGCTCACCACGCTGTGGCTGGCAGCGGGCAGCAGCGCGTTGGCGCTGCTGTGGAGCGTGGCCTGGCTGGAACTCGCGCCGCGCCGCTGGGACGATGCCCTGCGCCCCCTGCTGTACCTGCCGCTGGTGCTGCCCGCTGTCTTGTGGGTGGTGGGGCTCTACGGCGTGGGCCTGCAGCTGCGGCTGGAAGGCCAGGCCAGCGGTTTGTTGATCGCGCACACGCTCATGGTGCTGCCCTATGTGTTGCTCGCGCTCAGCCCCGCCTACCTCGGCTTCGACCCGCGCTACGCCCAGCTCAATGCCAGCCTGGGCCGCTCGGGTTGGGCGTTTTTGCTGCGCGTGAAGTGGCCGCTGCTCAAACGCTCGCTGGCCTCCGCCGCCGCCGTGGGGTTTGCGGTCAGCGTGGCGCAGTACCTGCCCACGCTCTACGTGGGTGCGGGCCGGTTTGCCAGCGTCACCACCGAAGCGGTCACACTCGCCTCGGGCGGGCAACGTTCGCTCACCAGCGCGTATGCCGGCCTGCAGCTGGCCCTGCCCGTGCTGGCCTTTGCACTCGCGGCCTGGCTGGGCCGCCCCCGCCGATTCACCATCTCCGCCGCATGACGCTCTCCGTTCACATCCGCCACCTGGCCACGCGCGACCACACGTTGGTGCAAGACCTGCGCTTCGACGTGGCGCCTGGACAGATCCTCACGCTCATGGGCCCCAGCGGCAGCGGCAAGAGCTCGGTGCTCGCGGCCATGGCCGGCACGCTGCACAGCGTGGCCGAGGGCAGCGAGGCCCTGCAGTTTGAAGGCAAGGTGACGCTGGACGGGCGCGACCTCACAAACTTGCCCACCGCGCAGCGCGGGATCGGCCTGCTGTTCCAGGACGACCTGCTGTTCGCCCACATGACGGTGGCGGAGAACCTGCTGTTCGCCGTGCCCGCCGGCGCGAAGCGCGAGCGGCTGGCCGCGGTGGAGCAAGCGCTGGACAAAGCGGGCCTGGACGGTTTTGGAACGCGCGATCCGGCCACGCTCTCGGGCGGGCAGCGCGCCCGCGTGGCGCTCATGCGCGCCCTGCTCGCGCGCCCCAAGGCCCTGCTGCTCGACGAGCCGTTTTCCAAGCTCGACGCCGCGCTGCGCGACCAGTTCCGCGCCTTCGTGTTCGAGCACTTGCGCGACAGCGGGGTGCCCGCCGTGCTGGTGACGCACGACGCAGCGGACGTGGCCGACCCTGCGCTGGTGGTGGAGCTCGGCCGTGCTGGATAGTGCGATCCAGCAGATCTTGAAACCGGTGCTCGGCCGCGTGGCTCGTGGGCTGGTGCGCGCAGGCATCGGTGCCGATGCGCTCACCTTCATCGGCTTCGCGCTCGGCATGGCTGCCGCGCTGTCCATCGTGTTTCAGCACTTCATGGCCGGCCTGGTGTTGCTGCTGCTCTCGCGACTCATGGACGGGCTCGACGGTGCGGTGGCGCGGCTCACCCAACCCACCGACCGGGGGGGCTTCCTCGACATCACGCTGGACTTCCTGTTCTACGCAGCGATCCCGCTGGCGTTCGCGGTGGCCGACCCGGCACAGAACGCCCTGCCCGCCGCCGTGCTGCTGGCCAGCTTCATGGGCACGGCCAGCAGCTTCCTCGCGTTTGCCATCGTGGCGGCGAAACGCGGGCTGGCATCCACCGAGTTGCCCGACAAGAGCTTCTACTTTCTGGGCGGTCTGACCGAGGCCACCGAGACCATCGCTGCTTTTGTGGTCATGTGCCTGTGGCCGCAGTGGTTCGCGCCCCTCGCCTACGGCTTTGCAGCGCTGTGCGTCATCACCACCGCGCTGCGCATCGGCTGGGGCTGGCAGCGCTTTCGCTGACCGCCCCCCTCTCACATGCGGAGCACGCCACGGCTGCGCAGCCACGCCTTTTCAAGCTCCACCGCCCCGAAGATCAGCAGCGCCAGTCCCAGGATGTGCAGCCACGACGTGGCATCCAGCGCCGCCGTTCCAAACAGCACCTGCATGGGTGGCGCGTAGGTCAGCAGCATCTGCAGCAGGATCAGCAGCACCGAAGCACCCACCGCCACCGGGTTGCCCAGCAGCGTGTTCAACGACAGACTGTGCTGCGTGAAATGGCGTGCATTGAAGAGGTACACCAGCTCGGCAAACACAATCATGTTGACCACCGCTGTGCGCGCCACCTCGATGCTGCTGCCCCGTGCCAGCTCCTGGTGGAACACCCAGAAGCTGCTCGCCATCATGAGCAGGCTCACAAACACGATGCGCATGAACAGCAGGCGGGTGATCAGCGCTTCTTGCGGTGGACGGGGTGGGCGCTGCATGACACCGGCCTCGCCTGGCTCGAAGGCCAGTGCCAGCGCCAGCGTGACGCTGGTCACCATGTTGATCCACAGGATCTGGGCCGCTGTCACCGGCATCGCCAGGCCGGCAAACACCGCCAGCAGGATCACGCCGGCCTCACCACCGTTGGTGGGCAGGATGAACAACAGGGCCTTCTTGATGTTGTCGAACACCGTGCGGCCTTCACGCACCGCCGCAGCGATGGTGGCGAAGTTGTCGTCGGTGAGCACCAGATCGGCCGCCTGGCGCGCCGCGTCGGTGCCGCGTTGGCCCATGGCCACGCCGATGTTGGCTGTCTTCAGTGCGGGGGCGTCGTTGACACCATCACCGGTCATGGACACGAGCTTGCCTTGCGCCTGCAGCGTGGCCACCAGGCGCAGCTTGTGCTCGGGGCTGGCGCGGGCGACCACGTCGGTCTGCTCCAGCCGGAGCGTCAACGCCGCGTCGTCGAGTTGGTCGATCTCGGCACCGGTCAACGGTTGACCATCGCGCAGGCCGATCGCCCGGCCAATGGCTGCTGCGGTCACCGCGTGGTCACCGGTGATCATGACCACGCGGATGCCGGCGCCCTGGCAGTCGACCACCGCCTCGATGGCCTCGGCACGGGGCGGGTCCATCAGACCCACCAGGCCCAGCAAGGTGAAGCGCGGGGTGATGTCGCCCATGTCGATGAAGGTGGTGCCGGTGGGCAGCTCGCACTCGGCCAGAGCCAGCACCCGCTGCCCGCTGGCGGCGGCTTCGTCCATGCGCCCGTGCCACGCGGCGTTGTCCAGCGGCTGCCCCGCCGTGTCCTGCACACACAGGCCGAGCACCCGCTCAGGCGCGCCCTTGAGCAGCACGAACACATGCCCGGCGTGGTCGTGGTGCAGCGTGGCCATGAACCGGTGTTCCGACTCGAACGGGATCTCGTCCACGCGGGGGGTGAGCACGCTCATCGCCTTGAGGTCCAGCTCCGCCTTCAGTGCCAGCGACAACA
>JBBQKZ010000027.1:0-34207 GCA_038327405.1 Burkholderiales bacterium | reverse complement strand
TGACGCTGGCCCAGGCCGCGCCGCTGGTGCGTATTCGCGCGGTTGCCATGCAGGAGGCCGTGCCCGTGGGCACCGGCGCCATGGCCGCCATCCTCGGCATGGACGCACAGCAGGTAGTCGCGGGGTGTGCCGAGGCGCAAGCTGCGTTCGGTGCTGGCAGTGCGGAGGTAGTGGAAGCGGTGAACTTCAACGATCCCGCTCAAACCGTCATTGCTGGCAGCAAGGCGGCGGTGGACAAGGCCTGTGAGGTGCTCAAGGCCAACGGCGCCAAACGCACTTTGCTGCTGTCCGTGTCGGCGCCGTTCCATTCCAGTCTCATGAAGCCGGCGGCTGAGCGTTTGAAAGCCGAATTGGCAACAACCGTTTTTTCGCCACCGCTGATTCCCGTGATCAACAACATCGACGTGACGGTGGAAACCGACGTTGACCGCATCCGCGACACGCTGTATCGCCAGGCGTTTGGCCCGGTGCGCTGGGTCGAATGCATGCAGGCCATCAAGACGCGTGGTGTTGAAACGATCGTGGAGTGCGGCCCGGGCAAGGTGTTGGCGGGCATGGTCAAGCGGATTGATCCCGAACTCACGGGCGCTGCCCTGTACGACCCGGCCACGCAGGCCGACGTCAAAACCTTGTTGGCCTGAGGTCTGGAGCACATCATGTCCGAAGTGAAGTTTGCAGGTCAGGTGGCGTTGGTCACCGGTGCATCGCGAGGCATCGGTGCAGCCATTGCGCACGAATTGGTTTCACGCGGGCTGGTCGTGGTCGGCACGGCCACCACTGACGAAGGTGCCTCCAGGATCACCGGCTCGCTGACCGGCGTTGCCGGGGCCGCAGTGGGCTGCCGGGGAGCAAATCTTGATGTGAACGATGCAGCGTCGGCTGAAACGCTGATCGACGAGATCATCAAGACCCACGGAGGGCTCCAGGTGCTGGTGAACAACGCAGGCATCACGCGCGACATGCTGGCTATGCGCCTCAAGGACGACGACTGGGACGCCGTGCTGGACACCAACCTCAAGGCGGTCTTCCGCATGAGCCGCGCTGTGATCCGCCCGATGATGAAGCAACGCTACGGCCGCATCATCAGCATCACCAGCGTGGTTGGAGCGTCGGGCAACGCAGGCCAGGCCAATTACGCCGCGGCCAAGGCTGGCGTAGCCGGCATGACCCGGGCACTCGCACGAGAACTGGGCAGCCGCAACATCACCGTGAACTGTGTGGCTCCCGGGTTCATCGAAACCGACATGACTGCGGCGCTGCCCGATGAGCAGCAGAAAGCGTTGTTGGGTCAGATCCCGCTGGGACACCTGGGCAAACCGGCCGACATCGCGCACGCGGTGGCCTACCTGGCCAGCCCGCAAGCTGCTTACGTCACGGGTCAGGAGCTGCACGTCAACGGCGGCATGTTCATGGCTTGAGGCAGCTGCCGCTTCCAGTTTTGTAGATTCGCCGCGCCAGCCGCCCGGCGGGCCATCTGGGGAGACCTCCCTAGCCCGGCTAAAATGGCGGCCTTGTATTTCAACCACCCTCAGAGGGACTTATGAGCGATATCGAAGCACGTGTTAAAAAAATCATTGCCGAACAACTCGGCGTTGAAGAGGGGCAGGTCACCAACGAGAAAGCCTTTGTGGCAGACCTCGGCGCCGATTCCCTCGACACGGTCGAACTGGTGATGGCCCTGGAGGACGAATTCGGTATCGAGATCCCCGATGAAGACGCCGAGAAGATCACGACGGTGCAAAACGCCATCGATTACGCCATGGCCCACCAGAAGGCCTGATTGTCTATTTGCAAACGCTTGTCTGGAGCCTCACTCGCGAGTTCATTGAACGATGCGGGGGAGGTGCACGACACACAGCGTGGGGGAACTGAATGAGCCGTCGTCGCGTTGTCGTGACCGGCCTGGGTTGTATCAGCCCCGTGGGCAACACGGTGGACGATGCCTGGGCCAACCTTTTGGCCGGACGCTCCGGCATTGACCTCATCACCCGTTTTGACGCTTCCAACTTCGCCTGCAAGATTGCGGGCGAGGTCAAGGGCTTCGACATCGAGTCCTACATGAGTGCCAAAGAGGCGCGCACCATGGACAGCTTCATCCATTTCGGCGTTGCGGCGGCCCATCAGGCTGTGATCGACTCAGGCTTGCCCCTGGGCGATGCGCTGGATGAAGAGACGGCCGTCCGCATCGGCTGCATCATTGGTTCGGGCATCGGTGGCTTGCCACTGATCGAGGAAACCCACGCCGAGTTGGTGAGCCGCGGACCACGCCGCATCTCGCCGTTTTTTGTCCCAGCGTCGATCATCAACATGATCGCGGGCCATGTGTCCATGCGATACGGCTTCAAGGGGCCCAATCTCGCCGTGGTCACCGCGTGCACCACCGGACTGCACTGCATCGGTGAGGCCGCACGAAAGATCGAATACGGCGATGCCGACGTGATTGTGGCCGGCGGCTCTGAAGCCACGGTGTCGCCGTTGGGTGTTGGGGGCTTTGCCGCCATGCGCGCGCTGTCCACGCGCAACGACGACCCCGCCACGGCGTCTCGTCCCTGGGACAAGGATCGCGACGGCTTTGTGCTGGGCGAAGGGGCGGGGGTGATGGTGCTCGAAGAGTATGAGTTCGCCAAGGCGCGAGGTGCTCGCATTTACGCGGAGCTCTCGGGCTACGGCATGAGCGCCGACGCAGGCCACATGACGGCACCCAGCATGGACGGCCCACGCCGAGCCATGGTCAGCGCTCTGCGCAACGCGGGTCTGAACGCCGACCAGGTGGACTACCTCAACGCCCATGGCACATCGACACCTCTGGGCGACCTGAACGAGACGAATGCCATCAAAGCGGCTTTGGGTGATCACGCTCACAAGGCGGTGGTGAACTCCACCAAGTCCATGACGGGTCATTTGCTGGGTGGCGCAGGAGGTATCGAGAGCGTGTTCACCGTTCTTGCACTCCACCACCAGAAGAGCCCACCGACCATCAACATCTTCAACCAGGATCCCGAGTGCGACCTGGACTACTGCGCCAACACGGCGCGTGACATGAAGATTGACGTTGCCATCAAGAACAATTTTGGCTTTGGCGGCACCAATGGCTCGCTGGTCTTCAAGCGCGTTTGAACCTACCGATCGCTCCTATCCAGCGAACTTGCCATGCACAACGCCCCTACCGTGGTCTACCCGGCGGGGCGTTGCGCCTTTCAGGCTTGGCTGTTGGTGTTTCTTGGGCTGTTGAGCGCTGCTGTCGGGGCGCTGTACTTGATGGTATCGGACTTTTCGATGACCCGGCCTTGGGGGTTGGTTGCCCCCGTCGCGGGTCTCGTGTGCTGGATGCTTTGGGTCGTATGGGCGTTGTTGTCGTGGTTTCGAACACCCCAGGGCGTACTTCACTGGAACCCGGTGCGTGGTCAGCATGGGGCAGCGGCCGGTCCTTGGGGCTGGACGGATCGGCTGGGTGCGGAGCCGCTTTGGGTATGCGGTGTCGAGCGTGTGCTCGATCTGCAAGATCGTGTTCTGCTTCGGTTGCTCCTGCCCGGAGCGGGTCAGCTGTGGGTATGGGTCGAGCGAAGCGGTCAGCCTGCGCGTTGGCGCGACCTTCGCCGAGCGCTGTCGTCGAGCCGCACCTGAGGCGTGTGCACCTTTCGCTGGCCCTGAATCAGGTGGGCATTGCTCCACAGTCCCTTGGGTCGTCCACCCCTTGGGTTATATTTCCGCGCGCATGAATCCTGAAGACCACACAGCTCCCCCGCCTCCGGACAGCGATGTCATGTTGGTGCAGCGCACACTGGGCGGCGAGCAGCGTGCCTTTGAACTGCTGGTCATCAAGTACCAGCGCCGTGTCGAGCGCCTCATTGGTCGCATGGTGCGCGACTCTGACCTGGTTCAGGACATCGCACAAGAAACCTTCATCCGCGCCTATCGGGCGCTGGCCCAGTTCAGGGGTGACGCACAGTTCTACACATGGCTGTACCGGATTGCGGTGAATACGGCAAAAAAACAGCTGATGGAGCTCAAACGCGACCCGCTGGTTTTTCAGTCGCAGATGAAATCCTCGGATGACGATGAAACTTCCTCGTCCGAACGCGAACTAAATTCCAACGCAGCCCACACCGAGACGCCTGAGGCGGTCCTGGCGAGCAAGGAAATTGCCCAAGCCGTCAATGCGGCCATGGATGCGCTGCCTGAAGAGTTGCGAATGGCGATCACCTTGCGGGAAATCGAGGGCATGAGCTATGAGGAAATTGCGCAGGCGCTTGAGTGTCCGATTGGCACGGTTCGTTCGCGAATTTTTCGAGCTCGCGAAGCGATATCCGCGCGGATCAAGCCAATGCTGGAACGCCAGACGGGAAAACGCTGGTAACGGCATTGCCCGGTCATTTGTCGCAAGCAAAGCCGGCCGCATTGCACACGGGGAAATGAATCATGAATACTGAACAACATCACAGCCCGTTGCCGGGTGAAAACGCCGCTGGTTCCAGTATGGATTTCTGTGCCGACCAGGCCTTGTCTGCCTTGGCAGACGGTGAGATCGGCGCGGCTGAACTGGACCGTTTGCTCGCGACGCTCGATAGTCCCGCCGAAGCCTTCTCGAGTTGGCATGCGTATCAAGTGGTGGGTGCCGTGCTGCGCGCCAATGAGAACCCGGCGGGCGAGCGGCAGGCGGGTGACTTCCTGGCTGCAGTCAGGACTCGTCTCGAGACCTGCGACATCGAACCAATGGCTGCACCTTCTCTGGCCGTGACGGCCATGGTGCCTGCGCTGGGCCGCAGTCAGGCCGCCAACGATGCGGAATTTCGCTGGAAGCTGGTGGCTGGATTTGCGTCGCTTGCGGCCGTGATGGCGGTGAGCTGGAACTTGATCACGGGATCGGGGTCCGGGTCAGACGGAGCGGCAGGCGCGCAACTTGCGGCTGCTCCACCTGCAGCCCTTTCAGTGTCCACGGCGCAGCCGCTGGCCGCCGCGGGTGGCGGAGCGGCTCTTCCTGCCACGGCATCCGTGGTTGTCAGCACCGGTCAGGGTCCACTGATTCGCGACGCACAGCTGGAAGCCTTGCTGGCAGAGCATCGTCAACACGGCGGAATGTCTGCCCTGCAAATGCCCTCGGGTTTCATCCGCAATGCCACCTACGAAGCAGCGGGACGTTGAGCAGCCATGATCCCAAATCTGATTGATGAGAAAGCGCTCTGGCCTGTTCCTGCATCGTCCGGTCCACAGGGTTTTCGTGGGCATCATGGCAGGCTGAAGCTGGCGCGCTGGCGGCCGGCAGGGGCCGCGGCGCTCATTGCTGCTGGATGCCTGTTGGGCGGGTCTTTGCAAGCCCAGGTCGCAGCGACTGCGCCGACGGCAACCCGGACCGTCAATGAATGGCTCAGCCGCATCCATGAGGCTTCGCGCCAACGTGCCTACACGGGCACGTTGGTTGTGTCGGCGGGGTCTTCCATGTCGGCCTCGAAGGTTTGGCATGTGTGCGACGGCACCCAGCAAATGGAGCGCATCGACACACTGACCGGCGCGCCGCGCACGACCATCCGACGCAACAGCGATGTGATCACGTTCGAGCCCGAGACCAAGACGGCGTTTGTGGAGAAGCGCGAGTCACTGGGCCTGTTTCCCGAACTTTTGCGCACACCAAGCAATCTCATTCCCCAGTTCTACGCGGCGCGTGAGACTGGTGTGCAGCGTGTTGCGGGACATCTGGCCGACATGGTGGAGATCCTGCCCAGGGATGGGTTGCGATTCGGCTATCGCATCTGGTCGGAGCAGCAAACCGGGCTTGTAGTGAAGCTGCAGACCTTGGGTGAACAGGGTGCCGTGCTTGAGCAGATGTCTTTCTCCGAGCTGCAACTGGATGCCTCTGTGAGCATGGACAAGTTGCAAAAGCTGATGAAGGACACGCGTGGCTACGAAGTGCACAAGCCGGTGCTGCGCAAGACCACTGCAGAGGCCGAAGGCTGGCGCCTGAAAGACGCGGTTCCCGGATTCACTGCCATGAGCTGCCACACGCGCGACGCTGGTACGGCGCAGCCGCCAGGCACCGCACCGATGCAGTGGGTGTTTTCCGATGGGCTGGCCTCGGTGTCGCTGTTTGTCGAGCCTTTCGATCCGTTGCGTCATGGCCAGGAAAAGTCGGCCGCAATGGGAGCAACCCACTCGGTCAGCAAACGGGTGGGCGACCACTGGTTGACGGTGTTGGGTGAAGTACCCCCGCCAACACTGCGCCGTTTTGCCCTTGCGCTGGAACGAACGCGCTGAACCTGCCAGACTTGTTTTCTGATGGCCGAGCCGCATCTGAGCAAGGTTCGGCGAACAGCTGCAGTACCTCCTGGCTCGGTCAGGTTTTGCCCTCTGCGTTTGTGTAAAGGATCGTCATGACGCAACTGAAACGTTTTCAGAAACCCCTGCTGGCCACGACTGCCAGTGCTGCTCTGGCAGTCTTAGGGACCGCGGCCCTCTTGTTGCATGCACCGCTGTCTGCCCAGACGGCTGTTGTTCCTGTTGTGCCCCCTGCAGCCAGTGTGCGGGGCCTGCCGGACTTCACCGATCTGGTCGATCTGGTCGGGCCATCGGTGATCAACATCCGCACACTTGAACGTGCAGTGGCTGCGCGTCCGGGCGCCGGTGGCGCGCCTGACGAGCAGATGCTGGAGTTCTTCAAGCGCTTCGGTATCCCGGTGCCACCCGGCGTGACACCGCGCACGCCGCGGCAGGAGCGCGGTCCTTCGGAAGATCCACAGCCGCGCGGCGTCGGTTCCGGCTTCATCCTCAGCGCCGATGGCCTGATCATGACCAATGCCCACGTGGTGGAAGGCGCTGACGAGTTGCTGGTGACGCTGCCTGACAAACGTGAGTTCAAGGCCCGTGTTGTCGGCACCGACAAGCGCACCGATGTGGCGCTGGTCAAGATCGAGGCCATCGGACTTGCGCCAGTGAAGATCGGGGACGTGAACCGGCTGCGCGTCGGCGAATGGGTGATGGCCATTGGCTCGCCCTTCGGTCTGGAGAACACCGTGACCGCCGGCATTGTGAGCGCCAAGCAGCGCGACACGGGCGACTTCCTGTCGTTCATTCAGACCGATGTGGCCATCAACCCTGGAAACTCGGGTGGCCCATTGATCAACATGAAAGGTGAGGTGATCGGTATCAACAGCCAGATCTACTCCCGCTCCGGTGGTTTCCAGGGCATCTCGTTTGCCATACCGATCGACGAGGCAGTCCGGGTGTCCGACCAGCTCAAAACCACCGGTCGTGTGACACGTGGCCGCATCGGCGTGCAGATCGATCAGGTGAGCAAGGATGTGGCGGAGTCGCTGGGACTGGGTGCCGCCAGGGGCGCTCTGGTTCGGGGCGTCGAGCCTGACTCGCCAGCGGCCAAGGGGGGCGTGGAGCCGGGCGACATCATTTTGAAGTTCGACGGCAAGACCATCGAAAAATCGGTGGACCTGCCCCGCTTCGTGGGCAATACGAAGCCCGGGAACAAGAGCACCATGACCGTGCTGCGCCGCGGAGCTCAGCGGGAACTGACGATCACTGTGGCGGAGCTGGAGCCTGAAAAGCCCGAGGTCAAAGCCGCAGCGCCCGAACCGGCCAAGCCGCAGGTCAACAATGCGGTGCAGTCGCTGGGGCTTGCATTGGCTGAGTTGACTGCCACAGAGAAGAAGGAACTCAACCTCAAGGGAGGTGTGCGCATTGCCTCGGCCGAGGGGCCTGCAGCGCGCGCAGGCTTGCGTGAGGGTGACGTGATTGTGGCCATTGCCAACACGGACACGGCGACGCTCAAGGACATGGAGGCGGCGCTGGGCAAGATAGACAAGTCGCGGCCGGTGAACGTTTTGTTCCGCCGTGGAGAATGGGCGCAATACGCCGTGATTCGACCGCAGCGCTGAAAATGCTCCCCTGCCACCACCCACCGGGTGGCTGGAACTTCGCCCCCAGACCCTTCAAATCTGGGGGTTTTTTCTGAAGGTGGCCTATTTGCCACATGTCCTGGAGCGGCCGATACCAACCCTGGAGCATGATTTTGTTAGTGGATGCTCACTATCACTCCGCTTGTGTTGACCGATTTGGCTAAAATGGACCGTTTTCTGATGACATTCTGGTGTAGCCGTGCCTTTTTGACCCACGATGTGGGAGCGGCACCGGAAGTCCCCAAGTCGTCCACAGCTGGCTCACAAGTTACCCCGTCATCTTGTGAATATCCTGTGTATAAAGTTCTCGTTGCTGCGTCGCAACAAGGGGCTGACGGTGGTGCGGTGGTGTGCATTCCGGGCTTTTTGCCTACAATGAAACCCCAACTATCGCAGTTGCCATTGATTGTTGGTTACGGGCGCGTCAGCAGCTGACGCGCCCTTTTTTATGGCCGCTCGTTCCTGCCTGGAGCCGCGGTTTTCCTTGTGTTTGAGCCGCTCCCTGATGAATCACATCCGCAATTTTTCGATCATCGCGCACATCGACCACGGCAAGTCCACGCTCGCCGATCGCATCATTTCACTCTGTGGCGGTTTGTCCGATCGCGAGATGAGCGAGCAGGTCCTCGACTCGATGGACATCGAGAAGGAGCGCGGCATCACCATCAAGGCACAGACCGCCTCGCTCAAGTACAAAGCGCGCGATGGACAGATCTACAACCTCAACCTGATCGACACACCGGGCCACGTTGACTTCTCTTACGAGGTCTCCCGTTCCCTCTCGGCGTGCGAGGGCGCACTGCTTGTGGTGGACGCCAGCCAGGGTGTTGAAGCCCAGACCGTAGCCAACTGCTACACCGCGCTTGAACTGGGTGTGGAGGTGGTGCCGGTGCTCAACAAAATGGATCTGCCCAACGCCGATCCGGAGAATGCGAAGAGCGAGATCGAGGACGTGATCGGCATCGATGCGACCGACGCCATTCCCTGCTCGGCCAAGACCGGAATGGGAGTGGAAGACATTCTGGAAGCGGTGGTCGCGCGCATTCCGCACCCCAAAGGGAACCCCGACGCGCCGCTGCGCGCCATGATTGTGGACAGCTGGTACGACGCCTACGTGGGTGTGGTGATGCTGGTGCGCGTGGTCGATGGTCGCCTGCTAAAAAACGAGCGCTTCAAGATGATGGCGACCAACACGGTCTACAACGCCGACAGCATGGGTGTGTTCACACCTGGCAACGAGCCCCGCGAGTCACTGCAGGCAGGCGAGGTGGGCTACATCATTGCGGGCATCAAGGAACTGCAGGCGGCCAAGGTGGGCGACACCATCACGCTGGAAAAGAAGCTGCCCAACAACGCCGGTCCGGCCACCGAAGCATTGCCCGGCTTCAAGGAAGTGCAGCCTCAGGTCTTCGCCGGTCTGTACCCGACTGAAGCCAACCAGTACGACTCGCTTCGCGATGCGCTGGAAAAGCTCAAACTCAACGACGCCTCGCTGCAGTACGAACCCGAGGTGTCTCAGGCCCTGGGCTTCGGCTTTCGCTGCGGCTTTCTCGGACTGCTGCACATGGAGATCGTGCAGGAGCGGCTGGAGCGCGAGTTCGACCAGGACCTGATCACCACCGCACCGAGCGTGGTGTACCAGGTGATGAAACCCGATGGCGAAGTGGTCATGGTCGAGAACCCGTCCAAGATGCCCGATCAGGGGCGGCTGGAAGAAATTCGCGAGCCCATCGTCACGGTGCACCTGTACATGCCGCAGGAGTATGTGGGTGCGGTCATGACCCTGGCCAACCAGAAGCGCGGCCTGCAGCTCAACATGGCTTACCACGGCAAGCAGGTCATGCTGACCTACGACATGCCTTTGGGCGAGATCGTGCTGGATTTCTTCGACAAGCTCAAGTCGGTGAGCCGCGGCTATGCGTCCATGGACTACGAGTTCAAGGAGTACCGCGCAGCGGACGTGGTCAAGGTCGACATCCTGCTCAACGGCGAGAAGGTCGATGCCTTGTCCATCATCGTGCACCGCTCGCAGTCGCAGTACCGCGGCCGCGCTGTGGTGGCCAAGATGCGTGAAATCATCAGCCGGCAGATGTTCGACGTGGCCATCCAGGCGGCCATTGGCGGCAATGTGATCGCACGCGAGACCATCAAGGCGCTGCGCAAGAACGTGCTGGCAAAATGCTACGGCGGTGACATCTCCCGCAAACGCAAACTTCTCGAAAAACAGAAAGCAGGCAAGAAGCGCATGAAACAGATTGGCTCGGTGGAAGTTCCCCAGGAGGCGTTCCTCGCCATATTGCAGGTGCAGGACTGATGCAGGCGCTGATGGGAACGGTCACTGCGGTGATCCTGGCGGCCTTCGTGGCCTACGCAGGCGCTTGGTACGCGGGCGTGGTCGAAGGCAACTTCGCACTTCTTCTCATGTTGGCCACGGCGGTCACGGGGTTGTACTGGCTGGCAGAAAAGTTCGTCTTCCTGCCGCAGCGTCGGCGCGCGGCGGAGCAACTGCTGGTGGAGCACAACACCCGCAAGGAAGCCCTGATCAAACAAGGCTTCAGCCAGGTCGAGGGCGACGTGGAGCCCGCCCGCCAAAAGCTGCTGGCGCAACCCTGGTGGCTGGACTGGACGGCAGGTCTCTTTCCCGTCATCCTGGCTGTGTTCGTGTTGCGCTCGTTCCTGTTCGAGCCATTCAAGATTCCTTCGGGTTCGATGATCCCCACCCTGCGCGTGGGCGACCTGATCCTGGTGAACAAATTTCATTACGGTGTGCGCCTGCCGGTGTTCAACACCAAGCTGATCGCCAACAACGACCCACAGCGCGGCGACGTGATGGTGTTTCGCTACCCTCCGCAGCCCAGCCTGGACTACATCAAGCGGGTGATCGGGGTTCCTGGCGACGAGGTGGCCTATCTGAACAAGCAGCTGACCGTCAACGGCAAGGCCGTGCCGCGCATGGCCCAGCCGGACTTTTTTGACAACGACTCGATGCGCTACTCCAAGCAGTTCGGCGAAACGCTGGACCAGCGCAAATACAGCACCCTCAACGACGATGACCGGCCTGCGTTCATTCCGGGCGCCACCGAATTCCCGTTTGCCGACGGTTGCAAGTACACGGTGGAAGGCGTGACCTGCAAGGTACCCGCCGGGCACTACTTCATGATGGGCGACAATCGGGACAACTCGCTGGACTCGCGCTACTGGGGCTTCGTGCCCGAGCGCAACATCGTGGGCAAGGCCTTTTTTGTCTGGATGAATTTTGGCGATCTGGGCCGCATCGGGTCCTTTGAATGACAACACATCACCTGTGGAGCTTGACGTCATGAAACTGAAGCAACAGCAACGCGGCCTGACCTTCATGGGCCTGATCATCGTGGGCATCTTGCTGGCCCTGGCCGGCGTGGTGTTTGCCCAGGTTGTGCCCACTTACATCGAGTACATCGCAGTGCAGAAGGCTGTGGACAAGGCTGCAGCCGGCTCCACGGTGGCCGAGGTGCGCCAGATTTTTGACAAGGCAGCCACCATCGACGACATCCGCACCATTTCCGCCAAGGATCTGGTGGTGGGCAAAGAGGGTGATCGTGTGGTTGTTTCTTACGCTTACACCCGCGAAATTCCGCTGGCCGGCCCGGCTTACTTGCTGATGAAATACGAAGGCCGCTCGAAGTGACATGCAGCCTGGGCAGGGAGCGCTCGATGGAGCGCCCGCATTCTTGAATCCGGAACTCTCGGCGCTGCAACGGCGCCTGCAACACAACTTTGCCAATCCGCGCTTGCTGGAGCGCGCGCTGACCCACCGCAGTTTCACCGCCGACCACAACGAGCGCCTGGAGTTTCTGGGTGATTCGGTGCTCAACCTGGCGGTCTCGGGTCTGCTGTTCGAGAAGCTCAGCCAGCTGCCTGAAGGTGACCTGTCTCGTGTTCGCGCCAACCTGGTCAAGCAGGACACCTTGTTCGAGATTGCGTCGCGCCTCAACCTCTCAGCCGGCCTTCGGCTGGGGGATGGCGAGAAGCGCTCAGGTGGACAAAAGCGCCCATCGATCCTGGCCGATGCGTTGGAGGCTGTGATCGGCGCGGTGTACCTCGACGCGGGTTTTGAAGTTGCTGCGGCCCTGGTGCGCCGCCTCTACAGCGACCTGGAGCTCAATGCGCAGATGAGCGCCATGGGCAAAGACCCCAAGACCGAATTGCAGGAGTGGCTGCAGGGGCGCAAAATGAAACTGCCGGTGTACCGCGTGGTGGCTACCTTGGGTGAGGCGCACAAGCAGACCTTCGATGTGGAGTGCACCATCACCGAGACCGGCCGCAGCGAACGCGGCATCGGCGCGTCGCGGCGGGCCGGTGAGCAGGCTGCCGCTGCGGCCATGTTGCAGCACCTCACCACCGATCCCAAGCAGGCCCATGCCTTGCCAACCGCGACCTCCGATGTCGCTCCCTCCGCCAAGGTACCCTGAAGCCATGCCCCGCACACCTGTGAACCCGCCGTCCAACCCCGACCTTGACGCCATGCTGGCCAAGGCCCTGAGCAAGGAAACGGCGGCCATGCCAGCCGATGCGCCCGCAGAAGTCGCGGCCGAGATCGATCCCGCCGAACAACGCTGCGGCTATGTGGCCATCGTCGGAAAACCCAACGTGGGCAAGTCCACCTTGCTCAACGCCTTGGTTGGTCAAAAGGTGAGTATCACCTCGCGCAAGGCACAAACCACGCGCCACCGCATCACCGGCATGCGCACAGTGGGCCCCTCGCAGTTCATTTTTGTGGATACGCCCGGTTTTCAGACCCGCCATGGCAATGCGCTGAACCGCGCGCTGAACAAAACCGTGATGGGCGCGGTGAGCGATGTGGACCTGATCCTCTTTGTGGTGGAAGCCGGCCACTTCAACCTGGCCGACGCCAAGGTGCTGTCGCTGCTGCCAGCCAACGTGCCGGTGATCCTGCTGGCCAACAAGTTTGACCTGGTGCACCGCCGTGGCGACCTGGCACCTTGGCTGCGGTCCATGCAGGAGCGCCACCCGTTCACCGAGTTCGTGCCCATGTCGGCGAAGACCGCCAAGGACATCGAACGCCTGTTCGGCATCTGCGAAAAATTCCTGCCGCAGCAGCCCTGGATGCACGATCCGGAGGAGTTGACCGATCGCAGCGAGCGTTTCATGGCCAGCGAGATGGTGCGCGAAAAACTGTTCCGCCTCACCGGTGACGAGTTGCCCTACACCTCCACGGTGATCATCGACAAGTTCGAGGAAGAGGGCTCTCTCAAGCGCATTGCAGCCACCATCGTGGTCGAGCGCGAAGGCCACAAGGGCATGGTGATCGGCGAGGGCGGCGAGAAGCTCAAACGCATCGGCACCGAAGCGCGCCAGGAACTTGAAAAACTCTGGGACTGCAAGGTGTTCCTGGAGCTGTGGGTGAAGGTGCGTTCGGGTTGGGCCGATGATGATGCCCGCGTGCGCTCCTTCGGCTACGAGTGAGCCACCGGCTGCCTGACCCGTGGCCCTGAAACGCGTCACCGAAGAGCCCGCCTTCGTCCTGCACCGCTACGATTGGAGTGAAACCAGTCTGGTGCTGGAAGTCTTCACCCGTCACCATGGCCGCATAGCGTTGGTGGCCAAAGGGGTGAAGCGACCGACATCCCAGTTCCGCCCTGTACTGCTGCCCTTGCAGCCGCTTCATGTTTCGTGGACGGGAGACGCCGAGGTTCGCACGCTCAAGTCGGCGCAGTGGCAGGGCGGGCATGTGATGCCCACAGGCGAAGCGCTGATTTCGGGCAGCTATCTCAACGAACTGCTCATGCGCCTGCTGGCGCGAGACGATCCGCACGCCAGCCTGTTCGATCACTTCGCCCTGGCGGTGCAATTGCTGGCCGAGAAGGGCGATGCGCAGCAGGTGATCTTGCGGGCGTTTGAGCTGCTGCTGCTGCGCGACGTGGGCTTGTTGCCCGACCTCGCGCAGGAGGCCAACACCCTGGTGCCGCTCAATCCCGAAGGACTGTACATGCTCACGCCCGAGAGTGGCTTGCGCGCAGCACACGCCGACGACGCGCATCCGCTGAGCGGCGAACGGTGGCTGGATTTGCAGGCTGCGATGGATGGTCCGACACCCTTCATCACCACATTGCGCGCATGTGCCGGTGCACTGCAAGCCCTGCGCCCGCAGCTGCGCCATCTGCTGCACTACCATTGCGGCGTGCGGGTGTTCAAGACGCGGCAACTCATGCTCGATGTGCAAGCCATGGCGCGGCCCCGCTCCACCGAGGTGTCCGAGCCCGGTGAACCGGCAACCCCCAACCCCGAGCCCATCCCATGAACGCGGCCACCACTCCCTTTCTTCGCACCGCGCTCTCGGTCAACCTCAACAAGGTGGCCCTGGTGCGCAACACGCGCCACCTCGGTATTCCGTCGGTCACACGCGCGGCCACGCTGTGCTTGCAGGCCGGCGCGCGCGGCATCACGGTCCATCCGCGTCCGGACGAGCGCCACATCCGCGCGCACGATGTGCACGACCTGGCCGAACTGCTCAAGGCATGGCCGGACCGCGAATACAACATCGAAGGCAATCCCTTCCACAACCTCATGGGCTTCGTGCGCGCCGTGCGGCCGCACCAGGTCACGTTCGTGCCCGACAGCGAAGGCCAGTTCACCAGCGACCACGGCTGGAGCTTTCCCGCCGATGCAGACCGCCTTCGCCCGCTGATCGACGAGTGTCGAGCGTTGGGCGCGCGGGTGAGTCTGTTCATGGACGCCGACGCCCACCAGATGGCCGGTGCCAAGGCGGTGGGTGCCGATCGCGTGGAGCTCTACACCGAGCCTTACGCCGCCGCGTGGCACACACTGCAGCGCGCTGAGCAGCTGGAGCGTTTTCGCTCTGCGTCCCAAGCTGCGCTGGATGCCGGCCTGGGCGTGAATGCTGGCCACGATCTGAACCGCGAGAACCTCACGGCGTTCTTGCGCACCGTGCCTGGCGTGAGCGAGGTCTCGATTGGTCATGCCTTGATGGCCGACGCGCTGGAGCTGGGCTACACCGCCACCATCACCGAGTACAACCGTTGCATCGCAGAAGCGTTCGCTTGATGATTCACGGAATCGGCACCGACATCTGCGACATCCGCCGCATCCAGGCGACGTACGAGCGCCAGGGTGAGCGCTTTGTGCGCAAGGTGCTGAGTGACGCCGAATTCGCCGTATGGCAAAAGCGCAGCGCGCGCTGGCCCCAGCGCGGTTTGCGCTTTCTGGCCACGCGCTTCTCGGCCAAGGAAGCCTTCTCCAAGGCCATTGGATTGGGCATGCGCATGCCCATGACATGGCGTCTCTGCGAGATCTCCAACCTCCCCAGCGGTCAGCCGGTTATCGTGCTGCACGGCGAACTCAAGACCTGGTTTGAAGCCCAGGGCCTGTGCGTGCACGTGACGGTGACCGACGAGACCGACTATGCAGCCAGCTTCGTGGTGGTTGAACGCGACTGACGTCGACCCATCTTTGAGATCCGCATCCATGAACCCACACGCTCCCCTCATCATCGATGTTGCCGGTCTAGCCCTGACCACGACCGACCGCCAGCGCCTGGCCCACCCCTTGGTCGGCGGTGTCATCCTCTTCGGCCGCAACTGGCAGGATCGCACCCAACTCACCCAGCTGTGCCGCCAGATCAAGGCCGCGCGGTCCGATTTGTTGATTGCGGTGGACCACGAAGGCGGCCGTGTGCAGCGCTTCCGCACCGACGGCTTTACCCATCTGCCACCCATGGCCGCGTTGGGTGCCATGGCGATGCGTCCTGCCAAGGCCGGTGAATCTGAAGGCGCCGCCACCTTGCAGGCCTGCAACGCCGCCACCGCTGCTGGTTTTGTGCTTGGCGCCGAGCTGCGCGCCTGCGGCGTTGACCTGAGCTTCACGCCGGTGCTTGATCTCGACTTTGGTGAAAGCTCGGTCATTGGCGACAGATCCTTCGGCCGCGATCCACGCATCATCACGCTGCTGGCGCAGGCGCTGATGCATGGCCTGCTGCAAAGCGGCATGGGCAACTGTGGCAAACATTTTCCGGGCCATGGTTTTGTCAAGGCCGACTCTCACTTGGCCATTCCAGTGGACCGGCGCAGCCTCAAAGCCATCCTGGCGGAAGACGCCGCGCCCTACGGTTGGCTCTCGGCCAGTCTGCAGGCGGTGATGCCGGCCCACGTGATCTACCCCAAGGTCGATCAGCGTCCCGCAGGCTTCTCTGCGCGTTGGCTGCAGGAGGTGCTGCGCCACCGCCTGGGCTTCACAGGCGCCATCTTCAGCGACGACCTCAGCATGGCCGCCGCGCGCCAGATCGATGGGCAGGCGGTCAGCTTCACCACCGCTGCGTTGGCCGCCCTGCAGGCGGGTTGCGACTTGGTTTTGCTGTGCAACCAGTCGGTGGAAGACGGTGGTGCGCCGATCGACGAAGCCATCAATGACTTGTCCCGGGCCTGCCTGCAGGGCGACTGGACGCCCAGCCCCGCCAGCGAAGAACGGCGGCTGGCCCTGCTGCCGCGCGCAGCGGCGCGCGACTGGGAAGCGTTGATGGTGAGCGAGCGCTACATGCAGGCGCTGTCGCTGCTGCCCGGTTGAGGCCGCGCGGGTAGATCAGTTCTCCAGGCCCAGCTTGTCCAGAAGATCCGACACCAGCTCCAGGCGCAGCAGCGGGTTGTCCAGCGCCATCAATCGCTGTTTGAGTTCGGCCGGTGCCGGCAGCAGCTCTGCCCAGCGGTTGGCCACCCAGCCGCTGTCGTCCCACTGGTAGGGTGGCTGCAGTGGCAACTGGTCCAGGCTGTCGGGGTCACGTTCCTGCAGGTTCTGCAGCAGGCGTTTCAGCGCATCGCGGGTGTTCGCCAGATCCGGCGGCACCGCCACCACCGTCTCGTGCTCGTCCAGCGTCACGTCCGCCACCCACAGACCATGCGGCAACTGGCTGCGGCGGGTGATGTGGAACCGTTGCAGGCCGCGGCACTTGATCACCATCAGCCCGGGCTGGGGCCGCTCCAGGCTCTCGATGTGGGCCAGCGTGCCCACCGCGTGAAACACCTCTTTGGCGAAGCTGTCACCTGTGGGCGGCGCTGCGGGGTTGACCCGACGCACCTCGCTGCCTTCGCTCAGGCAGACCACGCCAAACGGCGCACCCGCCTTGTGGCAGCGCCCGATCATGTCGAGGTAACGCACTTCAAAAATGCGCAGCGGCAGCACACCGCCGGGAAACAGGACGGTCTGCAGTGGAAACAGGGGAAGCTGAGACAGCGTGAGCGCCTCGGCCGCAGCTTCGGAACTCAATCGTTGACCACCGCGTCGGCGCTCTGGCGCTGCAGCATCGCCAGGGTGTTGGCAATGGTGGCGCGCAGCTCGCGCCGGTCGGAGATGAAATCCACCGCGCCCTTGGTCTGCAAAAACTCGGCGCGCTGGAAGCCTTCGGGCAGTTTCACCCGCACCGTATTTTCGATCACGCGTGGACCGGCAAAGCCGATCAGCGCCTTGGGCTCGGCAATCACCACATCGCCCAGGAACGCGAAGCCCGCGCTCACGCCGCCCATGGTCGGGTCGGTGAGCACGCTGATGTAGGGCAGGCCCTTCTTGGCCAGGCGGGTCAGCGCGGCGTTGGTCTTGGCCATCTGCATGAGTGAGAGCAAGCCCTCCTGCATGCGCGCGCCACCGGTGGCGGTGAAGCACACGAAGGGCACCTTTTGGGCAATCGCTTCTTCAACACCACGCACGAAGCGCTCGCCGACCACCGAGCCCATGGAGCCGCCCATGAAGTCGAATTCAAAGCAGGCCACCACCAGGCTGATGCCGTGCACCGCGCCGCCCATGACGACCAGTGCGTCGGTCTCGCCGGTGGTCTCCAGCGCGTCTTTGAGGCGCTCCGGGTACTTGCGGCTGTCCTTGAACTTGAGGGCATCGACCGGCAGCACTTCTTGCGCCAGCTCGTAGCGGCCTTCGGCATCCAGAAACGCGTTGAGCCGTGCGCGCGCGCCGATGCGGTGGTGGTGGCTGCAGTGGGGGCAGACGTTCTGGTTTTTCTCCAGATCGTTCTTGTAGAGCACGGCTTCGCAACTCGGGCACTTGATCCACAAACCTTCGGGCACGCTGCGGCGCTCGGTCGGGTCGGTCGGGGTGATCTTGGGGGGCAGCAGTTTTTCGAGCCAGGACATGGTTTTTTCTCCGTGCAGATGGGCCTCTGAGGACGCCCTGAGGAATTATGCGTCTAGCGCCTTGCGGATCGTGCGAATGAAGTTTGAAGCAACGGCCACCACTTTTTCATGCGGCTCGTTGTCGATCAGCTGGATGATCTTGCTGCCGATCACCACAGCGTCGGCAGCGCGGCTGATGGCACGCGCGGTTTCCGCGTCGCGGATGCCGAAACCCACACCCACCGGCACGCTCACGTGGGCGCGGATGCGCGGCAGCATGGCCTCAACCTGGCCCACGTCGAGGGTGCCTGCACCCGTCACGCCCTTGAGGGACACGTAGTACACGTAGCCGCTGGCCACGCGCGCCACCTGCGCCATGCGCTCGTCGGTGGAGGTGGGGGCCAGCAGGAAGATCAGGTCCATGCCGTGCTCGCGCAGACTGGCGGCGAAGTTTTCGCACTCTTCGGGCGGGTAGTCAACGATCAGCACGCCGTCCACGCCGGCCGCCGATGCGTCGCGAACGAAGGCGCCTGCGCCGTGCTTCTGGTCGTAGCGTTCCACAGGGTTGGCGTAGCCCATGAGCACCACGGGGGTGGTGTCGTTGCGCTCGCGGAAGCTGCGCACCATGGCAATGACTTGCGTGAGGCCGATGCCGGCGGCCAGCGCGCGGTCACCCGCCTTTTGGATCACCGGGCCGTCGGCCGACGGGTCGGAGAATGGCACGCCGAGTTCGATCACATCCGCGCCGGCCTCGGCCATGCCGTGCATGAGGTCGGGCGTGATGTCGGCGTAAGGAAAGCCGGCGGTGACGAAGGGAATGAGGGCCTTGCGGTCCTCCTTCTTCAACGCGGCAAAGGTGGCTTCGATGCGGCTCATTTCTTCATCTCGATGGTGACCACGCCGCCTTTGACCGACTGCCCGCGGCAGCTCGGTCGGCAATAAAAGTCGGCGTTGGACAGGTCGGCCACAGTGCCGATGTCCTTGTCGCCCCGGCCCGAGAGGTTGACCAGGATCGATTGGTCGCTCCGCATCGTTTTCGCCAGCTTCATGGCGTAAGCCACAGCATGACTCGACTCGAGCGCGGGGATGATGCCTTCGGTGCGGCACAGGTAGTGGAAGGATTCCAGCGCCTCGGCGTCGGTGATGCCCACGTACTCCGCGCGGCCGATGTCTTTCAGGAACGCGTGTTCGGGGCCCACGCCGGGGTAGTCCAGGCCGGCGCTCACGCTGTGCGTTTCGGTCACCTGCCCGTTGTCGTCCTGCAGCACATAGGTGCGGTTGCCGTGCAAAACACCCGGGCTGCCCTTTTGCAGGGAGGCTGAGTGTTTGCCGCTTTCCATGCCTTCACCAGCGGCTTCCACGCCGATCAGGCGTGTCTGCGCGTGGTTGATGTACGGGTAGAAGATGCCCATGGCGTTGCTTCCGCCCCCCACGCAGGCGATCACAGCGTCGGGTTGCTCGTTCTTGCAGCCGGCGGCCAGCAGCATCTCGGGCATCTGCACCAGGCACTCTTCGCCAATCACACTCTGGAAGTCGCGCACCATCATCGGGTAAGGGTGCGGACCGGCCACGGTGCCGATGATGTAGAAGGTGTTGTCCACGTTGGCGACCCAGTCGCGCATGGCTTCGTTGAGGGCGTCCTTGAGCGTGCGGCTGCCCGATTCGACCGGCACCACTGTGGCGCCGAGCAGCTTCATACGGTACACGTTGGGGCTCTGGCGTTTGACGTCTTCGCTGCCCATGTAGACCACGCATTCCAGACCGTAGCGCGCGCAGATGGTGGCGGTGGCCACACCGTGCTGGCCAGCGCCGGTCTCGGCAATGATGCGCGGCTTGCCCATGCGCTTGGCGAGCATGGCCTGGCCGATGGTGTTGTTGATCTTGTGCGCACCGGTGTGGTTGAGGTCTTCGCGTTTCAGGAAGATCTGAGCGCCACCGGCTTCGCGGCTCATGCGGGCAGCGTGGTAGATCGGGCTGGGCCGGCCCACGAAGTGGGCGAGTTCGCTCTGGAATTCGGCGAGGAACTCGGGGTCGTGCTGGTATTTCGCATACGCGGCCTTGAGCTCGTTGATGGCGTGGGTGAGCGTCTCGCTCACGAAGCTGCCGCCGTAAATGCCGAAGTGGCCACGGGCGTCGGGTTGCTGGTAGGTCTGCATGGGGTGGTCTCGTCTCGGTTGCCCAACCCCGGATCGGGGGCGATCAGGGCAGGCGGGAAAGGTATTCGTCGGTTGCCCGCACGGCAGCGACGAAGGCGTTCATGAGCTCGGCGCTTTTGATGCCCTTGGACACCTCGACGCCGGAACTCACGTCAACGGCCCAAGGCCGCACGCACGTGATGCCATCGATCACGTTTGCAGGCGTGAGTCCACCAGACAAAACGAGGCGAGAGCTGGCGTTTAGAAGCGGATGTGACCAAGGGAATGCTGTCCAGTCGAAGGATTGACCCCCACCGCCGAAGCCTTCGACGTGGGCGTCGAGCAGGATGGCTTGGGCTGCCGAGAAATCAGATGCGTATTTTAGGAGATCGAAGCCTTGCCCGGCAGAACCTGTGGGTATGCGCGCAGCGCGCATGAAAGGACGGCCTGCAGCTTCACAGTCGGCGGGCGATTCGTCGCCGTGAAACTGGAGCAGGGCATTGGGCACGGCTTCGCAAGCACGCTGAATGTGTTCGGGGCTCGCGTTGACGAACAGCAGCACCGGTGTCACAAACGCCGGCAGGCGGCGCGCCAGTTCCCCGGCGCGCTCAGGTGTGACGTGTCGCTGGCTCTTGTCGTACAGCACGAAGCCCACGGCGTCCGTCCCGGCGCGAGCAGCCGCATCCACATCAGCTTCGCGCGTGAGGCCGCAAATTTTGATGCGGGTCCGGTGGAGATTCATGGCAACCAGTCGAAGGCGGGCGTGCGCTCTGGCATACCCCATGCAGCATCGTAGACCGGCCCGAGGAAATACAGGCCATCCGGGGAAAAGGTGGGGGCGGCCACGTTGCGGCTGCGGGCTTGCAGCACCTCGGTCATCCACTCAGGGGGATGGCTGCCCGTGCCAACAGTGATCAGGCAGCCCATGATGTTGCGGATCATGTGGTGCAAAAAGGCCGAGGCTTCGAACTCGAAGCGCCAGTAGGAGCCACGGCGCGTGACCTCGGCGCGCATCAGGTGTTTGACCGGCGAATGGGCTTGGCACTGGGCGGCGCGGAACGACGAGAAGTCGTGTTCACCCACCAGCATCTGCGCGGCTTGCACCATGGGCTCCAGCGCCAGCGGCCGGAACACCCAGCCCACCTGACCAGCGTCCACGCTCGGGCGCACGGGTGATTCCAGCAGCACATAGGCATAGCGCCGCGAGCGTGCGCTGCCACGCGCGTGAAAGCTGCTGTTGACCTGGCGTGCCCACTGGATGGCGATGTCGGAGGGCAGGAAGGCGTTCGTGCCTCTGACCCAAGCGTTTTCATCGCGCTGCAGTGGGGTGTCGAAGTGCACCACCTGCATGAGGCCGTGCACGCCGGAGTCGGTGCGTCCGGCGCACAGGGTCTTGATCGGGTCGGTGGCGCCGAAGCGGGTGAGCGCCTGCTCCAGCTTGTCCTGCACGGTTTGGCCGCCCAGCTGGCTTTGCCAACCTTCATAGGCCCGTCCGTTGTAGCTCACACCCAGAGCGATGCGAGTCGCATCAGGTCCAGGCGCTTGCGCCGTTGTTCGCGTGTCCGGTAGGGACCCTTCGAGCTTGACCGTGTTGCTCAAGCCAGGTCGGCCAGAAAGGTGCCTGCTTTGGTCTTGAGTGAACCAGATGCCTCGGCTAGCACTTCTTCAGCCAGCGAGCGAGCGCCCTCAAAATCGCCGATCGCTCGAAACTCCTCCGCCAGAGACAATTTTGTTTCCAGCGGGTTTTCCTGGCCGGAAGCATCGCCGGCGCTCATGTCGATCTCTGCTGGCGGGTCCAGATCCAGGTTGAGGTTGTTCAGGTCGAAGGCCATCAAATCGGGCGCAGCGGCGGCCGCAGGCGGGTTCGCAGGCAACTCACCAGGCAAGTCCAGGTCCAGGCCGAAGTCCGGTGTTTCTTCGCTCAGATCGAAAGTGGGTGCATCGTTGGCGGAAGCAACAGCAGATGAGGGGCCTTCTGTGGCGTCGGGAGTCGATGTGGACGCCGTGGCTTGCAGATGTCCAGGTTCAGACGGGAAATCCAGATCGAAATCCATCGACATGGACGATGGCCCTGACGGTTCAGCCGTCTGGTTGGTGAGTGCTTCGGTTGCCTGGAGATCTCCCATGTCCGACAGCGCCGCCTCGGAAGAGGGCACCGACGAAATCGCCGTGATGTCGCTTGAGTCAACGCTGGCTTCGTCGAGGGAGAAATCAAGGTCGAGGTCAAGGTCGCCCATGCCGGAAGCCGAGCTGCCCGGGGAGCCAGACATGGTGCTGCTCACAAAGGGCATGGTGTTGGCACCAGCGCCCGCGACGCTCTCGATCGCGCCCGGTTTGGCCATCGGTTTGCCTCCCGGCTGGTACAGCGGGTTGGAGGGGTCGAGTTCTTTGCCCAGTTCGCAGGCCCGCTCCCATTCCGTGCCTTGTCCTTGTGTCAGACCAAAGGCCTCGGTGGCCACAACCTCAAAGGCTCTCGCATCGCGGCGCTTGGCGTAGATCTCCAGCAGCTTGTTGTGGATCGCGACGCGCGTCGGTGTGCTGCGCATTGCTTCCTTGAGAATCTCTTCGGCCTGGAGGTCGCGACCGTAAGCAAGGTAGACGTCGGCTTCGGCCACAGGATCGACATCACCGGCCGCATCCAGCTGGCTGGGTGAATAGACCATGGATGAGCCCGATGCCACGGACTCGGCGGTGTCGATGCGCTGTCCGCCGCTGGAGCCAAAGAAAGAGTCTGGCTGGAGGCGGCTTTCGAGGAACGAACTGTCGATGCTGGCTCCGCCTTTGCGCTGGCGCATGCGATAGATGCCGAATCCGGCCAACAATGCCAGCAGGCCACCGGCCAGAGGGAGCACCAACGGGTTGTCGCGCAATTGGTCGATGAACGATGGCTCGTCGGGCAATGGCAATGGGACAGGGGCTGCAACCTGGGGGGCGGGCGTGGGCGTGGGTGCCGGAGCTGCTTCTGGCGCTGCAGCGGCGGGGGTTTCGGCCGGAGCAGGCGTTGCAGCCGCGGGCGCTGTGGCGTTTGCAGGTGGGGTCGCAGGCTCGGCGGATGTTCCGGGCGCCGCGGCAGCAGGGGCTGCTGTGGCGGGTGCGGGCGTTGCAGGAGTGCCCAGCTTGGCCAGTTCGTCGATGTTTCGTGAAAGTTCAGCCACGCGGGTCGACGCTTCCTGGGCCTGTCGGTCCTTGGCAATTTGTTCTTCGCTGGCAGTCTGTGATGGCGTTGCACCCTTGGAAAGCGTCAGCTTGTCGGCGGCAGGTGCGGCAGGCGCGGTGTCCTTCACTTCCGCCTGCACTTGTCCGGCCGCCTGGCGGTCAGCCGCGCCGACTTCGGCTTCGGGTGCCGCCCCGGCCAGCCGCCGGCGGAATTCGTTGAAGTCGCGGCTCTGAGCGGTGATCGTCTGGCGCGCTTCCGTCGCGCTGACAGCGCCAGCCTGCTCTGCGGTAGGCAGGTCGACCACGGCACCGGCCTTGATCCGGTTGACATTGCCACCGATGAACGCATCCGGGCTGGAGCGCAGCATGGCCACCAGCATCTGATCCAGTGACACATTCGCAGGACGGTTGGCTGCGGCAATGCGGCCAGCCGTGTCGCCGGCCTGCACGCGAACCTGCCCACCGCCAGCGGAGGCCGCGGGCGCAGGCAATGGTGCTCTTTCGGGCCTGGCGGCGGGCGTGGCTGGCGCGGCAACAGCAGGTGCCGGCGCGGTCTGTGCCACGGGCGGCAAAGGTGTACTCGGCAGCACGGGCTGTGCGCGGGTAACGGGAGGGGCGTTCACGCCAGGCGCGATCGGCGCTGGCCTGGCCGCGGGGCGCAGGTTG
This sequence comes from Burkholderiales bacterium, assembly GCA_038327405.1. Taxonomy (GTDB): domain Bacteria; phylum Pseudomonadota; class Gammaproteobacteria; order Burkholderiales; family Burkholderiaceae_C; genus Hydrogenophaga. The sequence goes on along the minus strand of JBBQKZ010000027.1, from coordinate 10,219 downwards.
GGCGGATCAAACAGCAAGGTGTAGTCACGAACAATGCGACCGGAGGCCCAGTTGGCCTCGACGATCAGGTCCACAAACGGCTCATTGACCGGGCGGGGGCTGGTCAAGCGGAGAAACGAACGGCCGTCAGCGCGGCGCTGCAACGAGATTTGCAGGCCTGCCAGAGCTGCATTGACTTCCATGCCGGAGGCTCGGAACGTTTCAGGAGAAGCCAGGCCCACCCGCAGGCTGGCGGCTTCTTCGGCGTTGATGTCCGGTACCTCGATTTCGGCCCGCAACGGTTCACCCAGCGCAGACTGGACCACCACCCGACCCAAGGCCAGCGCTTGCGCTGCACCGTGGTGCGTGAGCGCGGCACACAACAAGGCGGCTGCAGCCACAGCTTGCAAGCCACCAAACCCGGTGATTTGTCGCACCTGGCTCGCCGATCGGAAGGGGGTATGGCGGGGTTTGAATGGCACTTGGACCTCGAAGGAAAAAACCTAATTTTGACCTTAACATCAACAGATTACGGTGACAAGCTGAGAATCCGCTTGAGTTTCCCAGCCCACCGTTTGTCGTGTTTGGCGCTCGCATTTACGTTGCTGACTTGCAACGAACCATTTCAGCCGTTTCCATCCCGACCCATCCTCGGAGCCGGTCTCCCCGATCGATCAGGCGTCGAGCAGGATTCGCAGCATGCGGCGCAAAGGCTCGGCCGCGCCCCACAGCAGCTGGTCACCAATGGTGAAAGCACCCACGTACTCAGGTCCCATCGCCAGTTTGCGGATACGACCGACCGGAATCGTCATGGTCCCGGTCACGGCCACCGGTGTGAGGTCCTTGATGGTCGCTTCACGGGTGTTGGGCACCACCTGGACCCAGTCGTTGTCTGCGGCGATCATCGCTTCGATGTCGGCCACGGGCACGTCCTTGCGCAGCTTGAAGGTGAGGGCCTGGCTGTGACAGCGCATGGCGCCCACCCGGACGCAGAACCCGTCAACCGGGATGGCCGCTGAACCAAACCCTTCACCCATCCCCAGGATCTTGTTGGTCTCGGCCATGCCCTTCCACTCTTCCTTGGACATGCCGTTGCCGAGGTCCTTGTCGATCCAGGGAATCAACGAGCCGCCCAGCGGCACGCCGAAGTTGGCGGTCTCGGCGCCCGCCAGCGAACGCTGCTTGGCAATCACCTTGCGGTCGATCTCAAGAATGGCGCTCTTGGGGTCATCCAACAGGGCTTTGACTTCGGCGTTGAGCGTGCCGTATTGCGTGAGCAGCTCGCGCATGTGTTGCGCGCCGCCACCCGAGGCTGCCTGGTAGGTTTGTGTGCTCATCCATTCGACCAGCCCGGCCTTGTACAGCGCACCCACGCCCATGAGCATGCAACTCACGGTGCAGTTGCCGCCGATCCAGTCCTTGCCGCCATGGGCGAGCGCATTCTGGATCACCGGCAGGTTGACCGGGTCGAGGACGATGACGGCGTTCTTGTCCATGCGCAGCGTGGACGCGGCATCGATCCAGTGGCCATTCCAGCCCGCGGCGCGCAGCTTGGGGTAGACCTCGCTGGTGTAGTCGCCACCTTGCGCAGTGATGATGATGTCGCAGCGCTTGAGGGCGGCGATGTCGTGCGCGTCCTGCAGCTTGGTTTCGTTCTTCGCCATGGCGGGGGCCTTACCGCCCGCGTTGGAGGTGGAGAAGAACAGGGGTTCGATCAGGTCGAAGTCGCTTTCTGCGACCATGCGGTCCATGAGCACGGAGCCCACCATGCCGCGCCAGCCTACGAGTCCTACGAGTTTCATGTCAACGCCCTTTCAAAGTTGAAAAACCTTTTGAGCCCCGGCTCGTCGTGCCGGGGAGGGGCGTGACGAACCTGAGCTGGATCAGCCCTTGGTAATCGTTTTGGTGATGGCCGCCACGACCGCATCACCCATCTCGCGGGTGCCAACTTTCGTGGTGCCTTCCGACCAGATGTCGGTCGTGCGCAAGCCAGACGCAAGCACGCTGCTGACCGCATGTTCAATGCGGTCGGCGGCAGCAGGTTGGTTGAGTGAGAAGCGGAGCATCATGGCGGCGGACAGTATTGTAGCCAGCGGATTGGCGATGCCTTGGCCGGCGATGTCCGGCGCGCTGCCATGGCTCGGTTCGTACAGGCCCTGGTTCTTCGTGTTCAGCGAGGCCGAGGGGAGCATGCCGATGGAGCCGGTGAGCATGGAGGCCTCATCGGACAATATATCGCCGAACATGTTGCCTGTGACCACCACGTCGAACTTCTTGGGCGCGCGCACCAGTTGCATGGCCGCGTTGTCCACATACATGTGTTCCAGCTCCACATCGGGGTACTCGGCATGCACCTCGGTGACCACGTCTTTCCAGAACTGGAAGGTTTCCAGTACGTTGGCCTTGTCAACGCTGGTCACTTTCTTGTTGCGCTTGCGAGCCGCTTGGAAGGCCACATGTGCGATGCGCACGATCTCCGGCTTGCTGTAGCGCATGGTGTCGAACGCTTCCTCTGCGCCGGGGAAGTGGCCGTCAGTGGCGATGCGACGGCCGCGGGGCTGGCCGAAGTAGATGTCGCCAGTGAGCTCTCGAATGATGAGGATGTCCAGGCCCGAGATGATCTCGGGCTTGAGGCTGGAAGCGCCCACCAGCTCCGGATAGCAGATGGCGGGGCGAAAGTTGGCAAACAGACCCATGTGTTTGCGCAGGCCGAGGATGGCCTGCTCGGGGCGCAGCGGGCGGTCGAGTTTGTCGTACTTCCAGTCGCCCACGGCGCCGAACAGCACGGCGTCCGAGTCCATCGCCAGTTTCAAGGTGGAATCGGGCAGCGGGTGGCCGTGCGCCTCGTAGGCGGCACCACCCACCAAGGCCGACTCCATTTCGAACGGGAGGTCGAGCGCGTCAAGAACCCTGACGGCTTCGGCAACGATTTCAGTGCCGATGCCATCACCGGGAAGGACTGCGATTTTCATGGTTCTGGAATATGGCATCCCGGCTTGAGGCCGGGGTGTTGTCTCGGGGTGGGTCAAGTCACCGGCATGGTGTGGTTGAGCCAGGGTTTGCTGGCGAGTCGCTCGGCTTCAAAAGCGGCGATCTTGTCCTTGTAGCGCAGGGTGAGGCCAATGTCGTCCAGGCCGTTGATCAGGCAGAACTTGCGAAACGCCTGTACCTCGAACGGCAGTTCCCCGCCCTGGGGTTTCACGACCACTTGGCGTTCCAGATCGATCGTGAGTTGGTAGCCAGGGAACGCAGCCACTTCGTCGAACAACTGCGCCACCTGGGCTTCGGGCAACTGGATCGGCAGCAGCCCGTTCTTGAAGCAGTTGTTGAAGAAGATGTCGGCGTAGCTCGGCGCAATGAGTGCACGAAAACCGTACTGGTCGATGGCCCACGGCGCGTGCTCGCGACTGGAGCCACATCCGAAGTTCTTGCGTGCGAGCAGCACCGACGCACCTGCGTAGCGCGGCTGGTTCAGCACGAAGTCTGGGTTGGGCTTGCGGCTGGCCGGGTCCTGGCCCGGCTCACCTTTGTCAAGATAGCGCCATTCGTCAAACAGGTTTTCGCCAAAGCCGGTCTTTCGGATCGACTTCAGAAACTGCTTGGGAATGATCGCGTCTGTATCGACGTTCTCCCGGTCCATCGGGGCCACAAGGCCCTTGTGTACGGTGAACTTGTTCATTTTTTCTTGGCGGCGTCTTCAAGCACCTGACCACCCTTCTGGATGTCCTGGCCAACGCCCTGAACGGTGTTGCAGCCAGCCAGGGCCAGCAGGAAAGCAGCAGCGAGGAGGGTAGCGATCGATTTCATGAAGTTTTCCTTTCAGGCAAATTGACGGACATCGACGAAATGACCATGCACAGCCGCAGCGGCTGCCATGGCGGGGGAAACCAAGTGTGTACGACCGCCGGCGCCTTGGCGCCCTTCGAAATTGCGGTTGCTGGTGGAGGCGCAGCGTTCGCCGGGCTCGAGCCGGTCGGCGTTCATGGCCAGGCACATCGAGCAGCCGGGCTCGCGCCACTCGAAGCCGGCGGCCTTGAAAATTTCGTGCAGACCTTCTCGCTCGGCCTGGGCCTTCACAAGACCCGAACCTGGCACGACCATCGCCAGCTTCACATTCTTGGCCACTTTCCGGCCCAGCTTTTTCACCAGCGCCGCGGCCTCCCGCATGTCTTCGATGCGGCTGTTGGTGCAGGAGCCGATGAAGACCTTGTCGACAAAGATGTCGTCAAGCGCCTTGCCGGGCTGCAGACCCATGTAGATCAGGGCGCGTTCGATGGCGCCACGCTTGTTCGCGTCTTTTTCGCGGTCGGGATCGGGCACATGGCCGTCGATGCCGAGCACCATCTCGGGCGATGTACCCCAGGTCACTTGAGGAAGGATCTGAGAGGCATCGAGCTCGACCACGGCATCGAACGTGGCGTCGTCGTCGGACTGCAGCGTCTTCCAGTAAGCCACCGCGTGGTCCCATTCGACGCCGGTGGGCGACAGCGGGCGACCCTTGACGTACTCGATGGTCTTCTCGTCCACCGCCACCAACCCCGCGCGCGCACCGCCCTCGATGGCCATGTTGCAGACCGTCATGCGACCTTCGATGCTGAGTGCGCGAATGGCAGATCCGCCGAATTCGATGGTGTAGCCGGTGCCGCCGGCGGTGCCGATCTTGCCGATGATGGCCAGCACGATGTCTTTGGCGGTGCACCCTTTGGTGAGCTGCCCGTCCACGCGCACCAGCATGTTCTTGGCCTTTTTGGCCAGCAGCGTCTGCGTGGCCAGCACGTGCTCGACCTCGCTGGTGCCAATGCCGTGTGCCAGAGCGCCGAACGCTCCGTGGGTGGAAGTGTGGCTGTCACCGCACACCACCGTCATGCCGGGCAGGGTGGCGCCATTCTCCGGGCCAATCACGTGCACGATACCCTGGCGTTTGGACATGAAGGGGAAGAACGCGGCGGCGCCAAATTCGGCGATGTTGCTGTTGAGCGTGGTGATTTGCTCTTTGCTGATCGGGTCGGTGATGCCGTCGTAACCCAGGTCCCAGCCGGTGGTGGGTGTGTTGTGGTCGGCGGTGGCGACCACCGAGCTCACGCGCCAGACTTTGCGGCCTGCCTGGCGCAGGCCCTCAAACGCTTGAGGACTGGTGACTTCGTGCACCAGGTGCCGGTCGATGTAGAGCACGGACGTGCCGTCCTCTTCGGTGTGGACGACGTGTTCGTCCCAAATCTTGTCGTAGAGCGTGCGTCCCATGGCGGTTCCGTTGGTGATCGCCGGTGGCGATCCTGTGAATGGGTGGGCTGCCGATTTTACGGGCTGCGAATGAGAATTGCCCGCAGCACCTGTGGAGCTGCGGGCAATGCCATCGGACCGACAGGATCAGCGCGCTTCCAGTGGCTTGATGTCGCGGCGCACCGAGCCGGTGAACAGCTGACGCGGACGACCGATCTTGTACTCGGGGTCACCGATCATTTCGTTGAGCTGCGCGATCCAGCCAACCGTGCGGGCCAGCGCGAAGATGCCGGTGAACAGATTCACCGGGATGCCGATGGCACGCTGCACGATACCGGAATAGAAGTCCACGTTGGGGTAGAGCTTGCGCGAAACGAAGTACTCGTCTTCCAGCGCGATCTTCTCCAGCTCTTTGGCGAGCTTGAACAGCGGGTCGTTTTCCAGGCCGAGTTCCTGCAGCACCTCGTTGCAGGTTTCCTGCATGAGCTTGGCGCGCGGATCGTAGTTCTTGTAGACGCGGTGACCAAAGCCCATGAGCTTGACGCCGGAGTTCTTGTCCTTGACCTTCTCCATGAACTCGCCAACCTTGGACACGCCCCCCTGGCGCTGGATGTCTTCCAGCATGTTCAGGCAGGCTTCGTTGGCACCGCCGTGGGCAGGGCCCCACAGGCAGGCCACGCCGGCGGCGATGGCCGCAAACGGATTGGTCCCCGACGAGCCGCACAGGCGCACGGTGGACGTGGACGCGTTCTGCTCGTGGTCGGCGTGCAAGATGAAGATGCGGTCGAGCGCGCGCTCAAGCACCGGGTTGACCACGTAGTCTTCGCACGGCGTGCCGAACATCATGCGCAGGAAGTTGCCCGAGTAGCTCAGGTCGTTCTTGGGGTACATATAGGGCTGACCGATACCGTACTTGTACGACATGGCCACCAGCGTGGGCATCTTGGCGATCAGGCGAATGGCCGCGATTTCGCGGTGTTTGGGATTCGTGATGTCGGTGCTGTCGTGATAGAACGCCGACAAGCCGCCGACCAGACCAGTCAGCACGGCCATCGGGTGGGCATCACGGCGGAAGCCGCGCAGGAAAAACTGCATCTGCTCGTTGACCATGGTGTGGTTGATCACGAGCTTGTGGAAGGCCTTGCGTTCAGCGTCGTTGGGCAACTCGCCGTTGAGCAGAAGGTGGCAGGTGTCGAGGTAGTCGCACTGCGTCGCGAGCTGCTCGATCGGGTAACCGCGATACAGCAGTTCGCCCTTGTCGCCGTCGATGTAGGTGATGGCCGACTGGCACGCCGCTGTGGACAAGAAGCCCGGGTCGTAGGTGAACATGCCGGTCTGTGCGTACAGCTTGCGGATGTCGATCACGTCCGGACCGACGCTGCCAGCGTATACGGGCAGGTCCACGCTGGGGCTGCCGTTGGAAAACGACAGCGTGGCTTTGTTGTCAACGAGTTTCATGCGGTTTCCTTCTTGTGGGAATGGCTTAAGCGGATTGCCGGGCTTCACGGAGCATGCCCAGCACACGGGTGACATCGTCACGGGCCAGATCGTCCTGAGGTGCCTTGCGGCCGAGCAACAGGTCGAGCAGGTCGTTGTCGGAGAGGTCCATCAGTTGCCCCAGGGCATCGGCTTGACGAACCGTCAAGCCGGAATCGTACCGAGCAAAGAACCGCTCGATGAAAAGGTCGTTTTCCAGCAACCCACGTCGGCATCGCCAACGCAGCTTGCTCAGGGCACGCTCGTCCAGCAACGCGTCCAGCGCTGCCCTGGTGGGCTCGTCGGGTTGGGTTGCGGTGTTCATGCCAGCGAGGTGCTTGCAATCAAACAGATCGCATCACCATCATTTCCTTGATCTTGCCGATGGCCTTGGTGGGGTTCAGGCCCTTGGGGCAAACGTCCACGCAGTTCATGATGGTGTGGCAACGGAACAGGCGGTACGGGTCTTCGAGATTGTCCAGTCGCTCGGCCGTGCCATGGTCGCGGCTGTCGGCGATGAAGCGGTAGGCCTGCAACAGACCTGCCGGGCCGACAAACTTGTCCGGGTTCCACCAGAAGCTCGGGCAGCTGGTGGAGCAACTCGCGCACAGGATGCACTCGTACAGACCGTTGAGCTCATCTCGCTCTTCGGGGCTCTGCAGGCGTTCCTTTTCAGGCGGCACGGTGTCGTTGATCAGGTAGGGCTTGATGCTGTTGTACTGTTTGAAGAACAGCGTCATGTCCACGATCAGGTCGCGCACCACGGGAAGGCCAGGCAGGGGCTTGAGCGTGATCACGCCGGGCAGCGTGTTCATGTTGGTCAGGCAGGCCAGACCGTTCTTGCCGTTGATGTTCATCGCGTCCGAACCGCACACGCCTTCGCGGCACGAGCGGCGAAACGAGATGGAGGGGTCCACCGCCTTGAGCTTCATCAATGCGTCGAGCAGCATGCGCTCGTGGCCGTCGAGTTCGACCTCGATGGTCTGCATGTAGGGCTTGGCGTCCTTTTCGGGGTCGTAGCGGTAGATCTTGAATGTGCGTTTGGCCATGTGGGTGCTCCGGTGCGTGGGTTCTTAGAAGGTGCGGACCTTGGGCGGGACGGACTCGACCGTCAGCGGCTTGAGGTTCACGGCCTTGTAGGTCAGGCTGTTGTCGGCGCTGTGCCAGAGCGTGTGCTTCATCCACTCGGCGTCGTTGCGACCCAGAGGGAACTGCGCGTCGTCGGCCGGGCGCTCGTAGTCGTTGACCGTGTGCGCGCCGCGGCATTCGTGGCGGGCAGCGGCCGAGGTCATGGTGGCCTGGGCGCATTCGATCAGGTTTTCCACTTCCAGCGCTTCAATGCGCGCGGTGTTGAAGACCTTGGATTTGTCTTTCAGCGCGATGTTGTTCACACGGGCGCGCATGGCGTTGATCTTGGCCACGCCTTCGTCCATGCTGGCCTGGGTCCGGAACACGCCGGCGTGTTGCTGCATCGCGGCGCGCAGGTCGTTGGCCACGTCTTGTGCGTACTCGCCGCCGGTGGTGTTGTCCAGCCGGGCCAGGCGCGCCAGGGTCTTGTCGGCGGCGTCGGCCGGCAGGGGCTTGTGGGTCTTGTTCTTGTCGTTGAACTGAACGATGTGATTGCCAGCCGCGCGGCCGAACACCAGCAAATCCAGCAGCGAGTTGGTGCCGAGGCGGTTGGCGCCGTGCACGCTGACGCAGGAGCATTCGCCCACGGCGTACAGGCCGTTGACCACAGCCTGGCCGCCCTGACCGTCGGGTGTGACGACCTGGCCGTTGATGTTGGTGGGGATGCCACCCATCTGGTAGTGGATGGTGGGCACCACGGGAATCGGTTCGCGCGTGATGTCGACGTTGGCGAAGTTCACGCCGATCTCGTACACGGAGGGCAGGCGCTTGTGGATCGTTTCCGCGCCCAGGTGGTCGAGCTTGAGCAGGACGTAATCCTTGTTGGGACCACAGCCGCGGCCTTCCTTGATTTCCTGGTCCATGCAACGCGAAACGAAGTCGCGCGGAGCGAGGTCTTTCAAGGTGGGCGCATAGCGCTCCATGAAGCGCTCGCCTTCGCTGTTGAGCAAAATCGCGCCTTCGCCGCGGCAACCTTCGGTCAGCAGCACGCCGGCACCGGCCACGCCGGTGGGGTGGAACTGCCAAAACTCCATGTCTTCCAGCGGGATGCCGGCGCGTGCCGCCATGCCCAGACCGTCACCGGTGTTGATGAAGGCGTTGGTGGAGGCTGCGAAGATGCGACCCGCGCCGCCGGTGGCCAGCAGCGTGGTCTTGGCTTCGAGCACATACGTCTCGCCCGTTTCCATTTCCATGGCGGTCACGCCAAGCACGTCGCCGCTGGCGTCGCGGATCAAATCGAGTGCCATCCATTCAACGAAGAAGGTGGTTCGGGCTTGCACGTTCTGCTGGTAGAGCGTGTGCAGCATGGCGTGGCCTGTGCGGTCGGCTGCGGCGCAAGCGCGTTGCACCGGCTTCTCGCCGTAGTTGGCCGTGTGGCCACCGAAGGGGCGCTGGTAGATGGTGCCGTCGGGGTTGCGGTCAAACGGCATGCCGAAGTGCTCGAGCTCGTACACGACCTTGGGCGCTTCGCGGCACATGAATTCGATCGCATCCTGGTCTCCGAGCCAGTCGGAGCCCTTGATGGTGTCGTAGAAGTGGTAGTGCCAGTTGTCCTCATTCATGTTGCCCAGCGAGGCGCCGATGCCACCTTGAGCGGCCACGGTGTGCGAACGGGTGGGGAACACCTTGGACAGCACGGCCACCTTGAGGCCAGCTCGCGCCAGCTGCAGCGAGGCGCGCATGCCGGAGCCGCCGGCACCGACGATCACGACGTCGAACTGACGCTTGGGAAGATTTGCGGTTGCGGTCATTGTTTCAGAGCCTCCAGAGAACTTGAACGGCCCAGCCCAGACAGGACAGGAGCCAAACCATGGTGAACACGTGCAACACCAGGCGAATGCCGGCTGGTTTGACGTAGTCCATCCAGATGTCGCGCATACCGACCCACACGTGGTAGGTCAGGGCGAGGAAAACGGCGAAGGTTAAAGCCTTCATCCACTGGGCAGAGAAGATACCGGCCCAGCTCGTGTAGCCGATGGGGCCCTTGGAAAACAGCACCTGCACCAGCAGGATCAGGGTGAAGAGCGCCATGATGGCGGCGGTGATGCGCTGGGCAAGCCAGTCGCGCAGGCCGTAGTGGGCGCCGGTGACGACGCGTTTGGAACCGTAGTTGACAGACATCTTGTGGGGTCCTTGGGTGGATTCGCGGTCAGTAAAGGCCGAAGAGCTTGGCGCCGAGCAGCACGGTCAGGCCGATGCTCAGTGCCAGCGTGAAGATGGCCGAGGACTTGCCGAATTCCTTGCTCACGGCGTGGCGCGCGTCCATGTAGAGGTGGCGCACACCGGCGGTCAGGTGGTGCAGGTAGGCCCAGATCAGGGCCAGCACCACGAGCTTGAAGAACCAGCCCGGCACGAAGCCCAGGCCCGCCGAGAAGGTGAACCAATCTGCCCTACACGATAAACTACACCTTCAATA
>JBBQKZ010000026.1:0-34582 GCA_038327405.1 Burkholderiales bacterium | reverse complement strand
TGCTCGACTACGGCAAGCAGCTCTCGTCGGGCTCGCCGGCCGATGTGCAGCGCGACCCCAAGGTGATCGAGGCCTACCTCGGCACCGGTGGGCACTGATCAAGGAAACGACATGGCAAACACACTCCTCAAGATCAGCGGCCTGAAGGTCGCCTACGGTGGCATCAAGGCTGTCAAGGGTATCGACCTCGAAGTGAACGAAGGCGAGCTGATCTCGCTGATCGGCTCCAACGGTGCGGGCAAGACCACCACCATGAAGGCCGTGACCGGCTCGCTGGCTTTTGAAGCCGGCGACATCGAATACATGGGTCAGAGCATCAAGGGCAAGGGCGCCTGGGACCTGGTGCGCCAGGGCCTGGCCATGGTGCCCGAAGGCCGTGGCGTGTTCACCCGCATGACCATCACCGAAAACCTGCAGATGGGCGCCTACATCCGCACCGACAAGCCCGGCATTGCGCAAGACATCGAAAAGATGTTCAACATCTTCCCGCGCCTGCGCGAGCGCAAGGACCAGCTCGCCGGCACCATGAGCGGCGGTGAGCAGCAGATGCTGGCCATGGCGCGCGCGCTCATGAGCCAGCCCAAGGTGCTGCTGCTGGACGAACCCTCCATGGGCCTGTCGCCCATCATGGTCGACAAGATCTTCGAGGTGGTCCGCGACGTGTCCAAGCAGGGTGTGACCATCCTGCTGGTGGAGCAGAACGCCCGCCGCGCGCTGCAGATCGCTGACCGTGGTTACGTGATGGACTCGGGCGAAATCATCATGACCGGCAAGGGCCGCGACATGCTTGACGACCCCAAAGTGCGCGCTGCCTATTTGGGTGAGTAGGTCAGAACGGACCGATCCAGGTCCAAACCTACAATCGAGGGTTGCGCACACCGGTGCTCAACCCTCTTTTCATTCATGACCCAAGTCCACACCCCCGATGCCAGCGCCCCGGCGCACGACGACAACCAGCTGATCGTGGAGCGACGCGAGAAGCTCAAGGCGATGCGCGAAGCGCAGCAGCGGGGCGAGGGCGTGGCCTTCCCGAACGACTTCAAACCGTCCGACAAAGCGGCCGAGCTGTTCGCGGTGCACAGCGAGACCACCAAGGAGGCGCTGGAAGCCACCCCTGTTCGCGCCAGCGTGGCCGGGCGCATGATGCTCAAGCGCGTGATGGGCAAGGCCAGCTTTGCCACGCTGCAGGACGCCTCGTTCGGCCCCAGCGGTGGCCGCATCCAGATCTACCTGAACAACGACAGCGTGGGCGAAACCCTGCACAACGCGTTCAAGCACTGGGACCTGGGCGACATCGTCGCAGCCGAAGGCGTGCTGTTCCGCACCCGCACCGGTGAGCTCACCATCCATGCCGACAGCGTTCGCCTCATCACCAAGAGCTTGCGCCCGCTGCCCGACAAGTTCCACGGCATCGCCGACCAGGAGATCAAATACCGCCAGCGCTATGTGGACCTGATGACCGACGAGAGCGCGCGCCAGCGTTTCGTCAACCGCAGCCGCGGCATTTCCAGCCTGCGTGGCTTCATGGTCAGCCATGGGTTCCTCGAAGTCGAGACGCCGATGCTGCACCCGATCCCGGGCGGCGCCAACGCCAAGCCGTTCAAGACGCACCACAACGCGCTCGACCAGGAAATGTTCCTGCGCATTGCGCCCGAGCTGTACTTGAAGCGTCTGCTGGTCGGTGGTTTCGACCGCGTGTTCGAGATCAACCGCAACTTCCGCAACGAAGGCATCAGCGTGCGGCACAACCCCGAGTTCACCATGATGGAGTTCTACGCGGCGTACTGGAACTACCAGGACCTGATGACTTTCACCGAAGAACTCATTCGCCATGTGGTGCGCGAGGTGCGCGGCGATGTGCCGTTGACCTACCAGGGCCAGCCGGTGGACGTGACCTCGCCGTTCGAGCGCCTCACCATCCGTGAAGCCATCCTCAAGCACACCGAGGCGGGCGACAACGTGGACAGCGTGGAATGGCTGTTGAACCAGTTGAAGAAGCTGGGCTTGAGCGAAGCCAAGCATCAACTCTCCACGCGCAGCCTGGCGAGCTTGCAGGTGATGTACTTTGAAGAAAAGGTCGAAGACAAGCTCTGGAATCCGACCTTCATCATGGACCACCCCACCGAGATCTCGCCGCTGGCCCGTGCCAACGACGCCAACCCCGAGGTGACCGAGCGCTTCGAGCTCTACATCACCGGCCGTGAATTCGGCAACGCGTTCTCGGAACTGAACGACGCGGAAGACCAGGCCGCGCGTTTTCACGCGCAGGTGTCGGCCAAGGACGGCGGTGACGACGAGGCCATGCACTTCGACGCCGATTACATCCGTGCGCTCGAATACGGCATGCCCCCAGCTGGTGGCTGCGGCATCGGCATCGACCGTTTGATGATGCTGCTGACCGACAGTGCCAGCATCCGCGACGTGATCCTGTTTCCCGCGCTGAGGCGCGAGCACTGATCAGAAGTTGAACTTCAGGATGGTCCTGCGGCCGTCCTGATGCAAGGTATCGAGTCCGCTGCGCATCCAGTCCAGGTGGGCCTGTGCGTTGCTTTCCAGCTCGGAGGCGCTGGCCGCGTCGGGCAGCAGCGCCAGCACCACCTTGAACTTCAGGGTCGCACCCATCGGCAGCTGGCTCGATGGGCGCAGGCCGCCAGCCACGATGCTGGTGGCCGCTGCCACCACCTGCGCTTCTTTCACAGGGCCTTCCATCAACAGGGCCAGCAGCGTGTCGTCCACGCGGCCTGCGGTGTCCACGTCGCGTGCCACCGAGCGCAGCAGTGAACCCGTGAGCACCAGTGCCCGGTCGGCCACTTCGCGGCCGTGCATTTCGGCAAACCAGCCGTGGTTGTCCAGGTGGATCAGCAGCAGCGCGCTGTGGTGCTGATAACGTTGTGCGCGCACCAGGCTGTCGTGCAGGCGAAGCATGAAGTTGTGGCGGTTGGTCAGACCCGTGAGTGGCTCGTTCAGGGCCAGTGCGCGCGCACGCGTCTGAGCCTCATGCTGCATCGAAGACCGCTGCAACAGGCCGTAGATCAGCAGCGGTGCCTCAATGGCTGCGGCCATCACCATGCCGTATTGCGACAGGAAACCTGACGACACCAGGCCAAAGTTGCGCAGCACCGGCAGCGTGCCTGCCATGAGCACCGGCAGGATGCCCAGGGCGATCCAGCGTACCCAGCGGTCGCCCGTGCGCCAGGCGGCCCAGAGCATGGCGTACACCAGCACCATCGTCAGGGCGCCCGCAGCCGTCACCGCCTGCAGGCTCGTGGCGGTGGGCTGCACCACGTCCCAGGCGGTCAGTGCCAGAAACACACCTGCCAGGCTCAACGCCAGGCGGTCCAGCCCGCGCCCGATCCGCCTCGGCTGGACCACATGGCGCACGAAGAGCAGGCCTGCCACTGCCGTGAATGGCAGCAGCACGAATTCGGCCAGGCTGTTCCAGCGCGGCCAGGCAGGCCACAGGAATTGACCCCCGACACCCAGCGAGGCGGCCAGCGCCAGCCCCAGCAGGGTGACATAGACGGCGTACGCGGCAAAGCTGGTGTCGCGGAACACAAGCGCATTGGCGATGGCCGTGGCGATCAGCAGTGCCGCCATGCCGAAGTACGCGCCCAGCAGGAACTGCTGGTGGATGCGCAGTTCGCGCAAGGTGTTGTGGTTGTGGACCAGCAGCTCGCCCGAGAACGGCACGCGCGCATGTTCGATGCGCACCCAGTAGCTCACCACCTGATCGGCCCGTGAGTCGAGTGCGAACACCGGGTAACGATCGGGGTAGGCCCAGTCACGAACGGCGATGTGGTCACCCGCGCGCTGCGCGCGCCAGCCGCCGTCGGCCTGGCGGTGGTACAGGCTCACCCTGTCGGTGCCCGAGTGGGTGAGTTCCAGTTCCCAATGCGCGCTGGAGTCCTTGACCACGGCGTCAAAGCGGACCCACAGCGCAGCGCCCGGGCTCAGCCGCAGGCGGTGGCCTTCTCCTCGAATCTGGAACGCCTGCTCGGTCCGCTGTTCCAGCTGATCCACCGTCTGTTGACCGGTTTCGTCCACCCAGAAGGTGCTGCGTCCGGCCAGGGACAGCGTTCCCTGGCTGCCGTCCAGCACGAGCGGTGGAGGCTGGGGCACCGCAAACGCGGCGGGCAAACACAGGAACAGGGCGACGAAGGCGCAGAGGCGGACGAGTCGGGTCACGGCGGCGTCATGAGAATCGATTCGCGGGGATGGCGAACGCTGAAGACGCCTATTGTGTCGTGTCAGGCTGACAGGTGAAGGGTGTCGGAGCACCGATCCGGTGCGCTGCAGCTACAAAAAAACCCCGGATACCTGAGCAGCCGGGGTTGGCGCAGACGGTGGCGTCGGCGCTCAAGCGTAGGCGGCCAGCGCCTTGCGCATCTTCTTCATGGCCGCCACTTCAATCTGGCGCACGCGCTCCGCGCTCACGCCGTATTCGGCCGCCAGTTCGTGCAGCGTCATGCCGCCGGAACCGTCGTCGTTCACCTTCAGCCAGCGCTCACTCACAATGCGGCGCGAGCGGTCGTCGAGCTCGCCCATGGCTTGGGCAACGCCTGCGGTGGCCAGCGCATCACGCTCGGCTGCTTCCAGCACCGCCGTGGGCTCGTGGGTGGCGTCGGCCAGGTAGGCGATCGGGCCGAAGGCGTCTTCGCCGTCGTCACCGGGGCCCGGGTCCAGCACCACGTCGCCACCCGACAGGCGCGTTTCCATTTCGCGCACTTCTTCAGGCTTCACGTTGAGCTCTTTGGCCATGATGCCCACCTCGACATCGCTCAGCACTTCGCGGTGGGTGTCGCCGTCCAGCGCGTCGGAGCGAAAGCCCTGCTTGCGGGAGCGCAGGTTGAAGAACAACTTGCGCTGTGCCTTGGTGGTGGCCAACTTGACCATGCGGCAGTTCTTCAACACGTATTCGTGGATTTCGGCCTTGATCCAGTGCATGGCGTAGCTCACCAGGCGCACGCCCTGGTCCGGGTCGAAGCGTTTCACCGCCTTCATCAGGCCGACGTTGCCCTCTTGAATCAGGTCGCCATGGGGCAGGCCGTAGCCCAGGTACTGGCGGGCAATGGACACCACCAGGCGAAGGTGCGACATCACCAACTGGCCTGCGGCCTCCAGGTCGTTGTCGTCGCGCAGGCGGCGCGCGGCCTTCTGCTCTTCGTCCAGCGTGAGCAGTGGCAGGCGGTTGACTGCCGAAATGTAGGCATCCAGATTGCCAAGCGGCGGCACCAGAGCCCAGGGATTCGCGACGGCGATCTGGGCCGTGGAAGCGGCGGCAACGGGAGCAAGAGAGTGGGACATGTTTGAACCTCCTCAGGTCTGTTCGGATGATGTTAGCACTCTCTCTGAGTGAGTGCTAAGGCCAAAGTTCCATGAACCTGCCTGCGCAGGGGGAAGCAACTGCCACTACAGTTCAGGCCCTTGCCCAAGGAGATCCCATGCCCCGCCCGATACTTGACGAAGCCGCCATTCACCTCGCCATCCAGCCGAAGGTGGCCCAACTCCATGCAGACTTGCTGCGCCAGGCGCAAGCCGAGGTGGCCAGCAACGCGGTGATGGTGTTCGGCATGTCGGGCAATCCCTTTGTGGGCAAGGCCCGCAAGGCGCTGGACGCTGCCGGCGTCACCCACGGTTACCTGGAGGTGGGCAGCTACTTTTCGCAGTGGCGTCGGCGCAATACGCTCAAGATGTGGACCGGCTGGCCCACGTTTCCCATGGTGTTCGTGCGTGGTGTGCTCGTGGGCGGTGCAGACGACGTCGCCCGACTCATTGAGTCTGGCGAACTGAAGCGGCTTCTGAGCGCATGAAGTCCATTGCCGAAGTCTGGCGCTGCGATGTGGACGGCGCGCTGGTGGCCGTGCTCGACATTCCCGGCTCGCTGGAGCGGCACCGCACCTTCGACGTGGACGTCACCCTGGTGGTGCGGGTGCCTCAGCCGCTCGGCGGTGCCTGGCACGCCTTGACTGTGGAACTGGACGGCAGACAGAAATGGTCACGCCGGATCGCCAGCAGCAGCCCCGGCCTGACCGACGGACTGGACTACCACTGCCGCATCGAACTGCCCACCGGGCGCGCGCTGCGCGTGCGGGCGGTGGCGGCCGTCTCGGGGTCGGTCGTGCGGCAGCTGGCGGTGGAAGCGAGGGAAGAACTGCCCAACGCTTGATGGCTCGCCTGCGCGCAATCACCTACCTGTCGGAAGCGATCCGCCCACTGTCGCGCCCTCAGATGTCTTGCTCTGCACGAACGGGCATTTCATTCAATACAGCGAAGGTCCCGCCGAAGGCGCTGCGACCATCTGGGCCATCAGCCACGCCGACCCTTCCACCACCGGTTCGTTGGACATGCGCGCGAGTCCATCCGCGAGCGGGAATTTTCGGAGTGGTCCATGGCTTCTCGTTCAGAGGGCGCCCATGGCACGTCTCATCCTTCCCACCTGGATGCCTTGCTGTCTGGGCGCTTCATCGACAGTGGCAGCGCGCTGACAGGCCCGATCGAACTGCTCCTGCATTTCTGGAACTCGCACAAAGGCCAAAGCGCCTTCTGAGCTCTCCATCGAGTGGACGGTTTCAGCCGGCGCGGGTCGGCCTTCTGGCCCGGATGTGGCAGGTCTTGCCCGTGTGCCAGCGCACAGACCCACCCGGCGATTGTTTTTACCGTGGACCTTTATTCAGCCATGACGAGGACCACCCATGAACATCGAGAACCAGACCACCCCCGAACTCAAGCACATCGCCGGGCTGATCGAGGACATCGCCACCTCGATGCTCACCACCATCGAGGCCGACGGCTCCTTGGCCAGCCGGCCCATGTACGCGCTGGAAATGGACGCCAGCGGCGCCATCTGGTTTTTCACCGACACGCGCTCCTCCAAGGTCGAACGTCTGGGCGTGGCCAACCTGGCCTTCACCGACCTGGACGACAGCAGCTACGTGTCCCTGTCGGGGCACGGCGAGATCGTGACCGACCGGGGACACATAGAACGCCTGTGGTCGCCCTTCGCGCGTCCGTGGTTTCCCGATGGCGTGGACTCTCCCACGCTGGCCTTGTTGAAGTTCGTGCCCCATTCCGCTGACTACTGGGACGCGCCCAACAGCAAGATGGTTCGACTTGTCAGCAGCATCGCGTCGGCCGTGGCGGGCAAGCCCATCGGCATGGGTGAGCACGGCTCGCACCAGGGTTTGTCGGATGGATCCCTGCCCGCTGGGGACCGCGCATGAACAAGCCTGGCCACGCGGACCAACCCGCCGTGCCCCACCAGCCGGTGGAGCCTGACACCCCTTTTGAGTTGCCACCCGAAGAAGGCGACGCGCCCTTGAAGTTGCCACACGAGCGCGACGAAGACACGGACATGACCGACGACCAGCCGGACCCGAAGATCCTGCAGGCCTGGAAAGACCTGCAACAGGGCCAGGTGGACACCGACATGCGCGCCACGCCGGGGCAAGACGCGGTGAAGCGCGGCCAACACGTGCCGGGTGCGGGTGGGCAGCAGCTGCCCAAAAAAGAGTACAGCGTTCCGCGCAAGTAGCGTGCGCTGCGGCTGGGCCCGGGCCCCAGCCACACAAGGGTGGCAGAATCCGCGCTCCCCATTGAGCCGGCGCGTCCGCTTGTGCCGCGGGGACCAACTCCCTTCCGCTTCCCATGACTCCTCCGCTCCACGGCACGCTCGGCATTGATTTCGGTACCTCCAACTCGGCCATGGCCTGGGCCGATGTGCGCGGCACGGCCCGCTTGATTCCGCTGGAGGGCACGGCGGTCTCCATGCCCACGGCGGTGTTCTACAACTCGGAAGACAGCACCACGCATTTCGGCCGCGACGCGGTGGCGCAGTACCTCGCCGGCACCGAGGGCCGCTTGATGCGCTCGCTCAAGAGCTTGCTGGGGAGCCCGCTGCTGCTGGAGACCACGGTGGTGAACCACCAGCAGATCAGTTTTCAGGAAATCGTGGCCACCTTTCTGGCCGCGCTGCGCGAGCGCGCGGCGCAAACGCTGGGCGTGGCGCCCACCAAGGTCGTGATGGGCCGGCCGGTGCACTTTGTGGACGACGACGTGGAGCGCGACGCGCTTGCGCAAGACGCCTTGCTCCAGGCCGCCCAAGCCGTGGGATTTCGCCAGGTGTCGTTCCAGCTGGAACCCATTGCCGCCGCGCTGGACTACGAACGCCGTCTGGACAGCGAGCGTGTGGTGTTGGTGGTGGACCTGGGCGGCGGCACGTCGGACTTCACCGTGGTGCGCCTGGGTCCGCAGCGCATGAAGCTGGCCAACCGCGAGGACGACGTGTTGGCCACCACCGGTGTGCACATCGGCGGCACCGATTTCGACCACAAGCTCAGCCTGGAGCAGGTGATGCCCCTGCTGGGCCACAAACATCTGGGGCCGCAGCAGCGCGAGGTGCCCAGCCGTGTGTTTTTTGACCTCTCCACCTGGCACCTGATCCAGTGGCTCTACCAGCCGCGAGCGCTGAGCCAGGCGCAGCAGCTGCGTGTGAACTACAGCAACGTGGCGCTGCACGAGCGCCTGATGAAGGTGCTCAAGCACCGCGACGGTCACCGCATTGCCCACGAGGTGGAGCAGGCGAAGATCCGCTGCTCGGAACAAGACGCCGCCACGCAGGTGGACTTGTCGGAAGTCGAGCGCGGGCTCGCCGCCGACATGCACGCTGACGCCATGCGCGACCACCTGGGCACGCTGCTGGCGCGCGCCGTGGCTTGTGCCCGCGAATGCGTGCAGCGCGCTGGCCTCACCGACAGCACGCTGGACGCGATCTACCTCACCGGTGGCTCGTCGGCCCTGCGCCCGTTTCAGCGCGCGCTGCAGGCCGAGTTTCCGAACGTTGACATGGTTGAGGGTGACCTGTTTGGCGGTGTGGCCTCGGGGCTGGCGTACAGCCGGTCTTGAACTTGCCTGCGAAGATGCCCTCCAACCTCCTCAAATCGTGAAGCCCAAGTTGTGAACACAGGAGACCCAAGCATGCGCACCGTGTTGTCCCGTCTGACCGCTGTGTCTGTGTTGGCCGTTGCCGCGGCCGGTCTGTCGGCCTGCGCCGGCTATGCACCCCCTCCAGATCTCTCGGGACTTTCCCGCGACGAGATCGTGGCCCGCATGGGGCCGCCGGAGATGCAGCGCCAGGTGGCGGGTGGCAGCCGGCTCGAATTTCCCCGCGGGCCGTTTGGTGTGCACACCTGGTTTGTGTACCTCGATGCAAACGGCCGCGCCACCCGCTCCGAGCAGGTGCTCACCGAAACCAACTTCCTGCGCATCAATCCCGGCATGAGCCAGGAAGAGGCCCGTCAGGTGCTGGGCCGTGCGGGCGAGGTGGAGGGGTTGGGCCGCAGCCGGGGGCAGGTGTGGAGTTACCGCTACGACAACCCGTTCTGCCGCTGGTTTCAGATCGAGATTGCCGAAGACCAGACCGTGCGCTCTGCCGGTTACGGCGAGCCGCCCGAATGCGCCAGACGGGACGACGCGACGCACCCCTGAGCAGGGCCCGCTTCAGATCACACCAAAACGGTACACCGTGGTGCCGTGGTAAGGCCGCCCCGGCGTCACCACGTTCTGCGGCAGCGTCGGGCAGTTGGGCGCGTTGGGAAACCACTGTGGCTCCAGGCACACGGCACAGCGGGGCCGGTGGCGCACCCCTTGTTTGCCCAGGTCGGGCTTCTCCGCCACGCCCAGCTGTCCCGCGGTGTACACCTGCAGCAAAGGCTCGGTGGTCCACACCTCGAGCGTGCGGCCGCTGGCCTCGCTGTGAAGGTTCGCGCACAGCCGGGCCTCCTTGCCGGGATGGGATTCCAGCGGGTAGCTCAGGTCGATGTCGGGCAGGGCGCCAAGCTTTCTGGCGCTGCGCAGGTCGTGCACATGGCCGTTCAACGAGACACGTTCCCCGGTGGCAATGCCGTCAGGCCCGGTGGCGAGCACGTCGTGGGCGTGCGGCACCTGCAACACATGGCCATCGATGGTCTTGCCCTCGGTCACGCCATCAAGGTTGAAGTAGATGTGACTGGTGAAGCTGGATGGGCCGGGGTCGTCCAGCGCGGTGGCCCGGTGTTCGATCACGAGCGCGTTGTCGTCGCTCAGCCGGTAGGTGAGTTGCAGATCCAGCGTGCCTGGGAAGTGATCTTCAGCGGTCAGAAAGCGGTGGTGCAGTTGCAGCGTTTGGGCGTCGGGTTGTGCCGCGTCAAACGCGCGGTGGCGCGCGCCGCGTGGCCCACCGTGGGTGCAGTGGGGGCCCGAATTCGGCGTGAGCCAGTGCTCGCGCCCATCCAGCATGAAGCGCGCGCCGCCGATGCGCCCTGCATAGCGGCCCACAAAGGCGCCCATGGACGGTGAGCCGCCAAGGACGGCGTCCAGGTTGTCATAGCCCAGCGCCACGTCGTCCAGCATACCGTCCCGGTCGGGCGCCACGATCTGCAGCACCTTGGCGCCGAGGTTGGTGATGGCCACCACCATGCCGCGCGCGTTGCGCAGAAAAAACAGGGCCGAGGGTCGGCCGTCCACGTCACCGTGAAAGCGGGCCGGGTCGAGCAGGTGGGGAAAGGTGCTGGGGGTCATGGCCGGCCGGGTAGGGCGGGGGGTGTGACTTCAGCGGTGCGGCGTGAGCCCGGCGTAGAGCCAGCCGGCCAGCGCGGCGCCGGTCGCCATCACCAGCAGCCCGGGAAGGTGGCGGGTGGCGTCGATGAACACCGGCATGGGCGCCACCGCGTCCACCGTGCGCACCGCCGCCACCATGCCGATGCCCGCAGCCGCTGCCAGCAGCGGACCGCGCCAGGCGGGCCAGCGGCGGCCCAGCCAGGCGGCCACCCCCAGCGCCGGGAGCCAGCCCGCGGCCAGGATGCCTGCATACACCGGGCCGAACCCGATCAGGTCTTGCCAGGTGGTGCGCGCTCGCTCGGCAGCGGGGATGTCCACACCCACGCCCACCAGGGCCTGCAGGTTCCACTGGGTCTGCACCACCGAGCCCCAGGCCGCTGCCAGCACCCACGCCAGCAGCAGCGCCACCAGATGCTGTGTCCAGCGTGGTTTTTGGGTGGTGCTCATGGGGCTGGCTCTCATAATTGCTGATTATGAAATACGCGTTTGCTGCCATCGTGAGTGTCCTGTCGGTGGCGGTGTCTGCCAAGGCCGCCGGATACCGGGTCGAGACCGTGGCCAGCGGGCTCGAACACCCTTGGTCGCTGGCTTTTCTGCCCGGTGGCCGCATGCTGGTGACCGAGAGGCCGGGCCGGCTGCGCCTGATCGAGCCCGGTCCCGACGGGCGGCTGCAGATGCGCACTGAACCCGTGGCCGGCGTGCCCGCTGTGCTGGCGCGCGGGCAGGCCGGTCTGTTCGACGTGGTGGTGGATCCGGCTTTTGCCGTCAACGGTCGTGTGCTGCTGTCCTTCGCTCACGGCAAGCGTGAGGCCAACCACCTGCGCGTGGTTCGTGCCACGTTCGATGGCCGTCAGTTGCAGGACGTGCAGCCGATCTTCACTTCCCAGCCGGCCAAGGCCGAGGCGCAACATTTCGGCGGCCGCCTGGGCTGGCTGGCCGACGGCAGCCTGCTGCTGGGCATGGGCGACGGCAACCTCGAACGCACCGACGCCCAACGGCTGCACACCCACCTGGGGAAATGGTTGCGCATCCAGGCCGACGGCAGCGTGCCGGCCGACAACCCGTTCGTTTCGCGCACAGAGGCGCGGCCCGAGATCTACAGCCTGGGCCATCGCAATCCGCAGGGGCTGGTGGTGGTCAACGGCGTGGCTTATGCCCACGAGCACGGCGCGCGCGGCGGGGATGAGTTGAACCGCCTCAAACCCGGTGCCAATTTCGGCTGGCCCGTCACCACCGGTGGCATCGACTACACCTACGCCCGCATCACGCCTTTCCGCAGCCTGCCCGGCATCGAGCCGCCGCTGGTGGAGTGGACCCCGTCGATCGGGCCGGCCGGTCTCGCCTGGTACGACGGTGCGTTGTTTCCGGCGTGGCGCGGCAGCCTGTTGGTGGCGGCGCTGGTGGAACGCAGCGTGCGCCGTGTGCCCATGCTCAATGGCGTGCCAGGGCCACAAGAGGTGCTGTTTCAGGAGCTGGGCGAACGCATCCGCGACGTTCGCGCCGGACCCGACGGCGCCATCTACCTGCTGACCGACAGTCCCAGCGGGCGCGTGCTGCGCGTGGTGCCTGCGGCTCCCTGAGTGGGGCGTGGGTGGGGGAATGCCCCGTCGATGCCCGGGCAGGTGACCAACCGCTACAGTGAGCCGATGTGCGCAGCTTGCCGGATGGTCCGGTCTGCGCGTGCAACGAAGGAAACCACCATGCTGCTGTTGATCCTCGGTCTCGTGTTGTTCCTGGGCATCCACTCGGTGTCCATCGTGTCCGCCGACGGGCGCAACCGCCTGGTACAGCAGATGGGTGAAGGGCCGTGGAAGGGCCTGTATTCGCTGGTCTCGCTGGCGGGCTTTGTGCTCATCGTGGTGGGCTATGGCGCGGCGCGTGAAGCACCGGTGTTGCTCTACACCTTGCCCAATGGCTTTCGCCATCTCGCCGCGCTGCTGATGCTGCCGGTGTTCGTGTTGCTGCTGGCGGCCTACCTGCCCGGTCGCATCAAGACCGCGGCCAAACACCCCATGCTGCTGGCCGTGAAACTGTGGGCGTTGGCCCACTTGCTGGCCAACGGCACGCTGGCCGATGTGCTGCTGTTCGGTGGCTTCCTCGCCTGGGCGGTGGTGGACCGCATCTCGGTGAAAAAACGTGAAGCCCAGGGGTTGACGCGCACGACCCTGGCGCTGCCCGGCAGCAAGGCCAACGATGCCATCGCCGTGGTGGGTGGTCTGGGTCTGTATGTGCTGTTCGTGGTGTGGGCGCACGCCTTCCTCTTCGGTGTGCGACCCTTTGGTTGAGGAGCTTGGGGGAACCCTCGGGCGCTCCCGCGTACCAACCCGGTCGCCCTTGTGAAACGACACCGGAGATGCCCTTGATGACACGCTCGATCACCCTTTCATTCGCCGCCTGCCTGGCGCTGGGCGGCTTCGCGTCCACGCTGGCGCACGCCCAGACCACCGAGGTGGTGACCAGCGGCCTGCAGAACCCATGGGGCGTGGCCTTCATCGGCGAGGGTCGCATGCTGGTGACCGAGCGGCCCGGACGCATGCGCGTGGTGGGCGCCGATGGCCATGTGGGCGAACCACTGGCGGGTCTGCCACCCATCGAAGCCGGCGGGCAGGGCGGCCTGCTCGACGTCATCACCGACCGCAACTTCACCAGCAACCGCATGGTGTATTTCTGCTACTCGGAGCCGGCGGCCAGCGGCGGCGGCAATTCCACCGCCATGGCTTCGGCCCAGCTCGCTGCCGATGCCACGCGCCTGACCGACGTCAAAGTGATCTTCAGCCAGTCGCCCAAGGTCAGCAGCCGTTCGCACTTTGGTTGCCGCATCGTGCAGGCCACCGACGGCAGCCTGTTCCTCACGCTGGGCGACCGCTTCTCGCGCATGAACGACGCGCAGACGCTGGACAACCACCACGGCAAGGTGGTGCGCGTGAAGGCCACCGGCGGGGCCCATGCGGGCAACCCGTTCGTCGGTCGCGCGGGGGCCCTGCCCGAGATCTGGAGCTTTGGCCACCGCAACGTGCAAGGTGCCGCGCTCGCGCCCGACGGCCGCCTCTGGACCTCGGAGCATGGCCCACAGGGCGGCGACGAGATCAACCGTCCCGAAGCCGGCAAGAACCACGGCTGGCCCGTCATCACCTATGGCGAAAACTACGGCGGCGGCACCATTGGCGAAGGCATCACCAGCAAGCCGGGCCTGGAGCAACCGCTGCACCAGTGGACACCGTCGATGGCACCCTCCGGCCTGGCCTTCGTGACCAGCGAGCGCTACGGCAAGGCTTGGCAAGGCAGTCTGCTGGCGGGTTCGCTCAAGTTCCGCTACCTTTCGCGTCTGGTCATCGAGGGCGACCGTGTGGTGCGTGAAGAAAAACTGCTGCCCGACCTCAACCAGCGCGTGCGCGACGTGCGCCAAGGCCCCGACGGCTTCATTTACCTGCTGACCGACGACCGCAACGGCCAGCTCTTGCGCCTGCTGCCCGGGCGCTGAAAGGTCCCCATGCGACACGAATCCCCACAACCCGCCACGGACCCGCATCTTGTTGCGGATCGCGTTGAACTGGCCCAGCGATACCAGGCAGTGCGTGGTCAAACGCGTGCGCTCGCGGCGCCGCTTTCGCCCGAAGACTGCCAGGCCCAGTCCATGGCCGACGCGAGCCCGACCAAGTGGCACCTCGCCCACGTGACGTGGTTTTTCGAGACCTTCGTGCTGGAGGCCTTCGAGCCTGACTTCCATCCCTTCAACCCGGCCTTTCGGGTGCTCTACAACAGCTACTACAACGGCGTGGGCGAGCAGTTTGCGCGGCCGCAGCGCGGGCTGGTCACGCGGCCCGACCTGGCCGAAGTGTGGCGCTGGCGCGAGCAGGTGGACGAACGCATCACGCGCTTGATCGCGCACACCGACAGCGCTGACGCCCTGCGCCTGATCGAGATGGGCCTGCACCACGAACAGCAACACCAGGAACTGCTGCTCACCGACATCAAGCACCTGCTCTCCATCAGCCCGCTCAGCCCGGCCTACCAGCGCGCCTGGCCATTGGTGTCGGTGTCGCCCGTGCCCGCGCGCTGGGTCGAGTGCAGCAGTGGTTTGACGGAAATCGGCCAAGCGGGCGAAGGCTTTTCCTTTGACAACGAATCTCCGCGCCACCGCCAGTGGCTGGAGCCGCACGCGCTCATGAACCGACTGGTGACGCACGGCGAATGGCTCGACTTTGTGCACGACGGCGGCTACGCCGACCCACGCTGGTGGCTCGCCGCCGGCTGGGACTGGGTGCGCGCGCAAGGCATTCGCGCGCCGCTCTACTGGACGCTGCACCAGGACACCAACGCCCTGCCCACTGTGTTCACCCTGCACGGCGACATGCCGCTGGACCCGCACACACCGGTGGTGCATGTGAGCTACTTCGAGGCCGATGCGTTTGCGCGCTGGAGCGCGGCCACGCACGCCGACCAGGTGGGCGCCCGCCTGCCCACCGAAGCCGAGTGGGAAGCTGCGGCAGCCGCTTTGCCGGTGCAGGGCAACCTGCAGGACGCTGGCGCTATGCACCCCCTGCCCGCGCGGGCTGCGGGCAATGGACTGCTGCAGATGTTTGGCGACGTGTGGGAGTGGACGTCGAGCAGCTACAGCGCCTACCCGGGCTATCAGCCCACCGAAGGCGCCGTGGGTGAGTACAACGGCAAGTTCATGGTCAACCAGACCGTGCTGCGCGGCGGTTCGTGCGCCACGCCGGCGTCGCATCTGCGCGCGAGCTACCGCAACTTTTTCCCCACCGATGCGCGCTGGCAGTTCAGCGGGTTGAGACTCGCCAAGACACTCATCGCGTGAGCAGCCGCCGCGCGCCGTGGCTGGACGCGTCCACCACCGCCACCATGAGCAGCATGGCGCCGAGGATGGTGGCGGTCTTGTTCATCTGGAACAGGCCCATGTGGAAGGCCAGCAGCTGGCCCAGGCCGCCTGCGCCCACCACACCCAGCACGGCGGCGGCGCGGATGTTGTTTTCCCAGCGGTAGAGCGTGTAGCTCATGAGTTGGGGCAACACCTGCGGGAGCGTGGCGTAGAGGAACACGCGGCCGTTGCCCACGCCTTGTACGCGCAGCGCCTCGCCCGGACCGGGCGGTGCATTTTCAATCGCTTCGGCAAACAGGCGGCCCAGCACGCCGGTGGTGTGAAAGGCCAGCGCCAGCGTACCGGCAAACGGCCCCAGACCGGCCGAGATGAGCAGCAGCGCGGCCCACACCAGCTCGGGGATGCTGCGCAGCGCGTTGAGCAGCCAGCGTGTGGGTGCGCGTGCCCAGGCCGCGTGTGCGGAATGCAGGCGGCTTGCAGGCAGCGCCAATGCCAGGCCGGCCGCAGCCGCCAGCGCCGTGCCCAGCGCCGACATGGCCAGCGTTTCCCAGGCGCCGATGGCGACCTTCTTCACGAACACGGGCGAGAGGTCGGGTGGGAAAAACTCGGCCACGAAGCGTCCCATGCTGCGCGCGGCGTCCAGCGAAAGGAACTGGCCCCACTGCAGGTCGAGGGAGGCGAAGCTGGCGACCACCAGCACGGCGAGGCCGGCCACAAACCAGCAGGCCTTGCAGCGCGCGTCGAACAAACGCGGCGGCAGTTTGTAAGGTGGGTTGGCGGCCGCGGATTTTTTCATCGCATCAACCCAGCGATTTCCGAAGCCACGAACTCACCCGGTCCGCCAGCGCCACGAGCAACACAAACACCAGCAGCATGGTGGCCACTTCACCGCCGTTGAACATCTTCATGGAGTTGTCGAGCTGCTGGCCCAGGCCGCCCGCGCCCACGAAGCCCAGCACCACCGACGAGCGGATCGCGCATTCCCAGCGGTACACGGTGTAGCTGGTGAGTTCGGCCGCGTTGGTTGGCAGCAGGCCGTAGAAGAAAGCCTGCAGGCGGCCGCTGCCGTTGCGCAGGAGGGTTTCGGTGGCGTGCGCTTCACCGCTCTCCAGAATCTCGCCATACACCTTGCCCAGCATGCCGCCGTAGGTGAGCGCAATGGCCAGCACGCCGGCCGTGGGGCCCAGCCCCACCACGCGAACGAACACCAGCGCCCACACCAGTTCGGGGATGCTGCGCAGCACGATGAGCAACCAGCGCACCAGCTGGCGCAACCAGAACGGCCCGCGCGCCATCCGGCCCGAAAGAGCAGACACCGACAGCAGGCGAACCGACAGCAGCGTGAGCGGAATGGCCACCACCAGCGCCAGCGTCACGCCGGCGGTGGCCATGGCCACAGTGCGCCAGGTTTCGCGCGCGATCATGGTCATGAACTCCGCGTTGACCACGAGCGGCCAGAACGTGGCCAGGAACTGGCGCGTGACCTTGAGGTTGTCGGGCTCCAGAAAAATCCAGGGTTTGAACTCGGTTGCCAACATGAGGGGCCACAACAGCACGGCGCCCAGGCTGAGCCAGAAGATTCGGCTTGTCCACGCAGGGTCACGCGCGGGGGCGGTGCGCAACGGAGTGGCCAATGCGCTCATGCTCAGCGGCAGTGCATCACCGCAGGCTGCGGTTGCGATGTCGGTTCAACCACCACCACCGGCACCTCGCCACGCAGTTCGTGTTCAAACTGGTCATACAGGCGCGCGAGCCGCTCTTGCGTCACCTCGGCGGCTGGCAAATCAAAGGCGAGCTGGCCATCACGCAGGCCGACGATGCGCGGGAAGTGCGCGAGGGCCACGTCCACCTGGTGCAGCGTGGCGATCAGGGTGACGCTGCGCTCGCGCGCGCCGTCGAGCAAGGTGGCCACGGCCTGTTTGGAGCGTGTGGGGTCCAGCGCCGAGAGCGGCTCGTCGATCAGCCAGACCTTGGCCGGCGCGAGCAGCGCGCGCGCCAGACCCACGCGCTGGCGTTCGCCGCCCGAGAGGCGGTCGACCCGCTCGAAGAGTTTGTCGGCCAGATCGAAGTGGTCCAGCGCGTCGAAGGCGGCGGGAATGTCGTTGGGGTAGAAGAGCGATCGCAGGCTGCTCAGCAAACCCATGGCCGGCAACCTGGCGGCCAGCACCGAGGTGACGACCCGCTGGCGCGGCGGCAGCGGCGGCACCTGCGGCGCCAGAAACAGCTGGCCGCGCTGGCGTTGCAGTGCACTGCGCGGCAGCGTCCAGGGGTTGCGGCCGTCGAGCGTGAAAAGGCCCTCGGTGGGCGGCAGCGCGCAGGCCATGACCTGCAGCAGCGTGGTCTTGCCCGCGCCCGACGGCCCGATCACGGCCACCTGCTCGCCTGAGGCGATCTGCAGGTCCAACGAGCGCAGCGCTGGCGCATGGCCCGCTCGCGCCGCAGGGTGACGTGCCGAGACGTCTTGCAGTTCGATGTTCAACCGAGGTGCCTGGCGATCAGAGCAGGCCGGCGCTGCGAGCAGCGGCTTCCAGGCCCTTGTAGTTCTCGGGCTTGGTTTCGATGTAGCGCGTGGCGCGGTTGAGCTTCAAGATTTCGGCGTGCTCGGGGTTCGCCGGCGACAGGCCAATCAGCGCGGCCTTGATCTTCTGCTGCATCGCCACCGGCGTGTCGGCATGCACCGACCAGTTGTAGTTGAAGTAACCGGGCGTGGTGAAGAACACGTCGACCGCTTTGGTGTCGACCTTGTTCTCGGCGACGAATTTTTTCCAGACCGTGATGTCCAGTGCGGCCGCGTCGACCTTGCCGCTGACCACCGAGGCGATGGTGGCGTCGTGCGCGCCGCTGTAGGCGATGCGGCGGAAGTCTTTTTCGGGTTCGATGTTGGCCGCAAGCAGGAAGCTGCGTGGCATCAAGTGGCCCGATGTGCTGCTCTGCGAGCCGAACGAGACCTGCTTGCCCTTCATGTCGGCCAGGGTCTTGATGCCTGAATCGGTTTTGGCGATGAAGACCGACTGGAAGCGGGTGTCTTCTTCGCGTTGTGCAAGCGGCACGACCTTGCCGCCGGAGCGGATGTTGGCCTGCACAAAGGTGAAACCGCCGAACCAGACCAGGTCGACCTTCTTGTTCACCAACGCTTCAACCGCCGCGGGGTAGTCGCTCACCGGGGTGAATTCAACCTTCACACCCAGTTCTTTTTCGAGGTACGAGGCCAGCGGCGTGAACTTGCGAATCTGCTCGGTGGCAGCTTCTTCGGGGATGGTGGTGACGCGGAACACGGTTTGCGCGTGAGCGGCGGCCGTGAGGCTGAGCACGGCGCAGGTGAAGAGTGCGCGCAGGGTGCGTGATGAAGGATTGAACATGGATGAATCCGGTTAAGAGGGACTGGGGAGGGCGTATTAGACCCGACCTGCTGCATACGCGCGCCGCGCCGGGCGAGTGCCCGTCAGCTTTGCAAGACCCTGTAAGAAAGCGGGTCAGCGCACCGACGATGAAAGACACCTCCGTTATAAAGACCCTTCCCGAAAGCGCCCATGCCTGTCCAGACCCCCGCACCCCCCTTCATCCAGCTGCACCACGAAGACCGGGCCGCCTTGCGCGCCGAAGTCGTGGCCGGCCTGCTGCAGAGGCCCGCGCACATTGCGCCCAAGTTCCTTTACGACGCGCTGGGCTCTCGCCTGTTCGACGCCATCACCGAGCTTCCCGAGTACTACCCCACGCGCACCGAAGCATCGATCTTTCAGCAGCACGGCGCCGACATGGCATCGGTGGTGCCCGGTGGCTCGATCCTGCTCGACCTGGGTGCCGGTAGTTGCGTCAAGGCGGCGCGCCTGTTCCCGGTGCTTCGCCCGGCCGCCTATGTGGCCATCGACATCTCAGTGGACTATTTGCGCGACACCTTGCAGCAACTGCAGCAGCAGCACCCCGCGCTGGCCATGCTGGGCCTGGGCATGGACTTCTCAAGCCGATTCGCGCTGGGCGCCGAAGTGGCCGACTGGCTGGCCGACGGTCCGGCCGCTCAGGCGCCGCGCGTGGTGTTCTACCCCGGCTCCAGCATCGGCAACTTCAACCCGGCCGAGGCGTTGACGCTGCTCAAGCAGGCGCACGCGGTGTGCCGCTCGGGTGGGGCGGGCGGCGGCCTGTTGATCGGTGTGGACCGTGTGAAACCCTCCGCTGTGCTGGAGCCGGCTTACGACGACGCGTTGGGCGTCACGGCAGCGTTCAACCGCAACCTGCTGCTCAATGTGAACCGCGTGCTCGGAGCCGATTTTTCGCCCGCCGCCTGGCAACACGTGGGGCTGTTCAACGCGCCGCTCTCGCGCATTGAAATGCACCTGGAGGCCACCACGCAGCAGACCGTATGCTGGCCCGGTGGCGGGCGTGTCTTTGCGCCTGGTGAGCGTCTGCACACCGAGAGTTCGTACAAGTGGCAGCCCGAAGCCTTTGAGGCCTTGCTGCGTGAGGCGGGCTTTGGCAAGGCACACCACTGGAGTGACGCGCAGGGCTGGTTCAGCGTGTTCTGGGCACCGGCTTGAATGTGCGCCACCATTGCGCGAAGAGTTCGTGACCGCTCACCAGCACCACACCGGTGAGCACCATCAGGGCACCCGTCAGGAAGCCGGGCTCAATCGGCTCTTTCAACAGCCAGGCTCCCAGCACCACGCCAAACAGGGGCGTGAGGAACGAAAGCACGCCCAGCCGTGAAGCCAGGTAGTGGCGCACCAGCCAGAACCAGACCAGGAAGCTGGCGAAGGCGACCACCACGGTCTGAAACGCGAGACTCGCCCACACCAGAGGCGTGGGGTTGAAGGTGGTGTGTCCCAGCAGGAACGCCGCAGGCAGCAGCAGCACGAAGGCGCCGAGCAACTGGTAGAGCAGTGTCTGCGTGGCCGGCAAACTGCTCAGGCGGGTGGTGCGGATGACCACTGTGGTGGCCCCCCAGGCTGCGCCACCCAGCAGGCCGAGCAAGTCGCCCCAAAGCATGCGCGACCAGTCGTGATTGCCCGATGTGTCGCGCAGCAGAAAGGCGATGGCGATGCCCGCGAACGCCATGAGGATGCCGAACCACTGCGCCAGTGTGAGCCGCTCGGCCGGCAGTTTCCACTGCAGGCCCAGGGCCGCGAAGATCGGCGCGGTGTACAGAAACACCACCATGTGGGCGGCCGAGGTGTGGTTCAGCCCCTCGCCCACCAACAGGAATTCCAGGCCAAACAAGGCACCTGCCACCGCGCCGGGTTTCCAGGCGCCACCGGCCAGCAAGGAAGTGCCGCCCTGGCGCCACATGAGCAGGCCCACCAGGACGGCGGCCATGCCCGAGCGCAGCGCAATCTGCAGGATGGGGGAGAAGTCTTGTGCGGTCGCCTTCAGGGCAATCTGCTGCAGGCTCCAGGTGAGGCAGAGCACGACCATGAGGCCAATGGCTCGGGCGTCCAGGGATTGACGGGTGTCCAAAAAATGCACTCGTTGAAGGGTAAGGTGGTGATTGTCCCTTTGACTGATCTGAGGTAGATAACGAAAATCAGACAAACCCTTTCGATGAACCGTCAACATGCCGCGCGCTCGCTCCCCCATCAAGCACCTGCAGACCGCACCGTTCACCAACGCGCTGCCCGGCCCCGTTGTGTTCCGCGCGGCGCAGATGCCGGCCGATGCGGCCTACCCGCACCACCGCCACCACTGGGGCGAGTTCGTCTACGCCTTCAGCGGTGTGATGGAGGTGCAGCTGGCCACGGCGCACTACCTGATCCCGCCGCAATACGGTCTGTGGCTGCCGCCGGACGTGGACCACACCGGCATGAACCGCCAGGAGACTTCGTTCTGTTCGGTCTATGTGGTGCCCGAGCGGGCGGTGCGCATGCCGACCCAGGTGTGCGCGCTCACCGTCAGCCCCCTGCTGCACAGTCTGCTGGAGCACCTCCGGCAGACATCGCCCGCGCGAGCGCAAGGTGCGCCACACGACCGCCTGCTGCAGGTGGTGCTGGACCAGCTGGAGGCTGCCCCGGTCACCGGCAGCTACCTGCCCACTTGCGACGACCCGCTGCTTGCGCCGGTGCTGCAGGCGCTGGAAGCAGCACCCGGCGATGCGCGCTCGGTGGCCGACTGGGCGGATTTCGTACACACCACCGAACGCACGCTCATGCGCCGCTGCCAGAGCCAGCTGGGCATGACGCTGGCCGAGTGGCGCCAGCGTCTGCGCACAGTGAAGGCCATGGCCTTGCTGGAAGCCGGCGAAAAGGTGGAACACATTGCGCAAGACCTGGGCTACGCATCCACCTCGGCCTTCATCGCCATGTTTCGCCGCCTGACCGGCACCACGCCCGATGGGTACCGCAAGGGCACCCAGCCTCCTTCAGGTTGACCTGCTGCGCGCGCTGCGAAAGCCCGCCAGGATGTCGGTGCGCCCGGCAGGAAAGTAGTTGCGGTACCCGGGGTGGCGCATACGCGGGTGGGTGGCGGTGCTGGCGCCCTTGAGCACCGGGCGCCCATCGAACCAGGGTTGTGAGTAGTCCAGGTAGGGGTGAGGTATGAAGCCGGGAAAGGGTGCGAAAGGGCTCGCGGTCCATTCCCAGACCTCGCCCCAGGCGAAGCCTGCCGCGTTGTGCGCCGCCACTTCCCACTCGGCTTCGGTGGGCAGGCGCCGACCGGTCCAGCGGCACCAGGCTTGCGCCTCGGTTGCGCTGAGGTGGCAGGCCGGGGCTTGCAGGTCCAGCGCACGCCAGATGCCGAAGCGCTGCACTTCCCAGCCACCGCCTGCGCGTCGCAAGTACCGCGGCACGGCGGCGAGGCCGGCGTCCACCATCGGCAAGTAGCGCGCCCAGGTCACCGCCCCGGTGTCGATCTCGAAGGCTTGCACGTCCACGGTGTGGGCGCCGAGTTCGTTGTCGAACGCAAAGCCGGGGCCGGACCAGCCCAGCGTCCAGCGGGTGGCCGGCAGGTGGGCTGTGGCCATGGGGACTTCGACGGGCTCAGTCCGAACGGGCAGCCAGGGTTGAACTGGGGAGATACCCAGCGCCTGTGCCATGTAAACGCCCGCCTCCGCGTGCATGTCCTCGTGGAAGAGGGCGAGGCGGAAGAAGTAGAGGCCGGTGTCGTCGTCGGGGGCGTCGCGCAGCAGTGCCAGCGTGTGCTCCATCCCTGCGGCCAGATCGGCGCGGGTGGTGTCGGCATCCGGCAGGTCGAGCTGCCAGCGCCGGTCGTGCGCAACAGTGCTGGAGTCGTACAGCGCATCGGCGTCGGTGCCGTGCAGGCTCTGGCGCGCGGCGCTGCGTGGCACCCGCGGGTCTGCCTGCACACCACGCTGCAGCTGCGGGTTGCGCGCGATCCACCAGTCGGCAAACCAGCCGATGTGGCCCAGCTCCCACAGCGGCGGGTTGAGTTCGTGCGTGCAGGGCACGATCAGGCTGGGGCCGAGTGCTGCCTCGAACGTGGCGAACTGCCGCAGCGTGCGCGCGCGCGCTTCCACCAGCAAGCCAGCCAGTGTTGCCCGGTCTGCGTGGCGGGCCATGTCGGCCGCCGACCACCCGCCTGAAGGCGCATCGCCCACAATCGCTGACCTGCTCAAGCCCATGAAAAAACCTTCTCTTTGCATCGTCACGCCGGCGCTGGCCGATGCCAACAACGGCAACTGGCAAACCGCGCGCCGCTGGGCGCGCATGCTCTCGGGCCATTATCGGGTGAGGGTGGCGAAGGCGTGGGCGCCAGGGGATGAGGGCGATGTGTTGCTGGCGCTGCACGCGCGCCGCTCGGCGGCGTCGGTGGCGGCCTGGGCCCGGGTTCATCCCGATAGTCCACTCGTGCTGGCGCTGACCGGGACCGATCTCTACCGGGACATCGCTTTCGACGCCGATGCCCAGCGTTCGCTGGCGCTGGCGCACCGGCTCATCGTGCTGCAGGAGCAGGGGCCGCTGGCCCTGCCCGAGGTACTTCGCGACAAGTGCCGCGTGGTGTTCCAGTCGGGCACACGCCGCCAGACGCTGGTCAAAACCACCGCCCACCTGCGGGTGGTGATGGTTGGCCACCTGCGCGACGAAAAATGGCCGCAGACCCTGTTTGAAGCGGCGCGCTTGCTACGCCCCGATGAGGGCATCCACATCGACCACATCGGCGCCGCGCTCGACCCCGCGCTGGGCGAGGCCGCCCAAGCCACCGCACTGGCCTGCCCGCACTACCGCTGGCTCGGCGGCGTGCCGCACGCCCCCACGCGCTCGCGCGTGCAGCGCGCGCATGTGCTGGCGCACACCAGCCGCATGGAGGGTGGGGCCCACGTGCTGATTGAGGCCGTGCTGTGCGGCACACCGGTGCTGGCGTCCCGCATCGACGGTAACGTGGGCATGCTCGGCGCCGACTACGGCGGCTATTTCCCGCTGGGCGACGCGCCCGCGCTGGTACAGGCTTTGCGCGCCTGCCGTGCGGGTTTGGGCCAGCCCGCTGGCAGGTTGGCCACCCTGCACGCACAATGTGAGGCCCGCGTGCCGCTGTTTGATCCACGCACCGAGCAGGCCGCCTTGCTGGCCCTGTTGCACGAACTGCGCTGAACCCGCGCCACAGAATTCATTTCTCCAGGAGACCCCCATGAACGCACCCACCCCCGCCGCCGCCACCCAACCCCGCCTCACCAGCCTTTCCCACGGCGGCGGCTGCGGCTGCAAGATCGCGCCCGGCGTGCTCAGCGAAATCTTGAAGGGCACGGCGGCCATGCCGATCCCCAAGGAGCTGCTGGTGGGCATCGAGACGGCGGACGACGCCGCCGTGTACCAGCTCAACGAAGAGCAGGCGCTGATCGCCACCACCGACTTCTTCATGCCCATCGTGGATGACCCGTACGACTTCGGTCGTATCGCTGCCACCAACGCCATCAGCGACGTGTACGCCATGGGCGGCACACCCATCATGGCGCTGGCCCTCGTCGGCATGCCCATCAACGTGTTGTCCACGGAGACCATCGGCAAGATCCTGCAAGGCGGTCAGGACGTGTGCCGCGCTGCCGGCATCCCGATCGCGGGCGGCCACACCATCGACTCGGTCGAACCCATTTACGGCCTGGTGGCCCTGGGTCTGGTGCACCCCAAGCGCGTGAAGCGCAACGCCGACGCCAAGGTGGGTGACCGCCTGATCCTGGGCAAGCCGATCGGTGTGGGTGTGCTCTCGGCCGCGCTGAAGAAAGACGCGCTGAGCACCGAGGGCTATGCGCAGATGATCGAAAACACCACCAAGCTCAACACGCCCGGCCCCGACCTGGCGGCGCTGGACGGCGTGCATGCGCTCACCGACATCACCGGCTTTGGCCTGGCCGGCCATGTGATGGAAATGGCGCGCGGCGCCAACACCACCGTGCGCATCGACATGGCGCGTGTGCCGCTGATTGGCGGCGTGCGCGAACTTGCCGCCGCTGGCATGGTCACAGGTGCTTCAGGCCGCAACTGGGCCGCCTATGGCCACGAGGTTCGGCTGGCGAGCACCCTGCAGCCGGTGGACCAGGCCTTGTTGTCCGACCCGCAAACCAGCGGCGGCTTGCTGGTGGCGTGCGCGCCAGATGCGGTGGACGCGGTGCTCGCGATCTTCGAGAAACACGGCTTTGCCGGCGCCGCCGACATCGGTGAAATCGTGGCGCCCGCCGCTGAAGGCGTGCGCCTGGAAGTGATCTGAGTCGTGGAGCGCAGGCGCATCAGCTCCGGCTCGCCGTTTGAGCGGCAGATCGGGTATTCGCGCGCCGTGGTCGCGGGCGACTGGGTGTTCGTCTCGGGCACCACCGGTTTTGACTACACCGCCATGACGATTTCCGACAGCGTGGTGGAGCAGGCCGAGCAATGCTTGCAGAACATCGCCGCCGCGCTCAAACAAGCCGGCGCCAGCCTGGACGACGTGGTACGTGTGAACTACGTGCTGCCCGATGGGGCCGACTTCGAGGCCTGCTGGCCGGTGCTGCGCAAACACCTGGGCACTGCACGCCCGGCGGCCATGGTGATCACGGCGGGCCTGCTCGATCCGCGCATGAAAATCGAGATCGAGGTCACGGCGCTCAAACAACGCTGAACCCACATGACCCACCCTTCCATCCTCGCCTTCGACATCTTCGGCACCGTGGTCGACTGGCACGGCAGCATCCAGCGCGAGGTGGCGGCGCTCTACCCGCAGGTGGACGCCGATGCCTTTGCACTCGCCTGGCGCTCGGGTTACCAGCCGGCCATGCAGCGCGTACGCTCGGGCGAGCTGGGCTGGACGCTGATCGACGACCTGCATCGGCTGATCCTCGATGAACTGTTGCCAAAGTTCGATCTTGTGAATTTGACCGAGGCGCAGAAGCAGCACCTCAACAAGGTCTGGCACCGGCTCGACCCTTGGCCCGACACGGTGGCCGGGCTCACGCGGCTGAAGGCGAAGCACACCATCTGCAGCCTGTCCAACGGCAACATCGGCCTGCTGACCAACATGGCCAAGCGCGCCGGCCTGCCGTGGGACTGCGTGCTCTCGGCCGAGGTGTTTCGCGCTTACAAACCCGACCCGGCCACCTACCTGGGTGTGGCCAAGGTGTTCGGCGTACAACCCTCCGAGGTCATGCTGGTCGCAGCGCATCAGGACGACCTGGCGGCAGCACGGGCCTGCGGTTTGCGCACGGCCTACATCGAACGGCCGCTGGAGTTCGGCGCGAAGCACCCCAAGGACGTGTCACCCGATGCGGACAACACCTTTCATGCGAAGAGCCTGGTGCACCTGGCCGAGCAACTCGGCTGCTGAGTTCTTTTTCCTGCCGACCCGTCCCCTGCGCTTAGCATGGGCCACACACGGAAATGCAGGAGAACGCCCATGGGCAGTCGAATCGGTTACTCAAAATTCGCCAACCAGATCGCCCGACTGAGCGGACGCCCCAAGACCTTTGCGCTGGCCGCCACGGTGATCGTGGTGTGGCTCATCACTGGGCCACTTTTTGGTTTCAGCGATACGTGGCAGCTGGTGATCAACACGGGCACCACCATCGTCACCTTTCTCATGGTGTTCCTGATCCAGAACACGCAGAACCGCGACTCCCAGGCCCTGCAGATCAAGATCGATGAGTTGATTCGTGCCACAAAAGGTGCGCACAACGCACTGTTGGACCTTGAGGAACTGGAGCAGGAAGATCTGGAGGAATTTCGCCGACGCTACCAGTTGCTGGCCAGCGCGGCCCGTGCCGAACTGGTGAGCGGCCGTCAGGACACCGATTCGCCCGAGGCCTGAGCAACGGGGCGGGGACCGACCCGGTACCGCTCGATGAAGCCGCGGTCGATGCGGTCTTTCCAACGCCAGGCCCAGGCACCCTCCAGGCCCAGCGGCCCGTAGCTGGCAATGGCGTGGCCGGTTCCGCAAGAGAGCAGGTTGAGTGTGTTCGTGGGTGGCTGGTGCGGTTTCAGGGGTTTGCGTTGGTGAAATGCCAGCAGGTTGTGCGCCAGTGGCGGGCCGGCACGCACCGCGTACACGCCGCTTCGCGCGTGCGGCACATCGGCGCGCGTAGCCACGTCGCCCGCGGCAAACACATGAGGGTGGCTGGTGCTCTGCTGGAAGGCGTTGACCAGCACGTGCCCGGATTCAGACAGCGCCAGACCGCTGCCCTGCAGCCACGGCGGCGCGTGGGTGCCGATGGCCAGCAGCGGCACGTCGCAGGCCAGCGTGGCACCGTTGCCCAGCACCACCTCGCCCGGTCCAATGCCCACGCAGCCTTCGCGCAGCACCGTGATGCCGCGCCGCTTCAACTGGCGCAGCACCTTGCGTTGCACACCTGAGCGGTAGCTGTTGGCCACTTCGGGCCCGCCGGTGATGAGCGTGAATCGCGCCCCGGGTTTGCCGTGCTGGCGGATGGCCTGCTCGGCGGCGAACATCAGTTCAATGCCCGCAGCGCCCGCGCCGACCACCGCAAGCGACACCGGTTTTTGCTGCGCCAGCGCCATCACCTGCGGCCAGAGTTGGGCAAAGGCTTCGATGGGCCGCACGGCCAATGCGTGGGTGGCGGCGCCCGGCATGTCGGCCTCGAGCCGCGTGCGGTCTATCACCGCGCCGGTGTCGATGGACAGCGCATCGAAACCCAGCGTGGCAGGCACGCCTTGCGCACCTCCTGCAGCCGTCACGCTCACCGTGTTGCCCACCGGGTCGATGCCGTTGCAGCGCCCTTGCACCCAGCGCGCGCCGGCTGCGCGCACCAGCGGCTCCAGTTCGATGCGGCAGTCGGTCTCGGCGTAGCGGCCGGCCACAAAACCGGGCGTCATCCCGCTGTAGGTCTGGTACGCAAAGGGGGTGAGCACCGTCACGTCCAGATCGGCGGGGCGGTGTTGGGCCAGGCTGGCCAGCACATGCACATGGGCATGTCCGGCGCCGAGCAGGAGGAGTTTCTTGATGCCGTGGTGCATGGGCTCCGATGGTACGTGGCGTGTCAAGGCACGCTGTTGCTCCACCGGAGGTCGGCCACCCAGCCGCTGCTGGTGCTGGCGGTGTTGTCGCTGTCGGCGCCCAGCAGCACGCGGGTGATGCGAGGGGCTGCAGCACCTGCGGGCAACTCGTCGGCGAAGAGTGTGGCGAAGTCCGCTGCCACGTCGCGCGACTCTGTCACCCAACGCGAGACAGGTGCGCCCGCGCCTTGCAGGCTGATGAAGCGCACCCGCTTCGTGTACGGGTTGGGGCCTTGCGTGAGGGCGGGGTGTGTGCTGTCCCACACGTAGCAGACCGTGGCGGCGGGCAAGGCCTCGCCGCTCACGCTGCGCGCGATGCGCAGCACCGTGCGCTCCACAAAGGGCACCCGGTCCAGCGCGTGGTCGAACATCACGCAGACCTTCAGCGCAGCGTCGTCGCCGGCTTTGGTCAGGATGTCGGGTGCGCTCTGACCGCCCGAGAGCGGCGCATCCAGCCGCCAGCGCCACTGCAACCGCGCCGGCGCAGGTCCGCTCCAGTCTTGCACCAACGTGCCGTAGCTCGAAGCCGTGACCACCTGCACGGCGGCCACGCCGTCCACGCGGCCCGCCTCGAAACGGGTGGGCGGCAGGTCGGCCTTGGCTTTGGGGAAGCCTACGAAGCGCCATGCGGGATTCAGCGCGCCGTCGGCCTGCACCAGCGCGGGCAGGGGCGTCTGGGCCCGAGCACTGAAGCAAGTCACGAGCAGCAGCGCCGCAAAGACGCGAACCGGCGCCATCACCCGCGCCTCCAGTCGTGAAATCGGCCCACCCAGGCCAGCAGCTTCTGCGGCGCATGCGCGCGTTTCCATTCACCCGCCGCGAACTTGTTGGCTTCGGCCAGCGTGGGGTAGGTGTGGATGGTGCCCATGATCTTGTTCAGGCCCAGACCGTGTTTCATGGCCAGCACGTACTCGGCCAGCAGGTCACCGGCGTGCGTGCCGACGATGGTCACGCCCAGGATGGTGTCCTTGCCTGGTACGGTGAGCACCTTCACGAAGCCGTGGGCTTCGCTGTCGGCAATGGCGCGGTCGAGGTCGTCGATGCCGTACTTCGTGACCTCTACCGCGATGCCCTTTTCTTTGGCCTCCTGCTCGTTCAGGCCCACGCGCGCCACCTCGGGGTCGATGAAGGTGGCCCAGGGGATCACGCGGTAGTCGGCCTTGAACTTCTTGAAGTCGCCGAACAGCGCGTTGACCGCCGCGTACCAGGCCTGGTGCGACGCCACATGGGTGAACTGGTAGGGCCCGGCGACGTCGCCAGCCGCGTATATGTTGGGGTAGAGCGTCTGCAGGTACTCGTTGGTCTCCACCGTCTTGTTGGTGGGGATGCCCAGCTCTTCCAGGCCGTAGCCGGTGAGGCGCGCGCTGCGGCCCACGGCGCACAGCAGCTCATCAAATTCGATGCGCTGCTCGGCGCCGGCGTGTTCCACCACCAGAACGCCACCCGTGCGAGCAGAGCCTTCGACAAGCTCAGGCCGAACGGACGCTTTCTCCACGCGCAAGGCCTTGTGCCCGGTGCGCACATCCACACCGTCCTTCATGAGCGCCTGGCGCGCCAGCTCGCTCACCTCTTCGTCTTCGCGCGCCATCACGCGCGGCCCCATTTCCACCTGCGTCACTTGTGAGCCCAGGCGTGCGAAGCTCTGTGCGAGTTCGCAGCCGATGGGGCCACCGCCCAGCACCACCAGGCGTTTGGGCACCTCGTCGAGCTGGCCAAACTTGTCCCACATCGTGTCGCTGGTCACGTAGCCGCTGTCCTCCAGCCCGGGCAGGGGCGGTACGAAAGGGCGTGCGCCAGCTGCAATCACGATGCTGCGGGTAGTGAGGGTCTGCTTGCTGCCGTCGTTCAGCGCGATCTCCACCGTCCACGGATTCACCAGTTTGGCGTAGCCCTGCAGCACCTCCACACCCAGCCCGGTGTAGCGCTCCACGCTGTCGTGCGGCTCGATGGCGCGCACGATGTCCTGGATGCGCTGCATCACCGCCTTGAAGCT
Source organism: Burkholderiales bacterium (assembly GCA_038327405.1). GTDB lineage: Bacteria > Pseudomonadota > Gammaproteobacteria > Burkholderiales > Burkholderiaceae_C > Hydrogenophaga. The sequence continues at coordinate 4,746 of JBBQKZ010000026.1, read as the reverse complement.
GAACGTGGGTGTTGTGCTGTGCAGACCATACGTTTCGCCGTGGCGCATCTGGTGCGCCAGCTTCGCGCTCTTGATGAGCGCCTTGCTCGGCACGCAGCCGTAGTTGAGGCAGTCGCCGCCCATCTTGTGCGCCTCGACCAGCGTGACCTTGGCTTTCACCACCGCCGCGATGTAGGCCGACACCAGGCCGCCCGCACCGGCGCCGATCACGATCAGGTTGCGGTCGAAGCGCTTGGGTTTCACGCTGGCCCAGCGCGCGTAGACCTTGCGCTTCTGCAGCAGGTCCACGATCCACTTCGCGATCAAGGGGAACACGCCCAGCAGCACAAACGAGCCCAGCAGCGCCGGGCTCAGGATGCCTTGCAGCGAATCGATCTGCGCCAGCTGCGTGCCCGCGTTCACATACACCAGCGTGCCGGCCAGCATGCCGATCTGGCTCACCGTGTAGAAGGTGAGCGTCTTCATCTTCGTGAGGCCCATCACCAGGTTGATCACGAAGAACGGAACCACCGGGATCAGCCGCAGCGTGAAGAGGTAAAACGCGCCGTCTTTCTCGATACCGCGGTTGATCTCGGCCAGGCGGTTGCCGAACTTCGCCTCGATGCTCTCGCGCAGAACGAAGCGCGACACCAGAAAGGCCAGCGTGGCCCCCACGCACGAAGCGAACGACACCAGCAGCGTGCCCCACCACAGGCCGAAGATGGCGCCGCCGGCCAGCGTGATGATGGTGGCCCCCGGAAACGACAACGCTGTGGCCGCCACATAGATGGCGAAGTAGGCGAGCGATACCTTCAGAGGTTCGGCCGCGTACAGCGCTTCGAAGTTCGCCTGGCTCTGTTTGAGGTACTCCAGGCTCAGGAAGCGGCCCAGATCAAGCCAGAAAAAGCCCGCGATGCCCAGGGCGACGACGGCCAGCAGAAAGATTTTTCGAAAGCTCACGACAATTCCAGTGTGGGTTTGCAACCTGTCGGTCGCCGGGGCCGCTGCATTCTTACACCTTCGCCCCTTCAACGCCGTTTTTCCCGAGGTATCCCGGCTTGCCGATTTCCAACGACCTCATTCAGCGCCTTCGCTCGGCCCTGCAGGCGGCAGGCCACCCTGCCGCCGACCACGCCCTGGTGCCGCTCCCCGACAAGGGTCTGGCGCACGACCATGTTCGCCTGCAAGGCACCGCCTGGCTCGCGCGCATCCCGAAGCAGAGCCAGCTCGGCCTGGCCGCGCTGGACAACCTGTATTACCAGCGCGCTTGCTTCGAGCGCGCTGCGGCCGGTGGTCACACGCCGGCGCTGCACGGGGTGCTGCCGCCCTCGGAGCAGCTGCCACGCGGTGCGCTGCTCGTGCAGGCCATTGAAGGCCGCCCGGCCCGCCTGCCACACGACCTGCCCGCGCTGGCCGTGGCGCTCGCGGCCATACACGCGCTGCCATTGCCCGGGGCGGCGTCGCGTGCACCCCTGCTGAACGCCGCCGATCCGCTGCAGGCGCTGGTGCACGAGATCGACGCACAGGCCGCCCACCTGGCCGCGGCCGGACTTCCGGCTGCGGTGTTGGCCGGCATCGAACTTGAGCGCCAGCGGCTGCATGCCTGTGCGAGCGGCACCGAGCGACCCGCATGCTGCCTCATCGCCTTCGACGCCCACCCGGGCAACTTCATCGTGCAGTCCGACGGCCGCGCCGTGCTGGTCGATCTGGAGAAGTGCCGCTACGCCTTCCCGGGCCTCGACCTGGCCCACGCCACCCTCTACACCTCGACCACCTGGGACCTGGACACGCAGGCGGTGCTCTCGGTGGACGAGGTGCTGGGCTTTTACGCAGCCTGGGCCGAGGCGGTGGGCCCCACCGCCTTGGCTGCGCGGGCCTGGCACGGTCCGCTGCGGCGCGCCATGTGGCTGTGGTCCATCACCTGGTGCGCCAAGTGGCGCGCGCTTTCCAGCGCATCCGCACAGGTCGGTGCCGATGGCGAAGACTGGTCCGGCGAACGCAGCGAAGCCGCGCTGGTGGACCATGTGCGCAACCGGGTGGACCACTACCTGAGCACCGAGGTGGTGGCCGCGGTGCTCGATGGCTTTGACCGGCTGGAACGCGGGCTGCGCCCATGAAGCTCGCCATCGTGGTGCCGGTGCTCAACGAAGCCATCACGCTGGCTGCAAGGCTGCAGGCGCTGGCGCCGCTGCGCGCGCGCGGGGCCGAGCTGCTGGTGGTCGATGGCGGCAGCAGCGACGGCACCGAGGCCATTGCACAAGCGCTGGCCGACCGCGTGCTGCGGGCGCCACGCGGTCGGGCCTCGCAGCTCAACGCCGGCGCCGCTGCCTCGCACGCCGATGTGCTGCTGTTCCTGCACGCCGACACGCAGTTGCCAGCAGACGCTGACCGCTGGATCGAGCAGGCGCTGCAACAGCGTCACCGCTGGGGCCGCTTCGACGTGCGCATCGAAGGCCGGCATGCGCTCATGCCCATGGTGGCCTGGTTCATGAACCGGCGCTCGCGCTTCAGCGGGATAGCCACCGGCGACCAGGCGCTGTTCGTCCAGCGGCGACTCTTCGAATCGGTCGGTGGCTTCGCGGCGCTGCCGCTGATGGAGGACATCGATCTGAGCCAGCGCCTGAAGGCCATCGAAGCGCCGGCCTGCCTGCGCGAGCGCGTGACAACCTCGGGCCGCCGTTGGGACCAGCACGGCTTCTGGCGCACGGTGCTGCTCATGTGGCGGCTGCGTGCGGCGAATGCGCTGGGGACCGACGCCAACACGCTCGCGTTGCGTTACGGCTACCGGCCCCGCGCCCCGGCGTCGGTGGTGATCATGGCCAAGGCCCCGGTGGCCGGGCTGGCCAAGACGCGGCTGATCCCCCTGCTCGGCGCGGCGGGTGCCGCCCGTGCGCAGCGCGGCTTTGCCTTGCGAACCCTGGCCACGGCGCGCGCTGCGAGCACGGGCAACGTGACGCTGTGGTGTGCCCCCGATCCCGCGCACCGATTCTTTCGCGCACTCGCGCGGCACCGTGGTGTGAACACCGTCACCCAGCCCGAGGGTGACCTGGGCATTCGCATGGCGACGGCCATGTCCCATCACTTTGCGAAGTCGTCACACACGCCCTTGCTCATCGTCGGTACCGACTGCCCGGTACTCACGCGGGAGCATCTTCAACAGGCCGCCGATGCCTTGCAGACCCACGATGCAGTGCTGATCCCGGCCGAGGACGGCGGCTATGTGCTCATCGGCATGCGCAAGCCCGTGCCCGAGGTGTTCGCGGAGGTGGCATGGAGCACGCCGCAGGTGCTGGTGCAGACCCGCGAGCGGTTGAGCCTGGCCGGCGCCAGCTGGCACGAACTGCCCACCTTGTGGGACGTGGACGAGCCGGTGGACTGGCAGCGCTGGCAGGACCTCCAAGGCACCGTGATGGTTCGCTCAATTCAATGAGCCACTTCCCTTCGTTCCCTTGACGTGAGTCATGGACCGCTCTGGCGAGCGGAGGTAAGGTGGCCCGATGGCTGTTGCACAGACAAGCAAGGAACGCGGTGCCGTAGAGGTGAGGCAATGGCACGCATTCGACAGTGCAGACGCGCTCGCGAATCTGCGCAGCGCCGACACTGGTCTCACCCCCGCCCAGGCCACCGAGCGCCTGGCGCAACACGGCCCCAACCGCATCGAGCAGGTGGCGCACACCAGCCTGTGGATGCGCGTGCTGCGCCAGTTCAACAACCTGCTGATCTACGTGCTGCTGGTGGCCGCATTCGTGACGCTCTGGCTGCGCGACTACCTGGACGCGGCCGTGATCCTGGGTGTGGTGGTGATCAACGCGATCATCGGTTTTGTGCAGGAGGGCAAGGCCGAGCGCGCGCTGGACGCCGTGCGCGCCATGCTGGCCAGCCGCGCCACGGTGCTGCGCGACGGTGACCGCCACGAGATCGACGCCGCCGACCTGGTGCCCGGTGATGTGGTGCTGCTGGAGTCGGGCGCGCGCGTGCCGGCCGACCTGCGCCTGCTGCGCACCAAGAACCTGCGCATCGACGAGGCCGCGCTGACCGGCGAGTCGGTGCCTTCGGACAAGGACGCGGCCCCCGTGGTCGAAGACGCACCGCTGGGCGACCGGCTGTGCATGGCGTTTGCCGGCACCACGGTGGCGGTGGGGCAGGCCAGTGGTGTGGTGGTGGCCACGGCCAGCCAGACCGAAATCGGCAAGATCGGCACCCTGGTGTCGGACGTGAACAGCCTCGCCACGCCGCTCACGCGCCGCCTCGACCAGTTCGCGCGCCAGATCACGCTGGTGATCCTGGTGGTGGGTGTGTTCACCTACCTGTACGGCCATTTCGTTGGCGGCATCCCGGCGCTGGACCTCTTTCTGGTGGTGGTGGGGCTGGCGGTGGCCGCCATTCCCGAGGGCCTGCCCGCCATCGTCACCATCACGCTGGCCATCGGCACCGCGGCCATGGCGCGCCAGCGCGCGGTGGTGCGCCGCCTGCCGGCGGTGGAAACGCTGGGCTCGGTCAGCGTGATCTGCACCGACAAGACCGGCACCCTCACGCGCAACGAAATGACCGCCGTGCGCGTGATGATGGCTGGCCGCACCCTGGAGGTGACCGGCGCCGGCCTGGCGCCCGAGGGTGGCTTTCATGTCGACGGCGCGGCGCTGGGCCCGACGCAGGACGCCGACCTGCAGCGTCTGGCCCGTTGCGCGCTGCTGTGCAACGACGCGCAGCTGCACCAGACGCCCACCGAGGGCTGGGTGCTGGCCGGTGACCCCACCGAGGGTGCCT
>JBBQKZ010000025.1:0-34756 GCA_038327405.1 Burkholderiales bacterium | reverse complement strand
CAGCAAGGCCAGCTCGTGCCAGATGACGGCTTGCACCGACTGGGTGAAGCGTGTCCACCCGCGCGCACCCGCCTGAAGCGGCACGCGGCGAGGCCCGGTGAGCCAGCCGGTGAGAAAAGCCATCTCGTGCCAGCTCCACATCACGATCACGCTGGCAAAGCCCAGGTAGGCGCTGCCCACCGTGTGGTCCTGCATGCTGAGCTGCGTGGTCCACAGGCTGCCCAGCAGCAGCACGCTGAGCACGCCCAGGGTCCAGGGGAATGTGGCGGGTGCGCGCCGCACCAGCCACAGGATGGCCCCGGTGCCGAACCACCAGCACAGCAGCGCAAACAGCGCGGGGGCGGCTACCTCATTCATCCGTTCGCCCGGCCGCTACCAGACCGGTTCCATGCGGATCGTCTGCGGCAGTTCCTGCTTCTTCACCGGCAACAAGTACAGACGCCCGAACGTGATGGCGGCTTTGGCACCGCACACCGCAACCTGCAGCTTGCCGACCAGGCCCCCGCGCTTCTTCGCGCGATCGGCCGCCAGCGAAATCTGGAGCAAACGCTCCAGCCCGCGACGGAACGCGGGGTTGTCGATGTCGACCTCGACCGGGAACACCTGGCGGCAGATGTCGTTGGTGATGCGGAACACCTCGTAGTCGTAGGTGGTGGACTCCAGGCCCATGGCCTCGTGCAGCAGTGGACGCGTGTGGTCGCGCACGTACATGGTGGCGTACACGGCGAGGATGAAAAAGCGGATCCAGAGCTTGTTGCCACCCTGCAGCAGACCGGGCTGCGAACGCATGATGAGCGCGAACGACTCGCCGTGGCGGAATTCGTCGTTGCACCAGCGTTCGAACCACCGAAAGATCGGGTGAAAGCGCTTGTCCGGGTGGCGTTCGAGCTGGCGGAAGATGGTGATGTAACGCGCGTAGCCGATCTTCTCGCTGAGGTAGGTGGCGTAGAAGATGTACTTGGGCTTGAAGTAGGTGTAGGCCTTGTTGCGTTTGAGGCTGCCCAGGTCAATGCCGAGGTTGAAGTCCTTGAGCGACTGGTTGATGAAGCCGGCGTGTCGCGATTCGTCGCGCGCCATGTAGGTCATGAGCTGTTTGACGTCGGGGTTGGTGACGTTCTTGCGGATCTCGTTGTAGAGGATGCAGCCGGAGAACTCCGAGGTGAGCGAGCTGATGAGGAAGTCCAGGAACTCCTGGCGCATCTCGGGCGAGAGTTGCGGCATCAGCGTGCGCACCTCGTCGGCAAACGCGGCGTCGCGCTGGAAGTGGTCGTGGTTGTTGTCGCCCTCGTACTCCTTCATCATCACGTCCCAGTCGGCGCGCACGCTGGAGATGTCCAGCGCGTCCATGGCCTTGAAGTCGGTGGTGTAGAAGCGCGGCGACAGCATGGCGCTCTTCACGGCTTTGGCGTTGGCGTCCTCGGCGCTCTGGACGTTGTCCATGAGCAGGGCAACGTGGTCGATGTCGGCGCTGGCGGTGCTGGTGTTCATGTTGGGCTCCTGAAGGTGTGCGGGTTCATGAAGCGGGTCTGGCCCACTGCAGCTGCGAGAAGACCGCCGAGTTGGTGGGCCCGAAGGACTCGAGGTTGAGGCGTTGGCCCGTGGCCGTGTCGAGCAGAGTGACCCTGCCATCCACGTGGCCGGTCAGCTTGAAGGGCATGTCCGGGCTCATGCCGCTGCGTTTGCGTTCGCGGTTGAGTGCGCGCAGGCTGCCGCGCAGAAAACCCTGCTCGCCCTGGAAGCGCGCCACTTCCTGTTTCGTGCCCACGTCGACAACCGCGATGTCGCCGTTGGCCTGACCCACAAACGCCAGCATTCGCTCCCACTGCACCGCCTCGTGCGGCTGGGGTGCCGCAGCACCCACCACCTTCATCTGCCAGGTCACGCCCGCCAGAACCAGCACCAGAAAAAGGCCCAGTCCCCAGATCGGCCACGGGGTGCTGGTGCCCAAGGGGGAAGGATGGTGCGTGTTCATGGCGGTTCTCCGGAAAACGATCAGACGGTGGCGGTGGAGATGTCGCGTTCGCGCGGCTGGCGCGCGGGTGCAGGGGTCTGTTCCTGATGCCCCAGGACGGCCAGGGTGTCGGTGTTTTGCGCGCTCCACGCTTGAAGGATCAGCTCGCCGATCCTGTGTGCGTCGGGTACGCAGCGCAGGCTGGGCTGCGGCTGCTTGAGCAACCATGGGCGTGCGTGCGGCCAGAGGTTGAGGTAAGCAATGCGCTCTTCACCACTGAGGGTGAGCGCAATGTCGCCGTGGCCACCGGCCTGCGGGCGAATGGCAGCCGCAGCCAGCTTGCGCAGCGGCAGGTTGAAGGTGAGCGTGAGCACGATGCCCACCCGCATGAGGATGCGCCGGTCGGTCAAGGTGTAGATGGTGGTCCGGGCCGCGAACCATGCGGTCAGCGCCAGCAGCCCCAGCGCCACCGTGGCCAGCACACCGCTGGTGAGCAACGGCATCAGCACCGAGCCGCCGGGTTCACCGAGCAAGTACAGCCATTGCAGGCACAACATGCCGGTGAAGTAGATCGCCAGCTTGCGCACATGGAAGGCATGGATGGCGAGCATGCGCCAGTCGGGGCTGCCCTGCCACAGCAGGCGCTCGCCCTGCGGCAGCGGCTCGGGCAGGCCGGGCGCGGACTCGAATTCGTGTTCGTGGTGAGCGTTCACAGCAGCGGCTCCATGCGGTCGGGCGTGGCGTAGAGCAGACCGCCGCCGTAGTAGGCCATGATCTTTTCTTCTTCAAGCAGCGTCACCTGCTCCGGGTTGCGCGTTTTGGGCACCGCTGCGAACTGCGAAGCCAGGATGGCGTGCACGTTCACACCGTCCTTGCGGATGCGCGAGAAATTCACAGGCAGCAACACCGAGCCACCGCTCTTGAGATCCACCTCGATGTAGCGGAACATCATTTCTGACTTGTCCACCCACATGTCCTTGACGACACCGGCGACTTCCTTGTCGGCCCCATACACCGGCAGGCCGCGTGGATCGGTGTCTTGCCGGGCCACGCCGTGGTCGGTGGCTGCGCGCAGGGGAACGATCTTGGCCTCTCCCTCGTGAGTCATGTCGGGGTGGTCGGCGCGTGCCGCCCAGGCACCCGGGCCCACACCGGCGAGCATCGGATCACCCACCGGGTCCAGCGGCGAGCCAGCCCAGCGGTGCGTGGGCGTGGCGGAGTACGCACCGTCGGGCCGGTTCACATCGGGCGACAGGAAGGTGCGCCCGTCTTCCAGTTCATAGGTCTTGGGCGTGACCGTGGGCCAGCCCGGGGTCACCGGACCGTTTTCACGGCCGGGATCCATGGGGTAGCCCTCGCGGTGGCTCTCCCGCTGGAGGTAGTAGATCAATCCGAAGAAGAAAATCCAGAACGCGTAAAGCACGAGTTGTGCAACGTCGACGTACTGGGTGATTGCGCCTGTATCCATGGTGGTTCTCCTTCAATGAGGGCTGGCTCGGTGACTCGTCTGCAACGCTGTTTCAACCCGGCAACTCGGCCAGGCCAATCGGATGGGGATTTCGCTCGGCGGCCGCTTTGGAGCGGCGCACCAGGGGGCCCAGCGCGATGAGCACCGCGAAGAGCAGATAGATTTCGAGGTGGAACACGAAGCTGTAGCCCGTGACCGGGGAGTTGAGGACTTCGCCCAGCCAGCCGTTCGTGGCCAGGCTGCTCACCACATCGCGCAGCACCCCGCCAAACGCCATGGACAAGCCCCCCGCCGTGGCCTGCACGGCGCCCCAGGCGCCCAGCACCAGGCCGGTGAGTTCACGCTCGGGCAGGTCCATGGCGGTGAGCAGCATGCTCACCGAAAACAGGCCGCCGGAGAAACCGATCAGCGCTGCGCCCACCTGGAACAACAAGGGTGAATTCAGCGGCGCCGAAAAGATGACGCAGGCAAACGCCGGCAGGCCGAGCAAGGCGCCGATGGCGGCCAGCCGGATGCTGTCCAGCCCGCGGGACATGAAGCGCGCCGACAGCACGAAAGCCAGCAAGGCACCCCCCGCGCTCATGGCGGTGAGCGAACTGGTGAGGCTCACGTTCAAACCCAGCACCTGGCCGCCGTAGGGCTCCAGGATGATGTCCTGCATGTTGAAGGCCACGGTGCCCAGGCCCACCGTCCACAGGAAACGTTTGATCTTGGGAATGGCCATCAGACGGGCCCAGCTGCGCGAGAAGCCATGAGCCTCACGCGCGCCGCGGCGGGCCTGGCGGGGCTCCTGCTTCCAGAGCGAGGTGATGTTGAGCACGGCCACCAGCACCGCAGCGCCCTGCACCACCTGCACCAGGCGGGTGGGGGTGAAATCGATCAGCACGAAACCCAGCAGCGCGCTGCCCAGGATCATGCCCACCAGCAGCGTGCTGTAGAGCAGTGCCACCACGCGGGGACGCTTGTCTTCGGGCGACAGGTCGCTGGCCAACGCCATGCCGGCGGTCTGGGTGATCTGCATGCCGGCACCCACCAGCAAAAAGGCGAGTGCCGCGCCGATGCGCCCGGCCCAAACGCTGGCGTCCGTCACGGTGAGCAGCAACAAGGCAAACGGCATGATGGACAAGCCGCCAAACATGAGCAGCGTGCCGATCCACATGTAGGGCATGCGCTTCAAGCCCAGCGCCGACGGGTGCGTGTCGCTGCGGTAGCCGATGAGTGCACGCAGCGGCGCGAATACCAGTGGCAGCGCCACCGAGAGCGCCACCCACCAGGCGGGCACCCCGAGCTCCACGATCATCACGCGATTGAGCGTGCCCACCAGCAACGCGATGGTGATACCGATGGAGAGCTGGAACATCGACAGGCGCAGCAAGCGGCCCAACGGAAGGTCGGTGGAGGCCGCGTCCGCGAACGGCGCGTAGCGCCGGGTGATGTTCATCGCCCAGGCGGGGGAGAGCATCCGGCTCAGGTTCACCGCGTCCACTCCCAGGCTTGTGACGTGTAGAAGCCGCCCGAGACACGCTGGGTGCGGCCCTCGGTCCAGCCACTGCCGCCCAGACCCTGCAACAACAAGGCGCGCAGGCGGGCCTGCGACACCGGGGTGAGCGCGGGCGAGCGGTCGCTGCTGGGGAAGAAGCGGCCCATGGCGTGGGCCACGCTCAGCAGCGGACTGCTGGGCGCGATGGTGAAGAGCACGCTGCCGCGGGTGCGCCCGGCCAGGCGCTGGATGGCGTTGGCGATGTCGGGCGTGTCGTAGTGGATCACCGAGTCCATGGCCACCACGTGGTCGAACTCACCCAGCGCGTCGTCCAGCATGTCGCCCGAGAGGTAGGTGATGCTGCCGCCGCGCCCGTTGGGGGTCAGGGTGGCGTTGCGTTCGCGGCCGAGCTGCACCAGCGTGGGCGAGAGGTCAATGGCCACCACCTCGGCGCCGCGCTGCATGGCCTCCAGCGCCAGCGCGCCGGTGCCGCAGCCGGCATCCAGCAGGCTCAGGCCGCGCATGTCCTGCGGCAACCAGCCGAGCAGCGTGTTGCGCATCTCGTCGCGCCCGGCTCGCACCGAAGCGCGGATGCGGCCCACCGGTGCGGTCGACGTCAGGCGTTCCCACGCCTTGGCAGCGGTGCGATCGAAATAGTTTTCGATCTCCGAGCGGCGCTCGATGTAGTTGGCGTTGGAGGTTTTCATTGCTGTGTCACCGATCAATCGAACCCGAGCAGGTCGAAGATGTCGCGGTCTTTCATGGGCACGGCCGCCAGTGGCTCCACACCCAGCCAGAGCGACGCGGCCAGGCGCATGTATTCCTTCTTCACCGCTTCGAGTTCGGGCGATGTTTCCATCTCGAACAAGGTGCTTTTCTTCAGGCGGCTGCGGCGGATCACGTCCAGATCGGGGAAGTGCGCGGCCAGCTTCAGGCCGATCTGGTTGTTGTACTTGTCGATCTGGTCGGTGGCCGAGCTGCGGTTGGCGATCACGCCGCCCAGGCGCACGTTGTAGTTCTTCGCCTTCGCACCAATGGCCTGCACGATGCGATTCATCGCGAAGATGGAATCGAAGTCGTTGGCGGTGACGATGAGCGCACGGTCGGCGTGCTGCAGCGGGGCAGCAAAACCACCACACACCACGTCGCCCAGTACGTCGAAGATCACCACGTCGGTGTCTTCGAGCAGGTGGTGCTCCTTGAGCAGCTTCACGGTCTGGCCGACCACGTAACCGCCGCAGCCGGTGCCGGCGGGCGGGCCACCGGCCTCCACGCACATCACACCGTTGTAGCCGGGGAACACGAAATCTTCGACGCGCAATTCTTCGGCGTGGAAGTCCACTGTCTCCAGCACGTCGATCACCGTGGGCAGCATCTTCTTGGTCAGGGTGAAGGTGCTGTCGTGCTTGGGGTCGCAGCCGATCTGCAGCACACGTTTGCCCAGGTGGGAAAACGCGGCCGAGAGGTTGGAGCTGGTGGTGCTCTTGCCGATACCGCCCTTGCCATAAATGGCAAAGACCTTGGCATTGCCGATCTTGAGCGACGGGTCGAGCTGGACCTGAAGGCTGCCCTCCCCGTCTTCACGGCTGGACTTTCCAGAGGCACGCCTCAGGTCGGTCAGGGGAACGCTGGTTTCCATCATTCGGTAGCTCCTTCAAAAACACCTTCGAGCCGGTCTTCGAGTTCTTCACTGGCCTGGCGCAGCGCCGCAAGAACTTCGGGATCGGGTTGCCAATATTGGCGATCGGACGCTTCCAGCAGGCGGTTGGCCACCCGCATGGAGGCCGTGGGGTTCAACTTGGCCATGCGGTTGCGCATGTCGGGGTCGAGCATGAAGGTCTGGCTCAGTTGTTCGTACACCCAGGGCTGCACCTGGCCGGTGGTGGCCGACCAGCCCATGGTGTTGGTCACGTGTACCTCGATCTGGCGCACGCCCTCGTAGCCGCTCTCCAGCATGCCCTCGTACCACTTGGGGTTGAGCATGCGGGTGCGTGTTTCGAGCGCCACCTGTTCCTTGAGGCTGCGCACCGCGCCGTCGCCCTTGGTCTGGTCGCCGATGTAGACCGGCGGCGTGACGCCACCGCGTGCCCGCTTCACCGCTTGCGTGATGCCTCCCAGCGTGTCGAAGTAGTTGTCCACCGTGGTCACACCCAACTCCACCGAATCGAGGTTCTGGTAGGTCAGTTCCACATCGGCCAGCGCGCTTTGCAGCAGTGCGGTGTGTTGCATCGCAAGCCCCGTGCGGCCGTAGGCAAAGCCTTTGCGGCGGCTGTAGGTCTCGGCGATTTCATCACCACCCGTCCAGCGGCTGCTCTCGACCAGGTTGTTCACGTTGGAGCCATAGGCGCCTTCGGCGTTGCCGTAGACGCGCAGCGAGGCGGTTTCCAGCGTGCAACCGTGTTCGGCCTGGTAGGACAGCGCATGCTTGCGGATCCAGTTCTGCTCGACCGATTCGTCGGCCGAGGCCGCCATGAAAGCGGCTTCAGCCAGCATGCGGATCTGCAGCGGCATGAGGTCGCGGAATATGCCCGAGAGCGTGATCACCACGTCGATGCGCGGTCGGCCGAGTGTGGCCAGGGGAACGAGCGTGGCGCCTGCGATGCGGCCGTAGCTGTCGAATCGCGGCAGCGCGCCCATGAGCGCCATGGCCTGTGCAATCGGTGCGCCCTCGTTCTTCAGGTTGTCGCTGCCCCAGAGCACCATCGCCACCGACTCGGGCAACTGGTTGGACTCCTGCATGTGGCGGTCGAGCAGGCGCTGCGCCTGTTCGGCGCCGTCTTTCACGGCGAAGGCGCTGGGAATGCGGAACGGGTCGAAGCCGTGCAGGTTGCGCCCGGTGGGCAGCACGGCCGGCGTGCGCAGGATGTCGCCACCCGGTGCGGGGCGGATGTAGCGGCCGTCCAGCGCGCACAGGATGGCGTCGACCTCGGTGTCCTTGGCGAGCATGCGGCCGGCATCGGCCAGACCCTGCATGGACAGCACGGTGCTGTCGTCGCTGTGCATGTGGCCAGCCTTCATGGCCTGCTCCACGCTGTGGCCATCGACCAGGGCACGCACCGCAGCGCGCGTGGGGCGCTGACCCTCCCAGGCTTCGCTCATGGCCAGCAGCATGTCCACACACTCGGCTTCGCTGGGTGCGCGGCCGGTCACGTGCAGGCCGCAAGGAATGAGCGTGTATTCGAGTTCCAGCACCTGCTGCGACAGCAGGAACACGTGGTGGTCGGCGTCGCCGCCCAGCTCGGCGTTCCACACCGGCTCGATGTCCACCAGGTCGAGTGCGGCGGCCTGGGCCTGCAGCATGGCCACACACTCCACGCGTTCGCGCGAAGTGGGCTCCAGACCGCGCCAACGCTCGATGGACGATTTCAGATCGATCAGGCCCTTGTACAGGCCGGCCTGCGCCACCGGCGGCGTGAGGTAGCTGATGAGCGTGGCGCCCGAGCGGCGTTTGGCGATCGCGCCTTCGCTGGGGTTGTTCGATGCGTAGAGGTAGATGTTGGGCAGGTCGCCGATCAAGCGGTCGGGCCAGCAGCTGCCCGACATGCCGCTCTGTTTACCGGGCATGAATTCGAGCGCGCCGTGGGTGCCGAAATGCAGCACGGCGTGGGCGTTGAAGTCTTCGCGCAGGTAGCGGTAGAAGGCCGAGAAAGCGTGGGTCGGCGACAGACCTTTTTCGAACAGCAGGCGCATCGGATCGCCTTCGTAGCCGAACGAGGGTTGCACCGCCACCAGCACGTTGCCGAACTGTTTGCCGAGCACCAGGATGTCGCTGCCGTTGCTCAACTGTTTGCCGGGTGCGGGACCCCACTGCGCTTCGATCTCGCTCAGCCAGCGCTCGCGTTTCACATGGTCGTCGGCGCTGATGAGGGTGTGCACGTTGGCGTCCGCCCCGTGCAGCGCGGCGTTGCCCTGAAGAATGCCGTCGCGCAGCGCGTCGATGCTCTCAGGCATGTCCACCGTGTAGCCTTGCGCCTTCATGGCGGTGAGCGTGTGGAACATCGACTCGAACACCGACAAATACGCGGCACTGCCGACGTTGCCGGCATTCGGCGGGAAGTTGAAGATCACCACGGCCACGCGGCGCTGGGCGCGTTCGCTGCGGCGCAGACCCACCAGGCGCGAGACCCGTGCGGCCAGCATGATGGCGCGCTCGGGGCACGACTGCATGTCCTGCGCACTGTCGCTCTCGTGGAAGGTGCAGGCATGGTGGCAGCCGGTGCAGGCCACGCCCACCGGCCCGGCGCGGCCACCGAACACGATGGGGCTGGTGGCGCCATCGAGCTCGGGAATGGCGACCATGATGGTGCTCTCCACCGGCAGCAGGCCACGGTCGGAGCCACCCCACTGCGCCAGGTTCTGAAACTCCACCGGGTGGGCTGCGACGTAAGGCACATCCAGCCTGGCCAGGATCTCTTCGGCCGCCTTGGCATCGTTGTACGCCGGGCCGCCGACCAGCGAGAAGCCGGTGAGCGAGACGACGGCGTCGACGATGCATCGGCCGTCCTGCATGAAGAAGGCGTCGATCGCGGGGCGCGCATCGAGCCCGGCCGCGAACACCGGCACCACGCGCAGGCCACGCGCTTCCATCGCGGCGATGGCGCCGTCGTAATGGGCCGAGTTGCCCGAGAGCAGGTAGGAGCGCAACAGCAGCACACCGACCGTGCCCACGGTGGGCCGCACGGCGGGCAGCGGCAAGGCGGCCACGTTGTCGGCCAGGCGACCGGCCATGCGTGGGTGGTACACGCCGACCTCGGGGTACTCGATCGGTGGCTGCGCCTTGACCTGTGCGCGCATGACCTTGCGCTCGCCATCGGCGCCGCGGTTCACCACGTGGCGCACGAGGTTGAGGATGTTTTCGTCCGAGCCGCCCAGCCAGTACTGCAGCGTCATGAAATACGCGCGCACGTCCTGCGCGGTGCCGGGCACGAAACGCAGCAGTTGCGGGATGCGGCGCAGCATCTTCATTTGCGCAGCGCCACCGGTGGCGGCTTTTTCCTTGCTGCCACGCAGTTTTTTGAGCATGGCCATGGGGCCGCTGGCGGGCTTGGCCATGTCGAAGTTGCCCAGGCGCGTGAGCTTGACCACTTCGGCGGCCGACGCCATGCAGATCATGGCGTCGCACTGGTCGCGGCGCGCCTGCAGCGCGGGCAGGATGGGCAGGAAGTGGTCTTCCATGAAGAGCATGCCGGCCACGATGATGTCGGCGCTGGCGATGTCTTCAATGCAGCGTTCGATGGCGGCGTCGTTGCCAGCGTATTCCGACGCCGCGTGCAGGCTCATCGTCAGACCGGGAATTTCCTGCTTCAAGGCGCGCTGTGCGCGCTCAATGGCACCGGCCAGGTGCGTGTCCATGGTCACCACCACCAGCCGCACGGGCAGCTGGGCGCTGGCCGTCGGGGTCTTAGCGCCCATAGTGAGCTTTGGCGTCATACAGCGTCTCCACGGTGATCAGGGACACCCCTCGGTCAATGGCGAAACGCTCGGTATTGCGCTTTGCTTTTCCGCGAACGAAGAAGGGGATCTTTCGCAGTTCTTTTTCGGCATCGAGACCCCAGGTGGCCTCTTGCGGCGTGAGGGTTTCGTTGGCGGCGGCCTGCTCGACCGGGACCATGACGGTCTCGGGCTGCACGGGTTGCGCTGCCACCACCGTCTTGGGCGTCACAGCACCACCCAGGTGGGACGGCGCCGCGTCTTCATGGAACTCGGCGTCGCCGCGGAACATGCCGATCAGGTGTTCTTCGAGACCCATCATCAGCGGGTGCACCCAGGTGTCGAACAGCACGTTGGCTCCTTCAAAACCCATCTGCGGCGAGTAGCGCGCGGGAAAGTCCTGCACGTGCACCGGGGCCGAGATCACCGCACAGGGCACGCCCAGCCGCTTGGCGATGTGGCGCTCCATCTGCGAGCCCAGCACCAGCTCGGGCTGCAGCTCGGCGATGCGGGCTTCGACTTCGAGATAGTCGTCGCTGATCAGTGCTTCAACACCGTAGAGCGCAGCCGCCTCGCGCACCTCGCGGGCGAACTCGCGGCTGTAGGTACCCAGGCCGACCACGGTGAAACCCATCTCTTGCGCAGCGATGCGCGCCGCGGCGACCACATGGGTGGCGTCGCCGAACACAAACACGCGTTTGCTCGTGAGGTAAGTGGAGTCAACCGATTTGGCGTACCAAGGGGCGCGGGCTTCGGCATTGGCCAGCACGGCGGTCGGGTCCACGCCGGCCAGCTCGGCCACCTCGGCGATGAAGTCGCGCGTGGCGCCCGAGCCGATCGGCACGGTGCGCGTCGACGGTTGGCCAAACGTGCGCTTGAGCCACCCGGCCGCCACGTTGGCGATCTCGGGGTAGAGCACCACGTTGAAGTCGGCGTCGCCCAGCCGGGCCATGTCGGCGGGTGAAGCACCCAGGGGGGCGGTCACGTTGATGTCCACGCCCATCTCACGCAGCAAGCCAGAGATTTCGCGCAGGTCGTCGCGGTGGCGAAAGCCCAGGGCGGCCGGGCCGAGGATGTTGCAGCGGGCGCGCTGGCCGGCTTCGCGGGGCGCGCGTCTGACGCTGGTATCAGCCAGGTTGCGCACCATCTGATAGAAGGTTTCCGAGGCGCCCCAGTTTTCCTTGCGCTGGTACGACGGCAACTCCAGCGCCACCACCGGCACCGGCAGATCGAGCGCCTTGCACAGGCCACCCGGGTCGTCCTGAATGAGTTCGGCGGTGCACGAGGAGCCGACCATCATGGCCTGCGGCTTGAAGCGCGCGTAGGCTTCGCGCGCGGCGTTCTTGAACAACTCGGCGGTGTCGCCACCCAGATCGCGCGCCTGGAAGGTGGTGTAGGTCACGGGCGGGCGCTTGGCGTTGCGCTCGATCATGGTGAACAGCAGATCGGCATACGTATCGCCCTGCGGCGCGTGCAACACGTAGTGCACGTCCTTCATCGCGGTGGCGATGCGCATCGCGCCCACATGGGGTGGTCCTTCGTAGGTCCAGAGCGTGAGTTGCATGGTGAGGGTGTCGGTGAAGGATCAGGCGGCCAGGCGCAGGCGGCGCACCAGCGGGCGACTGAACAGCTCGGCCAGATCGGCCGCCTGCTCGAAGCCCTGGATGGGGGTGAAGACCAGTTCGATCGCCCACTTGGTGGTGAGACCCTCGGCCTCCAGCGGGTTGGCCAGGCCCAGGCCACACACCACGATGTCGGGCTGGGCGGCGCGGCAGCGGTCGAGCTGGTTTTCCACGTGCTGGCCCTCGCTCAGGAACGTGCCTTCGGGCAGCAGCGCCAGTTCTTCGGCCATGTGCTGGCGGTGCAGGTACGGCGTGCCGACTTCCTTGAGCACCATGCCGAGTTCACGCGACAGAAAGCGCGCCAACGGGATCTCGAGCTGCGAATCGGGAAAAAAGAAGATGCTTTTGCCGGCAAGCTGCGCGCGTTGGCGGGCCACGGCGGTGGTGGCGCGGTCGCGGGCAGGAGCGATGGCAGCATCGAAGGTGGCAGCGTCAACACCGAAGGCCGAAGCCGCCGCCTGCAACCAGGCGGTGGTGCCCTCCACCCCCAGCGGAAAAGGGGCCGGCAGCCGGGTGGCGCCGCGCGCCTCCAGCGCCACCGCCGTGTCGGCCAGGAAAGGCTGGGCCAGCAAAAACACGGTGTTGGGGCCCACCGCCGGCATCTCGTTGGCCTGGCGCGGCGGGAAAAACTGCACCGGGCCGATGCCCAGCTGTTTGAACAGACGGGCGAACTGGTCTTCCACCACATCAGCCAGGGCGCCCACCACCATCAGTGCAGCCGGTGCGTTGGCGCTCGAGGCGGGCAACACCGGCACCAGCGAAGCGAGGCAGGCGTCTTCGCCCTGGGTGAAGGTGGTCTCGATGCCGCTGCCCGAATAATTCAGCACGCGCACGTCGGGCGAAAAGCGGCCCGAGAGGCGGGATGCTGCGCGCGACAGGTCCAGCTTGATGACCTCGGACGGGCAGGAGCCCACCAGAAACAGCAGCTTGATCTCGGGCCGGCGCTCGATCAGGCGGGTGACCACGCGGTCGAGTTCTTCATTGCAGTCGGCCAGACCGGCCAGATCGCGTTCATCGATGATCGCGGTGGCAAAACGTGGCTCGGCAAAGATCATCACGCCGGCGGCGCTCTGGATCAGGTGGGCGCAGGTGCGCGAACCGACCACGAGGAAAAACGCATCCTGGATCTTGCGGTGCAGCCAGATGATGCCGGTGAGGCCGCAGAACACCTCGCGCTGGCCCCGTTCCTTGAGCACGGGTGCGTCAGCGCAACCCCTCGACGCCACCTGAATGGGAATGACCGGGCTCATGTTGGCACCGCCACGGTGCCCGACGGGCCCTGGAGCCGCGCCATGCGCAGCTTGTAGATGAACTGGCCGGCGTTGACCACATAGGTGGCGTAGGCCGCCAGCGCCAGCCAGGCCAGGCTGCGGGCATCCAGCGTCCCGGTGAGCAGCGCCACCAGGTAGGCCGTGTGCAACGCCAGCACCAGCATGCTGAACACGTCTTCCCAATAGAAAGCCGGGGCAAACAGGTAGCGGCCAAAGACCACCTTTTCCCATATGCAGCCGGTGATCATGATGGTGTAGAGGGTCAGGGTCTTGACCACCACCGACACGGTGGCGGCGGTCTGGCCGTCGCCGGTGGCCAGAAAACGCAGCACCAGCCCAAGGCTGACCAGAAACACCAGGAATTGCACTGGCGCCAGAATGCCCTGCACAAGCGTCCACACCGTGGCGTCTCGCCGCACCCGTTCTTCGGGGGTGTACAGAGGGCGGCCGGGGGGCCGCTGACGGTCGGGGTGCATCTGTTGTGTCTCCAAGGGATGTCGCTTGGGTCCAATTTAGATGCTCCGGCACTTTGTGTCAACTTAACTTGACGTATTTTTTTATTGACACATGCAAGCCGCCCCGGTACATTTTTTGGACAGGATTGAGAAATGTTTTGACGCTTCAGGTTGACAGCAGTACAACGCGTTCCAAGGAACTGATCGCGGCCGATCCGCCGCTCAGTCCGTCCGAAACGGCTTCCCGTTATTTCTGATCTCGTAAGAAAGCTCCGGCAAGCACCGTGGCCCCTGCGTATCGGCACCGCGCATCAGCGCCAGGAGACAGGCACATGGGCTCTTATTCCCGGCAATCGTCGGCATCCGAGACAGAACTCTTCGGCTCGCCCCCGACCGAAGGCTGGCCCGACGGGGCCTGCACGCCAGCGGGTCCCCCGGGTATCGACGACCTGTTGCGCACAGATCCCCTGGAAGCTTCCAATGACGACGGCCTGCGTTCCGTGTTGCTGGCCAAGGCGGTCGAATACGAAATCATTCCCCGGCTCATGCTTGCCCACAGGTTGGGCCGCGAGGAGGTGATCCAGCCGCAGTCCCACGGCCTGCACGTGGCCAGCGAGGACGTGATTCCCTTTGCACAACTGGTGCTGAACGAGGACGACGCGACCTTGCGCGGCTTCGTGGCGGCGTTGCGGGACCGCGGCGTGTCCACCGAATCCGTCTTTCTGGACCTGCTCGCGCCGGTCGCCCGTTACCTGGGCGAACTGTGGGAGCGCGACCTGTGCAGCTTCACCGAGGTCACCGTAGCGCTGGGACGCCTGCAGCAACTGCTGCGGGAAAACAGCGCGGCGTTCTCCCAATTCGACCGCGAAGGCGACGCGGCCCAAACAAAGCGGGTGCTGCTGATGCCCTGCCCGGGGGAGCAGCACACGTTCGGCCTGTCGCTGGTGGGCGAATTCTTCCACCGGGCCGGCTGGGAAGTGATCACGAGTTTTGTGGCCTCGGAGGGCGCGCCGGCCATGGTGCAGAAAGACTGGTACGACGTGGTGGGCTTCTCCCTGGCCTGCGAGACCGGCATCGAGCGCTTGAGCGAGACGATGGCCCTGGTTCGGCGCAAGAGCCTCAACCCCGGCGTCTCTATAATTGCCGGAGGGGCGATCTTTGCCTTGCGCCCTGAGTTCGGCGACCGGATACCTGCCGACGCCATCATCACCGATGGCCCTTCTGCACCGGCCCTGGCAGACAAACTGCTGATCGAAAACCAGGTGCGCCGTCAGGTGCAAGCCGGTTCACCCACTTAGTGATTTTGCTAGAACCTCGAAAGTCCAACATGTCGCAGACGCCGCCAGCGTATGTCCACAGTCCGTTTGAAAAGGCCGACCAGTACCTGGCAGGTCTGGACGCAGACGCCGCCGCGGAGTTGGTGACCGCCTCTGCCGACGTGGTCCTCATTCTGGACAACGACGGCGTGATCCGCGACCTGGCCCTGATCGGCAAGGACATGATGGGCTTGGGCTGCCAGGAATGGATCGGCAAGCCCTGGTCGCAAACGGTCACGGTCGAGAGCAAACCCAAGATCGAAGACCTGCTGGGTCACAACGACAAACCCAGCCTCGACAGCGTGCGCTGGCGCCATGTGAACCATCCCATGAGCGACCGGGCCGATCTGCCCCTGTCGTACTCGGTGGTGCAGGTTCATCGCAAAAACAAGGGCCAGACCGACGAGGTCTCGCACAGCGTGGCCTTTGGCCGCGACCTGCGCGGCCAGGTGGCCTTGCAGCAGCGCCTGGTGACTGCCCAGCAATCCATGGAACGCGATTACTGGCGCCTGCGCCAGGTGGAAACACGCTACCGCCTGCTGTTCCAGATGGCCTCCGAGCCGGTGCTCATTCTGGAAGGCTCGATCGACAAACTCGAAGAAGCCAACCCCGCCGCCCACGAGCTGTTTGGTGAGCCTTCGCGCCTGCCCGGATGGACCCTGCTCAGCAGCCTCGACGAAGCCAGCCAGACCGCCGTTCGCGAGATGCTGGACCGACTGCGCGCCAGCGGCCGGGCCGATCCTTGCACGATCCGCCTGGTCGACTCCAACCAGGACATGGTGGTGGCTGCTTCGCAGTTCCGCCAGGAAAACACACTGCACTTCCTGCTGCGCTTCACCCGGCCCATGGACATGGCCGCGCCCAGTCTGGCGGCCAGCAAGCGCCAGCTGCTGCAGGTCATGGAAAGCGCGCCCGACGCGCTGGTGGTGACAGACCTCGACGGCCGAATCCTGAGCGCCAACCGCGCTTTTCTCGAACTCGGCCAGCTCGGCAGCGAAGACCAGGCCCGCGGCGAGGTGCTTGAGAAGTGGCTGGGCCGCACCGGGGTCGATTTCCGTGTGCTGCTCACCAACCTGCGCCAGCACGGCAGCGTGCGCCTGTTTGCCACCCAGCTGCGCGGCGAATACGGCTCCACCGCCGAGGTTGAGATCTCGGCGGTGGCGGCCAATGCCGGCTCCCAGCGCTGCCTGGGCTTCACCATCCGCGACGTCGGCCGCCGTCTGGGCATTGAAACCCGGGCCAGCAAAGAACTTCCCCGTTCGGCCAGCCAGATGACCGAGCTGGTTGGCCGACTGCCGCTCAAGGACATCGTGCGCGAGACCACCGACCTGATCGAGCAGCTCTGCATCGAAGCCGCGCTGGAACTGACCGGCGACACCCGCGCCTCGGCCGCCGAAATGCTGGGCCTTTCGCGCCAAAGCCTCTATATCAAGCTGCGCCGCTTCGGCATCCTTGAAGGTTTGAGCGAAGACACGCATTGACAGGGCCCCCCCCGCGCCGCTTTGCGGCTCCCCCTTCTCCCGGCCTGCGGCGGGAGGGGGGCAGCAGCTGGGACCGGCGGAGCCGGATCCGCGCTACCCCTGGTCAAAACCAGCCTTTCTCCGGCTGGTTTTTTTTCGGCGGTGCGGCTGCGCCACCGCCTCAGGGGTTACCCTTGGTTTACACATGTAGTGTCATTTTTCTTTGACACTTTTTGACGGGAGATGTACAACCATTTCCATGCAACTCCCTGCCCTCTCGGCTGTCACCGAGCTCTTCAAACCCATCACCTGGTTTCCGCCGATGTGGGCGTTTGCCTGTGGGGTGGTGGCCTCGGGCGTGTCGATGGATGGGCGCTGGTTGCTGGCGGTGGTGGGGGTGGCGTTGGCCGGGCCGCTGGTGTGCGCGACGAGTCAGGCGGTGAACGACTGGTACGACCGCCACGTGGACGCCATCAACGAACCGCAACGGCCCATTCCATCGGGTCGCATCCCCGGGCAATGGGGTCTGTACCTCGCCATTCTCTGGACCGGGGTGTCGCTGGCCGTGGCGACCCTGCTCGGTCCCTGGGGCTTTGGCGCGGCAGCGCTCGGCCTGCTGCTTGCCTGGGCCTACAGCGCACCGCCAGTGCGTTTGAAAGAAAACGGCTGGTGGGGCAACGCGGCTTGCGGCATCAGCTACGAAGGCATTGCCTGGATCACCGGCGCGGCTGTGATGGCCGGGGGCGCCATGCCCGGCGGTGAATCGCTGGTGCTGGCTGCGCTGTACAGCGCCGGCACCCACGGCATCATGACGCTCAACGATTTCAAGGCCGTGGCGGGCGACCGGCAGATGGGCGTGCGCTCATTGCCGGTGCAGCTGGGTGTGGACCGCGCCGCGCGCGTGGCCTGCTGGTTCATGGCGGTGCCGCAGGTGGTGGTGATTGCGCTGCTTCTCGCCTGGGGCCAGCCATGGCACGCGGCCGGTGTGGCGGGTCTTCTGGCGGCGCAGGCCGTGATGATGCGCCGCTTCCTCGCTGACCCGACACCACGCGCACTCTGGTACAGCGGCTTCGGTGTGCCGCTGTTTGTGTCCGGGATGATGGTCAGCGCCTTTGCGCTGCGGTCCATGGCGGGAGCAGGCGCATGACACCGTTTGGCTGGGGCAGCATTGCGCGCCTTGGCCTGGTGCAGATGGCGCTGGGCGCCATCGTCGTGCTCACCACCTCCACGCTCAACCGCGTGATGGTGGTCGAGCTGGCCCTGCCGGCCCTGCTGCCGGGCATGCTGGTCGCCCTGCACTACCTCGTCCAGATCGCACGTCCCCGCATGGGCCACGGCTCCGACGTGGGCGGGCGCCGCACGCCGTGGATCGTGGGCGGCATGGCAGTGCTGGGCATGGGTGGCGTGGTGGCGGCGCTGGGCACCGTGTGGATGGCCACGGATCGGGGCGCCGGCATCGCGCTGGCCGTGTTCGGCTTTGCACTGGTGGGGTTGGGCGTGAGCGCCAGCGGCACGTCGTTGCTGGTGATGTTGGCCAAGCGCGTGCCGGCCAAGCGCCGCGCGGGCGCCGCCACGCTGGTCTGGATGATGATGATCGCCGGCTTCGCGCTGACGGCTGGCGTGGCCGGCCATTTTCTGGAACCCTACTCGCCCGAACGCCTGCTGGCCGTGACAGCAGGTGTGTCGCTGATCGCCTTTGTGCTTGCTCTGGTGGCGCTGCGCGGACTGGAAGGCGAGCAGGAGCACTACGAGCGTCCCAATGGCGACGCACCGCGCTTCAAAGAGGCGCTGGCGCAGGTCTGGGGTGAGCCGGTCGCCCGGCGCTTCACGATCTTCGTGTTCGTCTCCATGCTGGCCTACAGCGCGCAAGACCTGATCCTGGAACCCTTTGCCGGCACGGTGTTCGGCTACACGCCGGGTGAGTCCACCCAGCTCTCGGGCGTGCAGCACGGTGGTGTGCTGGCCGGCATGTTGCTGGTGGCTTTCTCGGGCGCGCTGGCAGCGCGTTTCCCGGCGCACCCGGTGCTGGGGCGCATCGGTTCGCTGCGCGGCTGGACCATCGGCGGCTGCATCGCCTCGGCGCTGGCCTTGTTCGGCCTCACCCTGGCGGGATTGCAGGGCGAAGGCTCACCTCTCAAGGCCACGGTGTTTGCACTGGGCCTGGCCAACGGCGCGTTTTCCATCGGCGCCATCGGTTCGATGATGAGGCTGGCCAGCGAGGGCCGGCAGGCGCGTGAAGGTGTGCGCATGGGTCTGTGGGGCGCCGCGCAGGCTGTGGCCTTTGGCCTGGGCGGCCTGGTGGGCACGGGCGCGAGCGATCTGGCGCGCTGGCTCATCGCAACACCAGGATCGGCCTACGCCGTGGTGTTCGCCCTCGAAGGTTTGTTGTTCCTGCTCTCGGCCTCGCTGGCCTGGCGCATCTCGGCACCCCCGTCACAAGCAACCTCCCGCACCCCCCCTTTCTCCAACGCCGGTGACGCCTTCGCTGTCGGCCCCAACCCCAGGCAATTGTCATGAACACAGACGAAATCTTCGACGTGGTGGTGATCGGCGGCGGCCCCGCTGGTGCCACCGCTGCCCACGAACTGGCCCGCCAGGGCCGTTCGGTTCTGCTGCTGGATCGCGCTGGCCGCATCAAGCCCTGTGGCGGCGCGATACCGCCGCGCCTCATCAAGGACTTCGAGATTCCCGACGAGCTGCTGGTGGCCAAGGCGCAGTGCGCGCGCATGATCGCGCCCTCCAACAAGCACGTGGACATTCCGATCGACAACGGCTTCGTCGGCATGGTCAACCGCGAGTCGTTCGACGAATGGCTGCGGGCACGGGCTGCCACGGCGGGCGCGGTGCGGCGCACCGGCGTGTTTGAAAAACTCAGCCGCGACGCGGACGGCACCAGCGTCGTTCACTACGCCGCGCGCGATCGCCACCAGCGCGGCGAAGGCACACCGGCTCAGGTGCGCGCCCGCGTGATCGTGGGTGCCGACGGCGCCAAGTCGCAGGTGGCACGCCAGGGCGCGGTGCCCGGCGTGGAGGACACACAGTACGTGTTCGCGTACCACGAGATTGTGCGCGCCCCCACGCAAGAGGCCCAGCCCGCCGGCTACGACGGCACGCGCTGCGACGTGTACTACCAGGGTCGCTTTTCACCCGACTTCTACGGCTGGGTGTTCCCGCACGGCGACACCATGAGCATTGGCACCGGCAGCGCCGACAAGGGCTTTTCACTGCGCGGCTCGGTGCAGAAAATGCGCGAAGCCAGCGGGCTGGCCGGCTGCGAGACGCTGCGTCGCGAGGGTGCACCGCTGCCCATGAAACCGCTGAAGCGCTGGGACAACGGCCGCGACGTGGTGCTGGCTGGCGACGCTGCGGGTGTGGTCGCGCCCGCCTCGGGCGAAGGCATCTACTACGCCATGCTCGGTGGCGAACTGGCCGCGCAGGCCGCGCACGAGATGCTGGCCACCGGCGATGTGCGCGCGCTCAAGCTGGCGCGCAAACGCTTCATGAAACTGCACGGCACCGTGTTCACGGTCCTCGGCATCATGCAGTGGTTCTGGTACGGGAGCGAGAAGCGCCGCGAACGCTTTGTGAAGATCTGCGAGGACCGCGACGTGCAGCAACTCACCTTCGAGTCCTACATGAACAAGCAACTCGCGCGCAAGAAGCCCATGGCGCACGTGCGCATCTTCCTGAAGGACATGAGCCACCTGCTGGGCTTCGCGCGGGTGTGACGGACCTCTGGCAGATCCGCTGGCTGCTCGACGCGGTGATCGTGTTCACCGTGCTGGAAGGGGTAGGGCTGTGGCTGTACCACCGGCTCACGGGCCAAGGGCTGGCCCCGGGTGAATACGCCTTGAACATGCTCTCAGGCATTTGCCTGATGCTGGCCGTGCGCGCTGCTGTCAGCGGGCTGGAATGGCCCTGGGTCGCCCTGTGCCTGAGCGCATCAGGCTTGGCACACGGCTGGGATATCACGAGGCGCTGGCGGCAACGCCAGCCCTCTTTCAAATAAGGCGCTGGCAGCGCCAGCGCTCCAACTCCCCGGGTGTCAGCCGGCTTTCTTGACCCAGGCGCTGCACCAGCCTTTGCCGGCCACCAGCTTGCCGGGGAAGATCGCGCAAGGGCCTGCCGGGTCGGCGGGCTTGCCGGCATACACCTGGCAGTTGCTGCACAGCTGCGTGGCTGCGTGCTTGGGAAACTTCTTGGCATCGACCTTGGTGGAGTCGGCCACATAGCCCAGTGCGGCGGCCTGTGCGTCCTTCTCGTTGACCATGGCGGCCTGTGCCTGGGCGTTGGCTGCCATGAGTGCGGTGCCGCTGGCGGCAGCGACTTGAAGCATGAAAACGCGGCGATTCGAACCGTTCATTGTTGACCTCGTGGGGAAATGCAGGATTGCTCAGGCATCCTACGCCGGCCAGTCTTTTGGTGGGCTGACATTCCCGAGCGCTTGAGTGCGGCAATGGCCCATTGCCCCGCCGGGGTTTTCAGCCCATGTTCGAAGGCCTGCCAGACCGGGACACCAGCGCTGCCGCGCGGGGCAAGTGGTACGTACACTTGTCGAAAAAACGCGCCCATGACTCCACAAGACTACGTCCAGCAAAAAGCCGCGGCCTCGGGCAGCAGCTTCTACTACGCCTTTCTGTTCCTGCCGGCCGAGCGGCGGGCGGCGATCACCGCCTTCTATGCGTTCTGCCGGGAGGTGGACGATGTGGTGGACGAGGTGAGCGACCCGGCCGTGGCACAGACCAAACTGGCCTGGTGGCGGCGCGAGGTGGCGCAATCGTTCGCCGGCTCGCCCACCCACCCGGTGATGCGTGCGCTCATGCCGCTGAGTGCCACCTACGCCATCGAAGCCCGGCACCTGAACGCCGTGATCGACGGCTGCCAGATGGATTTGGAGCAGAACCGCTACCTCGACTTCGCCAACCTGCAGCGCTACTGCCACCTCGTGGCCGGCGTGGTGGGCGAGGTGGCCGCCAGCATCTTTGGCCAGACGCAGCTGCAAACCACCGACTACGCCCACCGCCTGGGTCTGGCGTTCCAGCTCACCAACATCGTGCGCGACGTCGGCGAAGACGCCGCTCGAGGCCGTATCTACCTGCCGGTCAACGAGCTGCAAAGTTTCAACGTGAAGGCCCACGAGTTGCTGCAACGGGGCGCCGCACCCGGCACCGATGTGGCCGATTTCAACCGCCGCTTCAGCGCGCTCATGCAGTTCCAGTGCACGCGCGCGCTGCAAACCTACGACGACGCCCTGGCCCTGCTGCCTGCGGCCGACCGCCGCGCGCAGAAGCCCGGGCTGATGATGGCCAGCATCTACCGAACCCTTTTGAAGGAGATCGCCGCCGACCCGCTACTGGTGCTGACGCAGCGCGTCAGCCTCACGCCGCTGCGCAAATTCTGGCTGGCCTGGAAAGTCCAGGCGTTGGGCAGGTTATGACCCCCACGCTCCGCCGCTTCGCAGGTCGCTGCCCCCCAAGGGGGCTGGTCTTGCTTGGGGCGGCCCGGCGTCGGGCTCGTTGCCCCCACGCTCCCCCGCTGCGCGTGGTCCGCTGCCCCCCAAGGGGGCTGGTCTTGCTTGGGGCGGCCCGGCGCTGCGACCGTTCTCCACTCCTTCCATGAAGGTAGCCGTCGTCGGCGCAGGCTGGGCCGGCATGGCCGCGGCGGTTGAAGCCGCCGGGTTGGGCATGGATGTCACCGTCTTCGAAGCCACGCGCACCCTGGGTGGCCGCGCCCGTGCACTGAGCACCGAAAAACCCGACGGCACACCCATCACCCTGGACAACGGCCAGCACATCCTGATCGGTGCCTACAGCGAAACCCTGGCACTGATGCAACGCGTGGGGCTGGACCTGCCGCAGGTGTTGATGGCCCTGCCGCTCTCGTTGCCCTACCCCGATGGCACGGGCCTGCAGACGCCGGCCTGGGCCGCACGCTGGCCTGCACCGTTCAATGCGCTGGCAGCCATCGCCAGCGCGCGTGGATGGACCTGGGGCGAACGCCTGGCGCTGATTCGCGCCTCGCTGGGCTGGCAGATGGCTGGCTTTCGTTGCGAGCCCACGGCCACGGTCGGCCAGCTGTGTGAGGCCTTGCCTGACCGGGTGATGCAGGAGCTCATCGAGCCGCTGTGCGTGTCTGCCCTCAACCTCCCCGCTTCGCACGCGAGCGCCGCCGTGTTCCTGCGCGTCATGCGCGATGCCTTGTTCGGCCGCGGTGCGGCGGGCTTCAGCGCGTCGAGCCTGCTGTTGCCGCGCACCGATCTCACCAGCCTGTTTCCGGCAGCCGCCGCGCAATGGCTGCAGACGCAACATGGCGAGACATCGCGCGTGCACACAGGCGCCCGCGTCACGGGGCTGCAGCCCCACGCAGGGCAATGGCACCTCACGGGCGAAGGCATCGACGAGACCTTCGACCGTGTGATCTGGGCCACACCCGCCAGCGTGGCCGCACAGACTTTGCTGGCCCATGCCGACGACAACGAGGCCCTGGCCAGCTGGGCGCTGTCGGCCCACGCCCTGGGCTTCACCGCCATCACCACGGTCTATGCCCTGGCAGCCGGCGCCCGTCTCGCAGCGCCCATGCTGGCCCTGCGTGCCGAACCAGACGAACACGCCGCGCCTGCGCAGTTTGTGTTCGACCGTGGGCAACTCAATCCCGCCGATCCCGCCGCGCAAGGAGTGCTCGCCTTTGTGGTGAGTGCGAGCCATGGCGAGCGTGATGAGCTGCAGGCGCGCGTGTTGCAGCAAGGTCGGCAACAGTTGGGTCTGGCCTTGCAGCCGCTGATCACGGTGGTGGAAAAGCGTGCCACCTTTGCCTGCACACCCGGGCTGGAACGGCCCGGCCCACTGATGGCCCCGGGGCTCTACGCCGCTGGCGACTATGTGCAGGGCCCGTACCCTGCGACACTCGAAGCCGCCGCGCGCAGCGGCCTTGAAGCCGCCCGACTGGCCGCATCCCGCGGCTGAGGCCGTTCCCGCGCCACAGCCAGGGAACCTCTGGCGACACCCACGTTCCCAGTGGCTGGAACTTTTTTCAACCTGAGTAAAGGACACATCCCGCATGCCTTGGACCAACCCCACCCGACAACTGCTGATCATGGCCGGCCTGTGCCTGGCCACCCTATCCACCAACCTTGCGCAGGCGCAAAGCATGGTCAGCGTCAAGGGCAGCACCCTGAACATGCGCGAAGGCCCGGGCACGCACACCGCGGTGCTGTGGGAGCTGAAGCAGGGCTACCCGCTGCAAATCACCGGGCGCAAGGGCAGCTGGGTGCGGGTGCGCGACTTTGAAGGGGACACCGGCTGGGTGGCGCGTTCGCTCACCGGCAACTCGCCGCACCACGTGGTCAAGTCCAGGGTGGCCAACCTGCGCAGCGGACCCGGCACGCAGCACCGCATCGTGGGCAAGGTGGAATACGGCGAGCTGTTGCGCACGCGCGAGAAGCGCGCCGACTGGGTGCGTGTGGAACGCAGCGAAGGCGTCAGCGGCTGGATCGCCAAACGCCCGCTCTGGGGCTTCTGAAAAAGCTCAGCCCAGTGCCTTGGCCTGAACGTAGGCCGGGCGATCGATGCAGGTCTTGATCCAGGCGTGGGTGAGCGGATGGGCGCTCATCAGCGCGTGCGACGGCCGTGCCCAGTTCAACACGCTGGCCACACACAGGTCGGCCACGGTGAAACGGTCGGAAGCCAGAAAGGCCTGGCCCTTGGCCTGTTGCTGCTGCAGGTGCTGTTCGATCACGCGAAACGGCACGGCAAGGCGCCGCTCGGCAGCCTCGGCCAGCTCGGGCCGGCGGCGGTCTTCGGGCATGG
This sequence comes from Burkholderiales bacterium, assembly GCA_038327405.1. Lineage (GTDB taxonomy): Bacteria > Pseudomonadota > Gammaproteobacteria > Burkholderiales > Burkholderiaceae_C > Hydrogenophaga. The sequence goes on along the minus strand of JBBQKZ010000025.1, from coordinate 10,498 downwards.
CCATGCGGTGCATGAGCACAGTCAGCGCGTCGCTCTCGGCTTCGCTGACTGCCCAGAAACTCCAGCGCAAGGCTTGCGCATCTTCAAAGACCGTAGCGGGGCTGATGCTCTGGCCGTCGGCCTTGCCGTGGTGGCGCGCCACATACAGCGCGCAGGCCATGCTCTCCCACACCACCACATCGCCCTCGGCCCGGGCATCCACCAGCACCGGAATGTGCCCGTTGGGGTTGAATGCGAGGAACCCGGGCGTGCGCGTGGCACCCCCTTGGTAAGGGGTGTTGACGTGCTTGAAATCCAGACCGAGTTCGGTCGCTGCCCACAGCGGGCGGATGGCGCGGGACGCGGCAATGCCGTGGATGGTGAGGCTCATGCGGTTCGGTCGTTGGGAGAGACCAGTCAACCGAGCTGCTGGCACAGGGCCATCAGGTCGACCACGGTGGTGTGGGGTTGCAGCGGCGCATGCTCCCACGCGGCGGCAGCGCGATTGACCCAGGCCACCTGCATCCCGGCGCCCAGACCGCCCACCACATCGAGGTGCGGGTCGTCGCCGATGTGAAGCACCTCGGCAGGAAGCACACCGGCCGCACCGGCGGCCGCATGGAAGATGCGCGCATCGGGCTTGCCCACACCGAATTGGCGCGCGCTGAGTGCAGCGTGGAAATGGTGCCCCAGGCCGACGCGGTGCACATCGGCATTGCCATTGGACAAGGCCACCACCGGGTAGCGCGTGCTCAGCCACTCCAGCGCAGGCATCGCGTCTTCAAACAGCTGAACCCGCTGGCGTTCGTCGAAAAACACGTCGAACGCGGGCTCGGCCAGTTCCGGGTCGTCGCCGGCCTGCTGCAGCACGTGGCGGATCGACTCCAGGCGCAGGGCGCTGAGGTCGTTGGACAGGTCGGGCCGCGTGGCCTGCAGGTGCATGCGCGCCTGGCGCAAGGCGCCGGGTGTGGCGTACAGGCGGGCGGTGGCGGGTGCGTACTCGATCAGCCAGCGGGCCAGCGCCCGCTCGGCACGCTCGATGGTGGGCCAGATCGGCCACAGCGTGTCGTCCAGATCGATGGTGATGGCGCGGATGCGGGTCGGATCCAGCGTGGCTGGTGCGGCGTGCGGGGCTGTACTCACGGGGGTTTTCATGCTTGCGAGAGAATAGCGCATGCCCTTCCAAACCGAACCGCCCTACAAACATGGCCAGGCCGCCCGCACGGCCGTCGTGCTCTGCAACCTGGGCACCCCCGACGAACCTACCGCCCCCGCCTTGCGCCGCTACCTGGCCGAGTTTCTGGGCGACCAGCGTGTGGTGGAAATCCCGCGTTTCGTCTGGATGCTGATCCTGCACGGCATCATCCTGCGCGTGCGGCCCAAAAAGTCGGCCGCCAAGTACGCCGGCATCTGGATGCCCGAGGGCTCGCCGCTGAAGGTGTGGACCGAGCGCCAGGCCACCCTGCTGCGCGGCTACCTGGGCGAGCGCGGTCACCAGGTCACGGTGCGTTACGCCATGCGCTACGGCAACCCGTCCATTGCCTCGGTGATGGACGAACTCAGGGCAGAAGGCGTGACGCGCGTGCTCGTGTTGCCGGCCTACCCTCAGTACAGCGCCACCACCACGGCCAGTGTGATCGACGGCGTGATGAACTGGGCGGCGAAGGTGCGCAACCTGCCCGAGCTGCGCTTCATCAACCGCTACCACGACCACCCGGGCTACATCCAGGCGCTGGCCAAAACCATCAAGGCGCACTGGGCAGCGCACGGCCAGAGCGAACAACTGGTGATGAGTTTCCATGGTGTGCCCGAGCGCACGCTCCAGTTGGGCGACCCCTACCATTGCGAATGCCACAAGACCGCGCGCCTGCTGGCCGAACACCTGGGCTTGCCGAAAGACCGCTACAAGGTCACCTTCCAGTCGCGCTTTGGCAAGGCCAAGTGGCTGGAGCCCTACACCGAGCCCACGCTCATCGATCTGGCGGGCAAGGGCTTGAAGAGCGTGGACCTGGTCTGCCCCGGCTTCACCAGCGACTGCCTGGAAACGCTGGAAGAAATCAACATGGAAGCGCGCGAAGCCTTCCTGCACGCGGGCGGCCAGAGCTTCCAGTACATCCCCTGCCTCAATGACCAGCCCGAGTGGATCCGCGCGCTGAGTGACGTGGCAGAGCAGCACCTGCAGGGCTGGGCCACCAAAACCGCCGACAACCCCATGGAGTTGAAGGCCAACCGCGAGCGGGCGTTGGCGATCGGCGCGAAGGACTGAACCCTGTCGGCTGCCTGGCCCGTCTTCTTTCAAGGCCTGGCGCTGAGCCTGGGGCTCATCGTGGCCATCGGCGCGCAAAACGCTTTTGTGTTGCGCCAGGGGCTGCGTCGCGAGCACGTGGGCAGCGTGGTGGTCTTTTGTGCCGTGGCCGATGCGGTGCTGATCGCGGCCGGCGTGCTGGGCATGGCGCAGGCGCTGGGAAGCAGCCCCGGCATCGCGCGTGCACTGGCGCTGGCCGGTGCAGCTTTCCTCGCGGTCTATGGGTGGCGCGCTCTGAGGCGCGCACGGCGTCCGCAAGCTTTGACGGCATCCGGGACCGGTGAGTCCATCGGCCGAGGCGCCGCGCTGGCCCAGGCGGCAGCCTTCACGCTGCTCAATCCGCACGTGTATCTGGACACAGTGCTGCTGGTGGGCAGCATCGGCGCACAGCAGCCTGCTGCGCTGCGCGGCTGGTTCGTTGCAGGGGCCAGCGCAGCCAGCCTGCTGTGGTTCAGTCTGCTGGGTTTTGGCGCCCGCCGGATGGCGCGGTGGTTCGCGCGACCCCGTGCCTGGCAGGTGCTCGACGCCCTGATCGGCGTGACCATGTGGGTGCTCGCCGCCCTGCTGCTGCGCCACGCCCTGCCCGGCTCGTGAGCCGCATTTCAACCAAAGCGGCTCAGTGCCCCGCCAGGAACCGCTGCACCAGCTCGAACTGCTCCGGCACATTGAGAGCCGGTGCATGCCCGCAACCTGCGATCGTCACCACCAGCGCGCGCGGACCACGATCTCGCATGGCTTCGGCCGTGTCGGCCAGCAGCAGATCTGAATCGGCACCCCGCAGGCACAGCACCGGCACGTCGATGCGGTCAAAGGTTGGCCACAGTTCGTAGTCGTCGGGGTGGTGGGTGAACTGCTGCACCATGGCCGGGTCGTAGTGCGGCGTCACGCGGCCGTCGGGCAGGCGGCGGGTGGAGCTCTCGGTGAGCAGCGCCCACTGCGCATCGCTCAGAAAACCGTAGGGCTTGTAGATGGTGCGGAAGTACTGCTGCAGCTCGCCCACCGTGTCGAACGCAGCCGGGTTGCCGGCGTAACTGCGAATGCGGGCAATCGCCGCGTCCGCCGTCTTGGGGCCGATGTCGTTGAGCACAAGGCGCTCGATGCGCCCGTGCAGCGGGCCGGCCGCGCACACCATGCCGATGGCGCCGCCCATGGAGGTGCCGACCCAGTGGAAGCGCTCAAGTACGAGCTGGTCCACCAACGACGTGGCGATGCGGCTGTAGAAGTCGAGGCAGTACTCGGTCTCGGGATTGGGGCTCCATTGCGACAGGCCTCGACCGATGGTGTCGGGGCAGATCACGCGCCAACCTTGAGCGCTGAGGTGCGCGGCCAGCGGGTCCATGTCGCGCCCGGTGCGGGCCAGGCCGTGCCAGGCCACCACCACAGGCCCACCCGGGGTGTCGGGCTGCCAGTCCATGAAGTGGATCTCGCGGCCCTCGCACACGAGGTAACGCGAGCGGGGCACCACGGTGGTCAGCGGCTTCATTGGAGCCCCTTCAGCCGCCCGAGCACCGCGCGTTCCCGCAACTTGCCGACCACACCCGTGGGAAAGTAATAGACCGACAGCACGAACAACACCCCCAGCCAGAGCAGCCAGCGGTCGGGCGTGAGCAGCGCAGGCAACAACGGAATGCCTTCGGTGGCCTGCCCCGCCACACGCAACAGGTCTTGCAGGTAACTCTGCGCCAGCACAAAAATCACGCTGCCGATGAGTGCGCCGTACAGCGTGCCCATGCCGCCGATCACGACGATGAGCAGGATGTCCAGCATGATCTCGAACGACAGCGAGGTGTCGGGTCCCTGGTAACGCAGCCAGATCGCCAGGAGGCAACCCGCGAGCGTGGCGAACGAGGCCGACAGCACGTTGGACAGGGTGCGGTAAACCACCGTGCGGTAGCCCAGCGCCTCGGCGCGGAAGTCGTTCTCGCGAATGGCTTGCAGCACGCGGCCAAACGGCGAGTTCACGATGCGCAGGATGGTCAGGAAGATCGCGGTGACTGCCACGAAGATCAGGTAGTAGGTGATCAGCCGGCCGTTCAGGTCGACCTCGCCCAGCGGCGTCACCAGCGGCGCCTCGCGCAGCATGAAGCCGGGTGAGAGCAGCTCGGGCACACGGAAGCTCAGGCCGTCTTCGCCACCGGTGAAGTCGGAGAGTTGCGAAGCCAGCGTGAGGAAGGCCGAAGCCACGGCGAGCGTGATCATGGCGAAGAAGATGGCCTTGACCCGGAGCGAAAACAGGCCGATGAGCAGCGAAAGCATGAGCGATATGAAGAGCGCACACACCACCCCCACCGCCAGCGCGCCCCAGCTTGCCTGCTCCACCGAATTCAGCGAGATCGCCACGCCATAGGCGCCGATGCCGAAGAACATGGTGTGCGCAAAACTCACGATGCCGGTGTAGCCCAGCAGCAAGTCAAAGCTGGCCACCAGCGCCACGAAGATCAGCACCTTGGCTGCCACGTTGAGCGCCTTCACGCCGGGAAACAGGAAGGGTGCGAACAGCAGGCCGAGGAACAGGATCACCAGCAGGGCCGTGAGCCAGCGGCTGCGAGGCAGGTCGTTGGAGAGGAGTCGGGAAATCATGGTCGGCTCCTCAGCGGTTGGTCACGGGGTAGACGCCTTGCGGCCGCCACAACAGGATGGCCACCATCAGCGCGATGTTGGAAAACAGCGCGACCTTCGGCGCCAGGAAGCCGGTGTAGTTGGCCATCAGGCCAACCAGCAGCGCACCGATGAGCGCCCCCGTGGTGGAGCCCAGGCCGCCGATGATGATGACGATGAAGATGAGCACATTGACCTGTGCGCCCATCTGCGGCAACACGGTCTGCTGGTACAGCCCCCACATCACGCCGCCCAGGCCGGCGAGCGCACTGCCCACCACGAACACGCCGATGAACAGCTGGCGGATGCGGTAGCCGAGCGACTCGACCATCTCGCGGTCCTGCACACCCGCGCGCACCAGCAGGCCGACCTTGGTGCGGTTGAGCGTCCACACCATGGCCGCGAACACGGCCACGCCCACCAGCACCGCGAGCAGGCGGTACTTCTCCACCGCCGCGTCTCCGAAGATGAACGAACCGCGCAGGGTCTCGGGCAGCGGCAGCGCGATCTGCCCCGGGCCCCAGATGACCTTGATCATCTCTTCGCCAATGATCATGCCGCCCATGGTGATGAGGATCTGCTTGAGGTGCATGCCGTACACCGGGCGGATGATGAGGCGCTCGAACACCCAGCCCAGCGCACCGGCCACGGCCATCGCCACCAGCATGGCGGGCAACAAGGCCATGAGGTTGAGCCAGAGGCTGTCGGCCTGGGTGTAGCTGGTCATGCTGGCCAGCACGGTGGTGGCCACGAAGGCGCCGAGCGCGATGAACACGCCGTGGCCGAAGTTGAGCACGTCCATGAGGCCGAACACCAGCGTGAGGCCCGAGGCAATGATGAAGATGATCATGCCCATGGCCAGACCCGCCACGGTGAGCGTGATCCAGGTGGAGCCGCTGCCCACGGCGGGCAAGGCGATCAGAGCGAGCACCGGCACGAGCGCGAGCGGCTTCCAGTCGAAGTCGGCTTTGAGCAGTGTCATTGGTGTGATCCCAAAGAGAGGCCGAGCAACCGGGATTGCATCGATTCATCGGCAGCCAGTTCGGCCATCGAGCCGCTGTGCACCACGCGCCCGTCGTCCATCACGGCCACGGAGTCGCCGAGCTGGCGCGCGAAGTTGAAGTTCTGCTCCACCAGCAGGATGGTGGTCTGGGCGGCCTTGAGCTCGCGGAAGGCCGCGATCATGTTCTGGATGATCGCGGGCGCCAGGCCCTTGCTGGGCTCGTCGATCAGCAGCAGCTTGCGCGGCTCGACGATGGCGCGCGACACGGCCAGCATCTGCTTCTGCCCGCCGCTGAGCTTGCCGGCAGGGTGCAGCCAGAACTTCTTGATGGCGGGGAACAGGCCGAAGATCCATTCAAGCCGCGTGGTGTCGATGTCGTCCAGCGTGCGTGCGCCGCGCGCGGCGAGCAGCATGTTCTCGCGCACCGAGAGGTCGGAGAAGATGCCCATGCTCTCGGGCACGTAGGCCACGCCGCTTTGTGCGGTGTCGGGTGTGGGCTGTTTGGTGATGTCCACACCATCGAGCGTCACGGTGCCCTGGCTGGCGTGCCACAGGCCCATGATGGTGCGCAGCGTGGTGGTCTTGCCGGCGCCATTGCGGCCCAGCAGCATGGTGAGCTGGTTGGCGGGTACGACAAGGTCCACGCCGTGGAGGATGTGGTACGCGCCGATGTGCGTATGAACCCCTTGCAGGGTCAGCAGGTTGTTCATGCTGGCTCCTCTTCCGTGGGGTTGATGCCGAGGTAAGCCTGCTGCACCACGGGCGATGCGATGACGGCAGCGGGGTCGCCGTCGGCCACCAGTTCACCGTTGTGCAGCACGATGATGCGGTCGGAGAGTTCGCGCACCACGTCCATCTTGTGTTCGACCAGCAGGATGGTCTTGGTCTTGTCATTCTTGAGTTGGCGGATCAGGTTCAGCACCACCGGCACCTCGTCCACGCTCATGCCGGCGGTGGGTTCGTCGAACATGAACACCAGCGGATCGAGTGCCATGAGGATGGCCACCTCCAGCTTGCGCTGGTCGCCGTGCGGCAGGCTGCTGGCCAGCGCATCGCGCTTCTCGGCCAGGGCCACCGTCTCCAGCACCTCGTCGGCGCGCTCCAGCAGGTCACGCCGGTCGCTCCAGATGCGCCAGAGGTTCAGTCCGGCCTTCGCCTTGGCCTGCACCGCCAGGCGCACGTTTTCCTGCACCGTGAGGTTGGGAAACAGGTTGGTGAGCTGAAACGCACGGCCCAGCCCGGCCTGCGCCCGCGCCGGTGCCCCGAGCGACGAGATGTCGTGCCCACCCAGGCGCACACTGCCCGCGCTGGCCTTGATCTGCCCGGAGATCAGATTGAAGTAGGTGGTCTTGCCGGCACCGTTGGGGCCGACGATGGCGGTGAGCGTGCCCGGCGCGAACGCGCAGGAGACGGCACTCACCGCCACGTGCCCGCCGAAGCGGACCGTGAGGTTCTGGGTTTCAAGCATGGGTCGAGCAGAGAGAACGGGGGCGACTGTCGCCGCAAGTGCGGCGACTTCCAGAAACACCGCGGAACCGGCTTTGCCGGGCCGCAGGTGTTGTCCCCCTTTCAAAGGGGGAAGCCGCGTCAGCGGCGCAGGGGGTTACCGGCGATTCCGAACAGGAATCGCCAAGTCTTCTGGCTTGATCTCCCGCACCAGCTCAGGCACGCCCCACGCAAACGCCGGGTCCACCTTGATCTTGAAGTGGTACATGCTCTGCATGGCCTGGTGGTCCTCCTTGCGGAAGGTCATCTTGCCCTTGGGGGTGTCGAAGCTCATGCCTTCCATGGTGCTGATGAGCTTGTCGGTGTTGGTATCGCCGTTGGTCTTCTTCAGCGCCGTCACCACCGCCATGGCAGCAGAGAAGCCGCCCGCCGTGAAGAAGTCCGGTGGCGTCTTGAACTGTTTGTAGTGCTCTGCCACCAGCGCGTCGTTCACCGGGTTCTTCGGGATGCCGAAGTAGTAGTACAGCGCGCCTTCCATGCCGGGGAACTGCTTGTAGGCCACCATGGCCGGCAGGATGTTCCCGCCAGTGGCGAGCTTGATGCCGTAGCGCTTTTCCAGCTCCATTTCAGCGATCTTGCTGAACGGCGTAGGCGCACCCGACCAGCCCACCGAGATGTACTTGGTGCCAGGCTGGTCCTTGAGCTTGTCGACGATGCGCAGCAGGCCGGCGGTGAAGTCGGTGGTGCCCACGGGCAGGTACTCTTCGTGAACGATCTTGGCCTTCTTCATGAAGTCCTTGGCAGCCTTCACACCGTCGCGGCCAAAGGCGTTGTCGTTGGCCAGCATGGCCACCACGTTGCCCGGCTGGTCCAGGGCCACGGCATTGGCCGCGGCGTCCTGGCTGCTGTTGCGACCGGTGCGGAAGATGTATTTGTTCCACTTGTCACCGGTGATCGAGTCGGCCACGGCGGGTTCGACCAGCAGGATCTTCTTGTACTCCTCGGCCACCGGCAGCATGGCCAGCGCCACCGGCGAGGCGGTCGGGCCAATGGCCAAGTCGACCTTGTCGTCGGCGTAGGCGGCGGCGAGCAGGCTCTTGCCCACGTCGGGCTTGCCCTGGTCGTCCTTCTCCAGCACAACGATCTTCTTGCCGGCCACCATCATGGTGCCGCCCGTGGCGTAATTCAGGCCCATCATCAGACCGGCCTGGGTCTGTTTGGCGTAAGCCTCCAGCGGGCCGGTCTTGCTGTGGATGTGGGCGATGCGGATCTCGCCCTTGCTGGCTTGTGCCAAGGCCATCGAAGAGCCGAATGCTGCGGTGCAGGCGAGCGCGATGACCGCCAGACGGCGGGTGGGGTTTGTCATGTCTTGTCTCCTGGTGTTGGACGAATCACAGCTCTGGGCCGTGGCCTCACGTCGCAGGCTTCGTGCCACCTTCGAAGGTGATTGATTTCGCTGGAGTTTTTGTACCAGCACCCACAGAGCGTCTTTTTTTCAGACGCATCGGCCCGGTCAATTTGTCTGCTTTTCAGACTGTCGTCTGAACTTCAGACACCGGCCCCATTGCTGAGAGGCGGTCGTAAAGGCTGGCGCGAGAGATGCCCAGCAGCCTGGCCGCGGCCGTGCGGTTGCCGGCGGTGTGCCCCAGCGCCTGTGCAATGGCACGGTGCTCCAGCTCGGTGATCTGCTCGTGCAGCGGGCGCAAACCATCGCTCAGGGCAGCGGGGCTCGCCGCGCGCATGGCAGCGGCAGGCGCCAACGCGGGCAAGCCGGCCTCGTGCAACACTGCCCCCACCTGCGCCCCGGCGATGTGGTGCGAGTCGCTGCGCAGCGCGAGCTGCTCAAGCACGTTGCGCAGTTCGCGGATGTTGCCGCGCCAGGGCTGCGCGCCCAGCAGGGCCTGCGCGTCGGCGGTGAGCTCCAACTGCGCGCCGCCGCCGCGCGCGGCGATGTCCTCGCACAAGGCCTCGATCAGCAGCGGGATGTCGTCTTGCCGCTCGCGCAGCGGCGGCACGCGGATCGGCAGCACGTTGAGGCGGTAGTAGAGGTCTTCGCGGAAGGTGCCCTCGCGCACCATCTGCTGCAGATCGCGCGAGGTCGCTGCCACCACGCGTGCGTCAAACGGCACCAGCTTGTTGGAACCCAGCGGTTCGATCTCGCCCTCTTGCAGCGCGCGCAGCAGCTTGACCTGCACCGACATCGGCATGTCGCCAAGCTCGTCCAGAAACAGGGTGCCACCGTCGGCCAGTTTGAACTTGCCGTCGCGGCCCTTCTTGTCGGCACCGGTGTAGGCACCGGGCGCCACACCAAAGAACTCGGCTTCCAGCAGCGTGTCGGGCACGGCCGCCATGTTCACACTCACGAACGGACGGCCCGCGCGGGGCGACGCGGCGTGGATGGCGTGCGCGAGCAATTCCTTGCCGGTGCCGGTTTCTCCCAGCAACAGCACGGGGCTGGCCGACTGCGCAGCACGGCGCGCCTGGCGCTTCACTTCGAGTGCGGCAGCGCTGCTGCCCACGAAACTGGCAAACGTGTACTTGGTGCGGCGCTGGCTGGCGAGTTCGCGCCTCGCGTCGATCAGGTCCTGCTCCAGCCGAGCGAATTTCGAGATGAGCGGCTGCAGCGTGGTCTCGGGGTGGTCGAAGAGCACGATGCCCAGCACGCCGATGACCTCGCCCGCATCGTCGCGCAACGGAATGCGGCTGACCACGAAGGTACCGGCCTTGTTGGTGAGCAGGTCGATGAGGATGGGTTTGCCGGTTGCCAGCACCTGGTGCATCTGCGTGTTCTGCACGACGCTGGAGACCGGGTGGCCGACGAAGTCCGATTCGCGTTCAAAGCCGAGCGCGGGCAGGAAGCGGCGGTACTGGTCATTGATCCACACCACGCGCGCGTCGCGGTCGACCAGCATCATGCCTTCGCTGGCGTTCGCAAACAGGTCGAACATGGACCTGGCGGCCAGTTCAAGAATGCTTTGCGCGTCGCGCGGAAGGCGGTCGTCCCGGATCATGGCTGAATGGTACCCCTGGTGGGTATCCGGTTCTGCTCTGATTGTTTTGGTTTTCTCCGGCGGGTCCGGTCATCGGCGGCCACGGCGCACGGCGCCGCGAATGTCCTCCGAGTCGGCTACGCCGCCTCTCCCCCTTGACTTCGCTGCACCGTGCGC
>JBBQKZ010000024.1:0-35250 GCA_038327405.1 Burkholderiales bacterium | reverse complement strand
GGCCGAAGGCCTGGACCATGGCAACGCTGTGTTGTCGCGCTTTCCAGTGCTGCGCAGCCACAACCACGACCTGTCGCTGCCCGGTGTGGAGCCGCGTGGCCTGCTGCACTGCGAACTGGCCTTGCCCGGTGGCCAACCCGCGCTGCACGTGATGTGCGTTCACCTGGGGTTGCGCGAGGCGCACCGCAAGCACCAGCTCGCGCGCCTGTGCGAGACCGTGCAGGCCGAGGTGCCCGCCCATGCACCGCTGGTGGTGGCGGGTGACTTCAACGACTGGCGCTTGCGCGCCGACGAACAACTGTCACCCTGCGGCCTGCGCGAGGTGTTCCGGCAGGCGCATGGCCACCACGCGCGCAGCTTTCCGGCGCGATGGCCGGTGCTGCGGCTGGACCGCATTTACGTGCGCGGTGTCGCCTCTGCGCTGCCGCTGCCCATGCCGCGGCGGCCTTGGGCGCAGTTGTCGGACCACGCACCGGTGGCCGCGGAGATTGTGTTGTTGGAGCCGGCGTGAATTCACACTGGGTCCCCGGCAACCGGCTCACGCTGCTGGAGAACGGCGAGGGCTACTACCCGCGCGTGTTCGAGGTGATCGCCGCAGCCGAGCGCGAGGTGCTGCTGGAGACCTTCATCCTGTTTGACGACCCGGTGGGCCGGCAATTGCAGCAGGCCCTGATCGCGGCTGCGAAGCGGGGGGCCGAGGTGCATGTGTTGATCGATGGCTGGGGCTCGCCCGACCTGTCCGGGTCGTTCACACAGCCGTTGCTCGACGCCGGTGTGCGGCTGCGCAGTTTCGAGCCGGTACAGCGTCTCTTTGGCGCCCGCATCAACCTGCTGCGCCGCATGCACAACAAGCTGGTGGTGGTCGATGGTGAGCGCGCCTTTGTCGGCGGCATCAACTATTCGGAAGATCACCTGATCGCTTCCGGTCCGCAGGGCAAACAGGACTATGCGGTCGAGGTGGAAGGCCCGCTGGTGGGCCAGATCCAGGCCTTCTGCCGCGCCAATGTGCTGGCGCCACAAAAGGCCCGCGGCCAGTGGATCCAGCGTTGGCGCGCCAACCTGGTGGACGACAGTTCGCAGGGTGCGGAGGGCAACGGCGCGGTGGCGGCTTTCGTCACGCGCGACAACCACCTGCACCGCACCGACATCGAACGGCACTACCGTACCGCCGTTCGCAGTGCGCAGCGGCGGGTGCTGATTGCCAATGCCTATTTTTTTCCGGGTTACCGCCTGCTGCGCGACCTGCGCCGCGCGGCGCGGCGCGGCGTGCAGGTGGACCTGGTGCTGCAGGGCCACCCGGACCAACCCTGGGTGAAACGGGCCACCGAGCTGCTGTACCGGCACCTGCTGCGCGCCGGCGTGAACATCTTCGAATACAACGAACGACCGCTGCACGGCAAGGTGGCGGTGGTGGACGACCGCTGGGCCACCGTGGGCTCCAGCAACCTGGACCCGACCAGCCTGAGCCTGAACCTGGAGGCCAATGTGGTCGTTCGCGATGCGGCGTTTGCGCGCCACCTGGGCGCGCGCATCGACCACCTGCTGGAGGAGAGTTGCGAGCGGGTGGAGCGCCAGGCCACTGGCCGCCTGCACTCGTTCTGGATTGCGGTGCGCAGCATGGTGGTGTTTCACGCCCTGCGCCGCTTTCCCGTCTGGGCCTCCAGGGTGTCGGTGCGGGAGCCCCGCGTGGTGCCGATGCACAGCGAGGCGCCATGAGCCCGGCCGTGCAGCGGGCCTGGGCCTGGTTCAAGCGCATCGCGCCATGGGCGCTGGCCGTCATCGTGTTGACGCTGGTGGCGCGCCAGGCGCGCACTGTGCAATGGCCCGACGTGTGGCGGGCGCTTCAGGCGCTTTCTCTCGCGCAGGTGCTCGTGGCGGTGGGGCTGGCCTGGCTCAGCCACGGCCTGGTGGCCAGCTTCGACCTGATCGGGCGCCGTCTCACCGGGCACTCGCTGTCGGTCCCACGCACGCTGGGCACCGCCGCGATCTGTTACGCCTTCAACCTCAACTTCGGCGCCCTGGTCGGTGGTTTCGGCTTGCGCCTGCGGCTCTACCTGCGCGGCGGACTGTCGGCACCCACGGTGGCGAAGGTGATCGCGCACAGCATGGTGACGAACTGGCTGGGCTACCTGTGGGTGGCGGGCGCGGTGTTGTTGCTGGCACCGCCGCGCTTGCCCGCTTCGTGGGCGCTGAGCGAGCTGGTGTTGCGCGCCATGGGCGCCGCCATGGTGGCGCTGGCGCTGGTTTACCTGGGCGTGTGCACCTGGTCGCGGCAGCGTGAACCGGGCTGGCGCGGACACACCTTCGTGTTGCCCGGCGCGCGGCTGGCTGGGCTGCAGGCACTGCTGGGGGGTGCCAGCTGGATGTTGATCGGTGCCATCGTCTGGAGCCTGTTCGGCGGGCGGGTCGACTACCCCCTGGTGCTCGGTGCGCTGCTGCTTGCGGCGGTGGCGGGTGTGCTCACCCACGTGCCGGCTGGCCTGGGTGTGCTGGAGGCGGTGTTTGTTGCCACATTGGGCGGTGCATTGCCCGCCACCGAGGTGCTGGCCACGGTGCTGGCCTACCGCGCTGCCTACTACCTCTTGCCACTGGCGCTGGCGCTACCGGCCTACGCCTGGATGGAAGCGGGAGCGGCCCTGCCGCCGCCCTCACCGGACACCGCGCGAGCGCTCATCCCGGGCCCTTGAGAGGGCGGCGGCAGGCCTTCAGGCCATGCCGTTGCGGCTGGCCAGTTCCACAAACAGCGCCGAGTGGTCGAGGTCGGCCAGGCCGTGCTCGACCGACTGGGCGTAGAGCTGCTCGAACAGCGCGGTGATCGGTGCGTCAAACCCGACCTCGTTGGCCGTGGTCAGCGCGTTGCGCATGTCCTTGAGCTGCACCGCCACCGCCCCGCGCTTGGAAAAGTCGCGCTCGATCATTCGCTGGCCGTGCACCTGCAGGATGCGGCTGTCGGCGAAACCGCCGGTGATGGCCTGCTTGACCTTGGCCATGTCGGCGCCACCCTTCTCGCACAGCAGCAGCGCCTCGGCCACCGCGCCGATGGTGATGCCCACGATCATCTGGTTGGCCAGCTTGGCAAGCTGCCCCGCGCCGTGCGCGCCCACATGCACCGGGCGGCCCAGCAGTTCGAACAGCGGGCGCACGCGCTCGAACTCTGCCGGCTTGCCGCCCACCATGATGGCCAGCGTTCCGTCTTCGGCACCCACCGTGCCGCCGGAGACCGGTGCGTCCAGGTGGTGCACGCCCGCCGCAGCGAGACGGGCTGCATGTTCGCGCGCCTGTCGCGGCTGGATCGACGACATGTCGACCACCACCGAGCCAGGGCGCAAACCGCCCAGCGTGCCCTGGCGGAACAGCACGTCCTCCACGGTGTTGCCGTCTTCCAGCAGGGTGATGACGATGTCGGCCTGCGCCACGGCCTCGGCGGGGGTGTCGGTCACGCGGGCGCCGAAAGCCTGCAGGCGCTCGGCTTTGCTGCGCGAACGGTTCCAGGCGCTGACGCTGCAGCCGGCTTCGCACAGGCGCCGCGCCATGGGAAAACCCATCATGCCGATGCCGAGCACGGCCACTTGCAGCTGGGACGATGGGGGGACGGAAGGAGACAGTGTGTTCACGTGTGGGGCAAAAAAAGGCGGTTCCCGGACAAGCCGGGAACCGCGCTGAAGTGGTTCAACCAGCCAGGCTGTTGAAGTCCACGGAGTTGTTGGTTGCAGGCCGCCGCTTGCGGGGCGGTGGGACTGTGGCGGGCAAGGCCCGGGCGGCGAACTGGGCCCCGAGGTGGGCGCTGGCCTGGCCACTGTGTGCCTGCATCAGGCGCTCGGCCAGCTTCACGTCGCCGCGCTCGACCGCACTGGCAATGGCTTCGTGCTCGTCCCATACGGGCTCGCGCAGCATGGCCGATTGCAGGGCCTCGCCCATGGCGCGGCGGATGTGGTGCCAGTGCAGCAAGGCGCTCTGTTCGATCAGCGGATTTTGCGCGGCGCGGTAGAGGGCTGTGTGAAACGCGAGATCGGCGTCGATCATGGCCTTGATGTCGCCACGCTTGACGGCCGCACGGCCTGCGCTGATCAAGGCCGGGTCCAGCGGCGTGCGGCGGGCAGCCGCCAGGCGCACCGCGAGCGCATCGAGCGCGCCGCGCACTTCGTACACCTGCTCGATCCACTGGGCGTCGATCGGCGTGACCTGAAGACCGCGGCAGCGCCCGGCCGGGCCGTTGCAGACGGGCGCGTCCTGCACGAAGCCGTCTTTTTTGAGCAGGCGCAGGGCCTGCATCACCGGCTGGCGCGAGACCGCGAGCTGTTCGGCCAGATCTTCCTGCGTGATGCGCTGACCCGGCTTGAGTGCCCCGGCGCTGATGGCGTCGAGCAGTGCACGGTAGACCTGCTCGACCAGGTCGGGCGCGGTTTCCAGGTGAATCAGGCGGGCGGTCATGGGGTTGGCTGGGGAATTCTGTATACAGAATACACAGTTTTGCTGATGCCGTCATGACAGACCCAGAAACCACCCCCGTGACACAATGCGCGACCATGGAAAAAACCCCTTCGACCGACCCCGCTTGGCTCGACCGCGAGTACAACAACCGCGCGCTGGTGCCCGACCATGCCGCCCATTTCGAGCGTTGGGCCAGCACCTCGGCGCAAGCCCGCCAGAGCAGCCGCCCGCTGCTGGACGTGAGCTACGGTCATGGTCCTGGCGAGACGCTGGACATCTTTCCGGCGCCGCGAAAGGCGGGGGCGCCGCTGGCGCCGGTGATGGTGTTCATCCACGGCGGTTACTGGCGCAGCCTGGACAAGTCCGACCATTCTTTCATCGCGCCGGCGTTCAACAAGCTCGGGGCCTGTGTGGTGGTGCCGAACTACGCGCTGTGCCCGGCCGTGACGATCCCCGACATCGTGATGCAGATGGTGCAGGCGCTGGCCTGGACCTACAGACACATCGCTGCGCACGGCGGCGACCCGCACCGCATCACGGTGGTGGGTCACTCGGCGGGAGGCCATCTGACGGCCATGATGCTGGCCTGCGAATGGGAACGGGTGGGCGACGACCTGCCCGCGGCGCTGGTGAAGAATGCGCTGTCCATCTCGGGTCTGTACGACCTGGAGCCGGTGCGGCTCACGCCATTCGTGCAGCCGTCTTTGAAACTGACACCCGCACAGGTGAAGAAGGCCAGCCCGGCGCTGCTGCCGGCGCCTGCGTTGCGTGAAGGCCGTGGCCACTTGTACGCCGCTGCCGGTGGGGATGAGAGCAGCGAGTTCCTGCGCCAGAACCGCATCATTCAGCAGGCCTGGGGGCCGGCGGTGGTGCCGGTGTGCGAGGCCTTGCCGGGGCTCAACCACTTCAGCATTGTGGAAGCGCTGGTGCAGCCGAAGCACCGCCTGCATGCGATGGCTCGGGAGTTGCTCTCGGTCTGACGTCGGGACTTTCGCCGGCGGCTCCGGTCATCGGCGACCACGGCGCACGGCTCCGCGGCTGTCCCCCGCCCCGGCTGCGCCGGGGCTCCTCCTTGACGCCGCTGCGCCGTGCGCCATGGCCGCCGATGACCTCGTTGACACTCGGCAGGTGCTTACTCAGACCTCACTTCTGGCTCGCGGGCGCAGGGGTTTTGCGCAGCGAAGTCAAGGAGGAGGGACAGCGCAGCCGGCCCGGGGGACATTCGCGGAGCAGAGCGCCCTGCGTCCGCGAGCCTCGCGATGTGGTTGAGCGAAACGGCCCGGACAAGCCACGTCACATCAACAAATGCTCCCCCGCATTGTCCCCACCCAGGATCACGTAGTTCACCTTGCGCACGTCCATCAGCTTCGTGCCACCCGAGTAGCTGATGGAGCTCTGAACGTCCTGCTCCATCTCCACCAAAGTGCTCGCCAAAGTGCCCTTGATAGGCTCCAAAATGCGCTTGCCCTCCACGTGCTTGTACTCACCCTTGTTGAAGTCGCTCGCCGAGCCGTAGTACTCCTTGTAGAGCACACCGTCCACCTCCACCGTCTGGCCCGGTGATTCCTCGTGGCCCGCGAACAGCGAGCCGATCATCACCATGCTCGCGCCAAAGCGCACGCTCTTGGCAATGTCGCCGTGGCTGCGGATGCCGCCGTCGGCAATGATGGGTTTGGTGGCCACGCGGGCACACCACTTGAGCGCACTCAGTTGCCAGCCACCGGTGCCGAAACCCGTCTTGAGTTTGGTGATGCAGACCTTGCCCGGGCCCACACCCACCTTGGTCGCATCTGCGCCCCACGTCTCCAGATCGATCACTGCTTCGGGGGTGGCCACGTTGCCCGCAATCACGAAGGACATGGGCAGCTTTTCTTTCAGGTAGCCAATCATGTTCTTCACGCTGTCGGCGTGGCCGTGCGCGATGTCGATGGTGATGTACTCGGGCGCCAGGCCCTCGGCCACCAGCTGGTCCACTGTGGCGTAGTCGGGTGCTTTGACACCCAGCGAGATTGATGCGTACACGCCTTGGGCGCGGGCATCGCGCACGAACTGCAGGTTGTCCAGATCGAAGCGGTGCATCACGTAAAAGTAACCGTGCTTGGCCAGCCAGAAGCAGATGGACTCGTCCACCACCGTCTTCATGTTGGCCGGCACCACCGGCAGGCGAAACTTGCGCCCGCCGAGCTCCACGCCGGCGTCGCATTCCGAACGGCTCTCCACGCGGCACTTGCGCGGCAGCAGCAGGACGTTGTCGTAGTCAAAAATTTCCATTTGAAACCAGGCTCCAGAAAACTGTTGTTGAACAGGGAGAGCGCTTGGCTTGGCCGGCTTTGTGCGCCGGGCACAAAAAACCGGGCGCAAGAATCTTGGGCCCGGTGACTGATTCTAGGCGCCTTGGGCTGGCTGCGTGCGGCATTGAACGCCCGTCTCTGCGTATGACCGCCATACAGATGACCGTATACGGCGCGCAGCGCAGGTCGCTTCCTACAATCAAAGCATGCTGTTTGAAGAATCCGTCGCCCCGTCCCCGCTGCTCGCGGGTCTCAATGCCGAACAAGGCGCTGCCGTCATGCTGCCGGCCGAGCACGCGCTGATTCTGGCCGGGGCGGGCTCGGGCAAGACCCGCGTGCTCACCACGCGCATTGCGTGGCTCTTGCAGACCGGGCAGGTGACGCCCGGCGGTGTGCTGGCGGTGACCTTCACCAACAAGGCCGCCAAGGAAATGATGACGCGCCTGTCCGCCATGCTGCCGGTGAACGTGCGCGGCATGTGGATCGGCACCTTCCACGGCCTTTGCAACCGCTTCCTGCGCGCGCACCACAAGCTCGCGGGGTTGCCGGCCACCTTCCAGATTCTCGATACGCAAGACCAGCTCTCGGCGGTGAAGCGCCTGTGCAAGCAGTTCAACGTGGACGACGAGCGTTACCCGCCCAAGCAGATCCAGTACTTCATCAGCGGCTGCAAGGAAGACGGCCAGCGCCCGCGCGATGTGGTGGCGCGCGACGCGGAAACGATCAAGAAGATCGAGCTGTATGCGCTGTACGAAGAACAGTGCCAGCGCGAAGGCGTGGTGGATTTCGGTGAACTCATGCTGCGCAGCTACGAAGTTCTTCGCGACAACGACCCGGTGCGCGAGCACTACCAGCGGCGATTCCGCCACATCCTGATTGACGAGTTTCAGGACACCAACCGCCTGCAGTACGCCTGGATCAAGATGTTCAGCGCGCCGCCACTCGAAGGATTGCCGGGCGCGGGCAACGCGGTGTTCGCCGTTGGCGACGACGACCAGAGCATCTACGCGTTTCGTGGCGCGCGTGTGGGCAACATGGCCGACTTCGTGCGCGAGTTCAACGTGCGCCACCAGATCAAGCTGGAGCAGAACTACCGCAGCTGCAGCAACATCCTCGATTCGGCCAACGAACTCATCAGCCACAACACCAACCGCCTGGGCAAGAACCTGCGCACCGACGCCGGCGCAGGCGAACCGGTGCGCGTGCACGAGGCGACCAGTGATTTCGCCGAGGCGCAGTGGATGGTGGATGAGATGAAGCAGCTCGCGCGCGAGGATGTGCCCAAGGTCGAGATGGCCGTGCTCTACCGCAGCAACGCACAAAGCCGCGTGGTGGAGACGGCGCTCTTCAACGCTGCCATGCCTTACCGCGTGTACGGCGGCTTGCGCTTCTTCGAGCGCGCCGAGATCAAGCACGCGCTGGCGTATTTGCGCCTGCTGGAGAACGCCAACGACGACACCAGTTTTCTGCGCGTGGTGAACTTTCCGCCGCGCGGCATCGGTGCGCGCAGCATCGAGCAGTTGCAGGATGTGGCGCGCAGCTCGGGCTGCTCCTTGCACGACGCGGTGAGTGCGGTGACCGGGCGCGCCGGCGTTGCCATTGGCGCCTTCGTGGCCAAGCTCGATGTGTTGCGCGAACGCTCCGAAGGCATGACGCTGTCGGAGATCATCGAGCTGGTGCTCGACCACAGTGGCCTGGTGGAGCATTACCGCGCCGAGCGCGAAGGCCAGGACCGGGTGGAAAACCTGGAAGAACTGGTGAGTGCGGCCAAGAGCTTTGTGGGCATTGAGGGTTTTGGGCGGGATGCGGTGGCGCGCACGGCGGACGGGGTGGTGCTGACGCAGAGCCCGGTGAGTCAGGGGTTGGAGCCGGGGGAGCCCTCACCCCAACCCTCTCCCAGAGGGAGCGAAGCGGGGCCCGGCTTGCTCCCTCTCCCTCTGGGAGAGGGCGGGGGTGAGGGCCTCCCCGCACCCGACCTGGAAACCGGCGAGACCATGAGCCCATTGGCGGCTTTCCTCACCCACGCCGCGCTGGAGTCGGGCGACAACCAGGCGCAGGCCGGGCAGGACGCGGTGCAGCTCATGACGGTGCATGCTGCCAAGGGGCTGGAGTTCGACGTGGTGTTCATCACCGGCATGGAAGAGGGGCTCTTCCCGCACGAGAACTCCATGAGCGACCGCGACGGGCTGGAAGAAGAGCGCCGTCTGATGTACGTGGCGATCACGCGCGCCCGCAAACGCCTGTACCTCAGCCATTCGCAGACGCGCATGCTGCACGGGCAGACGCGCTACAACATGAAGAGCCGCTTCTTCGACGAGCTGCCCGAGGCCTGCCTGAAGTGGCTCACGCCGCAGCAGCCGGCCTGGGGCGCACCGGGTGGCGCGGGCGGTGGGGGTGGCCAGTGGCAGAACGGGCGGCGCAGCTTCGGCACGCCCCCGGCGTTGCAACCTTCCTGGTCACCGGGCTTCAACGACAAGGGCGACCCCAAAGGCCTGGGCCAGAACGCACCCGAGCCTGACCGCGGCACCGACATCAAGGCCGGTATGGCGGTGTTTCACAACAAGTTCGGCGAAGGCAAGGTGCTGTCCATCGACGGCGCGGGCGATGACGCCCGCGCGCAGGTGAACTTCAGCCGCCATGGCACGAAGTGGCTGGCCTTGAGCGTGGCCAAGCTCACCCCGATCACTTGATCGCTCAGGTGCCGATCACACCGCCATCGTTCTTTGTGATGACGATGGTCGCGGAGCGGGGACGCTTGCCGGCGCCGTAACCCGCGTTCGCGGGCCACTGGCTCTCGTACTTCGTCGGGTCGGTCACATCGGCCATCTTCGTGTTTTCACCAGCGTGCTGGATGTTCACGAAGATCGCGCGGCCGTCGGGCGTTTCGGCGATGCCGGTGATCTCCGCGCCCTTGGGGCCGACCAGGAACCGCTTGAGCGTGGCCGGCGTCTGCGCCCTGCCCACATGGGTTGTCACCTGCTTGTCGCCATGGGTCAGGGTCCGGGTACCACCGTCGCCGCGCTGGCCGGGCATGGCGGCGAGCAGCATGCAGTTGGTCTTGTCGGTGTAGGCGCCGTCGTCGGTCTGGACCCAGCAGATGCCCGTGGCCTTGCTGAACACCAGACCGTCGGGGGAGGACAGGTCGTTCTCGTCGGTGAGGCTGGAGAGGTTGACGCTGGACTTGTCGGCACCGGCTTCGGCTGCGAACAGGTAGATGTCCCACTGGAACGCGGTGTCGGCCGGGTTCTTTTGCGACATGCGGACGATGTGCCCGTTGACGTTGCCCTTTTGCTCCTTGCCGGCCTTGAGATCGGTGTACACGCGGGGGTTGGCGCTGTCCACGGTGGCCACAGTGCGGGCGCTGTTGTTGGTCAGGGTGATGTATACCTCGCCGTTCTTAGGGTTCACGCCGGCCCACTCGGGGCGGTCCATGCGGGTGGCGCCCACCGCGTCGGCGGCCAGGCGTGTGAACACGGCCACATCGGCGTCGCTCTTGAATTCGAAGTACGAGCTGCCGGCGATCACCGGGTTGTTCATCGACAGTTCCAGCCACTCGCCGGTGCCGTCGCCCTTGAAGCGGGCGACAAACAGCGTGCCTTTGTCGAGGTACTTGTCACCCGCGGCCAGGCGGTTGGCGGGCTGGGCGTCGGCTGCGTCCCACACGGCGGCGGAGACGAACTTGTAGATGTACTCGCCGCGTGCGTCGTCACCCATGTAGGCTACCACCGGCTGGCCAGCAACAGCGCGGGCAAAGGTGGCGTTTTCATGGCCCATGCGACCCAGCGCCGTGCGTTTGCGCAGCACGGTGGTCTTGTCGTAGGGGTCGAGTTCAACGATGAATCCGAAGGTGTTCATCTCGTTGCGGAAATCTTCCTTGGCATTGGCAGCCAGCACGCTGTTGTTCCAGCGCATGTAGGTGTCTGCAGTGCCACCGCTTTCCCAGCCATGGCGGCTGGCGGCACCGGCCTTTCGCCCATAACGGTTGAGGGCCTGTACCTGCTTGTCCTTCTTGCGCGCGTCGTCGTCTTTCGCGTCGCGGAAGAAGTAGCCGAACCAGTTTTCTTCTCCCGATACGTAAGTACCCCAGGGCGTGCGGCCGGTACCGCAGTTGTTCAGCGTGCCGCGGGCCTGTGTGCCATCGGGGCTGTACTTGGTCACCAGGTGTTCGCTGCCGCGCGCAGGGCCGTGAATGGTCACGGGTGTCATGGTGGTCACGCGGCGGTTGAATGCCGAGTCGGCTTTGTAGGCCCAGGCCTTGCCGTCGGTCTGCACTTCAATCACCGACAGGCCGTGGATCATGAGTTCCTTGTCCACCTCTGCTGCCGGGCGCGGCAGGGTGGCGGTGCCCCCGGTGGGATGAATGAAGAAGGAGGTGAGCTTTTCATCGGTGGTGGCTTCGTGGTTCATGGCCAGCAGGCCGCGCGAATTGAAGCTGTCCGAGGGTTTGCCCGATGCGTCCAGACCGAACCACTCGATGCCGTCGTGGTGGTCACCGGCGCGGTTGCCGAACTCGGCGTCGGTGCCGTCGTTCTTGAAGGCAGGTGTGGTGGCGCTCAGCGGATCGCCCAGGGCGTAGATGACGCGGGCTGTGTAGCCCTCGGGCACGGTGACCTGGTCGGCCATGCTCTTGGCCACAGGCTTGAAGCCCAGGCTGCTCGCGGGCGCCACCGGGCCGCTGGTGGCGCAGCCGGTCAGCGCCGTGCCGCCCAGTGCAGCAACCCCTGAGGCACCGAGCAGGCTGCGCCGGCTCAGGCGTGCGGACAGCACGCTTTCGAAGCTGGGGTTGTTGCTGGTGTTGGAGTCTTCGTCGTTGAAGTGGGCGTTCGGGCGTGGGTTGTTCGTGGTCATGGGATCGTCCTCGGGTGGTTTGACGTCGCGATCATGTGCAACCCACATGACCGTTCCGTGACAACCCCCCAGGGTTCTCAAGCAAGCGCTGACCCATCCGGATGTGCTGTCCCGCCATCACATCGCCACACAAGGAGATGCCCGGTGGCGCGAACACCAGGATGGTGGAGCCGTGCTCGAACCAGCCCATCTCGTCGCCCTTCTCATAGGTCGCATGGCAAGGCAGCTGATTGGGCCCGCGGTATCGGATGTTCAGTGCCACGTCCACCGCGCGCAGGCGCATGCTGGCCACCAGGATGGCGGCCACCGGCACGATCAGCAGCGGGGTGCCGTCGGCCAGGCGGCAGTGCAGCACAGCGCGCTCGTTCTTGCAAAAGAGTCGCTCGATGCGCTGCAGCGCGATCGGGTTCACGTTCCAGGTGTCGCCGCTGATGTACGTCACATGGTCCAGGGTGAGCGCAGCGGGCGCATGGAAGCGGTGGTACATGCTGGAGGTCAGGCGCAGCGTCACATAACTCCCACCGCGCAGCGTGTTGATGGTGGCCAGGCCACGCGCGTCCGTGCCCAGCAGGTCGGTGAGCGGGTACGGAAAGCCCTTGGCCTGGAACACCTGCGCTGCCGCGTCGTCACCAATGCGGCCGCAGGCGCCGACGATGGCGTCGCAGGGGCTCACCAGCACGGGCTCGCGCGGGTCGATGGGCCGCGCACCGGGCTTGAGTTCGCGCACAAAACAGTCGTGCAGGCTGTCGAAGGAGGTCTTCTTCGCTTCGCTCAGATCGATGTCGGTGAAGGCGCGCCAGACAGCCATCGAAGCATCGCGCACCCAGGGGTGGCGGATGTGGCTGAACCAACCCATGAATCGCGTGAGCGCCGTACGCGGCACGCGGTTGGTGAGCAGGAAGTTGAGGTCTTCGTTCAGCGCAAGGCGCTGCAGGATGTTCTGGTTTTTCATCGCGGGTTTCATCGGAGTTTCATGGCTTCGTCATGTGGGCGCCCTACAAAAGACACACACCAACCGCCCTGGAGCTTGTCGCTGCATGTCTTACCTTTCTTATGCCGTTCCGCTGGGCTCGCTGGCATTGGCCTTGCCGATGCTCAAGCAGCGGCTCGAACTCTCCCGCGCCAAACACCGTTCGCTGGCTGGCCACTCGAAGATGGCCAAACGGCTGGCGAAGTGGCTGCCGGGCTACGCCTTTGACGAAGCCCGGTTCTTTGATTGCGATGGCGCGCCCGCCGAGGTGGTGGCACAGCGCCGCGCGGCCTTCGAGCAGCTGTGCGCCGGTTTTTCCGAGCGCTATGCCAAAACGCTTGCGCTCACAGCGCAGGCGCGCGAAGGGCTGGCTGATCTGCAGTTCACAGGCGCCTACCGCGTGCCCTTCCAGTTCAGCCCACTGGTGCGTGCGCGGTTGAAGGTGGGCGCCTTCATGCAGTCGGCCGAAGGTGTGCACCTCACCGATCTGGATGGCAATACCTTCATCGACCTCACCGGCTCCTACGGCGTGAACGTGTTCGGTGTGGACTTCTACAAGGCCTGCATGGCCGAGGGCGCGCAGATCGGCCAGGCACTGGGCCCGGTGCTCGGCGCCTACCACCCCTGCGTGGCCGATGTGGTGGCGAAGCTGCAGGCCATCTCGGGCCAGGACCAGGTGTCGTTCCACATGTCGGGTACCGAAGCGGTGATGCAGGCGGTGCGCCTGGCGCGTTACCACACGGGCCGCAAACATTTGGTGCGCTTTTGCGGCGCGTACCACGGCTGGTGGGAAGACGTGCAGCCCGGCCCTGGCAACCCGATGCCGCCGCGCGAAACCTACACCCTGCAGGACATGAGCGAACGCAGCCTGCAGGTGCTGCGCACGCGGCGCGACGTGGCCTGTGTGCTGGTCAACCCGCTGCAGGCGCTGCACCCCAACAAGAACGCGCCGGGCGACTCCACCCTGGTGGACGGCAGCCGCACAGCGGGATACGACCGTGCGGCCTACACAGCCTGGCTGAAGCGCTTGCGCGAGGTGTGCACCGAGCGCGGCATCGCGCTGATCTTTGACGAGGTGTTCCTGGGTTTTCGTCTGGCACGCGGCGGTGCGCAGGAATACTTCGGCGTGCAGGCCGACATGGTCACCTACGGCAAGACCCTGGCCGGCGGGTACCCGGTGGGCGTGGTGTGCGGGCGGCGCGAGCTGATGCAGCGCTTTCGCGAAAAGCGACCGGCCGATGTGTGTTTTGCGCGCGGCACTTTCAATGCCCATGCCTACGTGATGGGGGGTATGGCTGCATTTCTGAAGCGGCTGGACACGCCTGAGATCCAGGCTTTGTACGAAGACCAGGATGCGAAGTGGGACGCACGGGCTCAGCGCTTCAACGACACCATGGCTGAGCACGGCCTGCCGGTGCGCGCAGCCAACATGCAAAGCATCTGGACCCTGACATACACACAGCCGGGGCGCTATCACTGGATGTTCCAGTACCTGCTGCGCTGGCAGGGGCTGGCGCTGAGCTGGGTGGGCACGGGGCGTTTCATCTTCGGTCTTCACTTCACCGACACCGACTTTGACAAGGTGTTGAAACGCTTCGTGGCGGCGGGTCAACAGATGCAGGCGCAGGGTTGGTGGTGGCAGGGAGAGCAGACGCACAAGTCGATCCGGCGCAGTGTGGTTCGCGAGATGTGGCAACACCTGCGGGCATGACCCCTCAGGTGCGCCGGGGGATCACTTCACATTGATCCCTGGATCGATCAACTGGCCGCGCATCAAAAACAACGGTGCCTTGTAGTACAGCTTGATGTCGTGGAACGGGTCGGTGAGGATCTTGGTCATCCAGGCCAGACCGGTTTGCACATCGGCAATGAAGAACAGGTGCACGGTGCGGAACAACAAGCCGCCCACACCCAGCGCGAGCCACAGCGCGCCGACCTGGCGGATGAAGCTCTCGCCATCGGTGTGCGGCTCGAAGAGACCGAACACGCCGGGCACCAGCGCCACCAGCATCGGTGTGCCGGCCCACAAGGCCATCAGCACCACCTTGCGCTGCAGGTTGTAGCCCACCTTGATCTCTTCCTTGTGCTCGTGCGTGGCCTGGTTCACATGGTCGTAGCCCTTGGGCTCGAAGAAGAAGTGGCCGGCCTGGCGGCTGGTCATGGAGACCAGCCAGGCGATCAGCGCGGAGAGCACCGGGTCGGTCCACAGCAGCGCATAGGCCACCACAAAGCTGATCGCGCTGATCAGGTGCAGGGTCTGGTTGATGCGGCTGTGGTGGTAGTAGCGGTGATCGTCCCAGCGTTGGGTTTGCAGTGTCTTGAAAAAGTCGTTCACGGTTACTCCATGCAAGGGTGGTGGGTGTGGGGAGGTCACACACCTGCGCAGTCTTGCCCTGACATGTGAAAACACGGTGACAGCGGCGTGTTGTCATCAACTTGTTGCACAGGCGCTGGAACATGGGCACATGAACACCATGACGTCCGAACAGATCCTGGTCGAGGAATACCCCGCCAGCACGCCCTCCCTGCGCCTGTCGGTCGTTACCGAAACCTGGCCACCGGAAATCAATGGCGTGTCGCTCACGCTCTCGCGCCTGGTGCAGGGCCTGTGCGCGCGCAACCATGCGGTGCAGCTGATCCGGCCCCGGCAGACACGGTTAGACCAAGCGCTGAGCCACCGCGGCTATGAAGAGCTGCTCATGCGTGGCATGCCCATTCCGCGCTACCCCGAACTCAAGCTCGGCCTGCCGGCCAAACGCGCACTCATCAACGCATGGACGCTGAAGCGCCCCGACCTCGTGCACATCGCCACCGAAGGCCCGCTGGGCTGGTCGGCACTGCAGGCGGCGCGGCGCCTGAAGCTGCCGGTCACGTCGGACTTTCGCACCAACTTCCACGCCTACTGCGAGCACTACGGCGTGGGCTGGCTGCGCAAACCCATGGTGTCGTACCTGCGCAAGTTCCACAACCTCACGCAGCTCACCATGGTGCCCACACGCGCACTGCGCGCGCAGTTGATGGAGATGGGCTTCGAGCGCGTGCAGGTGGTCGCGCGCGGTGTGGACACGCAGCTCTTCAACCCGCAGCGGCGCAGTGAAGCCTTGCGCCGCGAGTGGGGCGCGCGCCCTGACTCGCTGGTGATGCTGGTGGTGGGCCGACTGGCCGCCGAGAAAAACCTCGACGTCGCGCTGCAGGCCCACGCCGCCATGCAGGCCCACCACGCCGACGTGAAGCTGGTGTTCGTGGGCGACGGGCCGCTGCGCGAGAGCCTGCAGCAGCGCTGTCCCCAGGCCGTGTTTGCCGGCATGCGCCTGCACGAAGAGCTGGCGGGCTTCTACGCCTCGGCCGATCTGTTCGTGTTCCCCAGCCTGACCGAAACGTTCGGCAATGTGACCATCGAAGCGCTGGCCAGCGGCTTGCCGGTGCTGGCGTTCGACACAGCCGCAGCCGGCGACTGGGTGCAGAGCCACGTCAATGGCTGGTTGGTGCCTTCAGGGCATGAAGCAGCCTTTGTGCGCGTGGCGGTGGAACTGGCGAAGTCGCCAGCGATGCTGGCGCAGGCCCGCGATCAAGCCCGCGCCCGGGTGGCGCACCTGGACTGGCAGCAGATCGCCCTGCAAGTGGAGGCGCTGATGCTGCAGGCCACAGGCGCAGCGCCGTCGGTTGAGGCGGTACCGCGCACGCCTCTCGCCCAACACTCCGCCTCGCTGATGTGAAAGCTTGATGACGTGCCTCGATAGAAGACGACGCGTGGGGGTCATTGCCCGATTCACGGCTTGGTCACATGGCTTGAACAGACTGCATCTGTGTCTGTTCTTTCAACTTCGGAGCTTTTCATGTCCCACCACGACGACGACAACTGCAACTTCTCAAACAACGAAAGCTTTCAGGAGGTGTTGGCACGCGGCACGCGCACGCCGCTGACTCGCCGCAACGTGATCCGCGGCGGCACCGGCATGGTGGCGCTGTCGACACTGCCGTTTTTGAGCGCCTGCGGTGGCGGTGACGGCCCCGCACCGGCGCCGGTCGCCCCGTCGGAAACCGCTCTTGGTTTCCCTGCAGTGGCCAAGAGCCTGGCGGATGACGTGATCCTGCCGCCTGGCTATACCTACCGGGTGTTGCACGCCACGGGCGATCGTCTGTTCACCACCGAGACCGCCTACCTCAACCAAGGCACCGAAGCCGACGACTGGAGCCGCCGCGTGGGGGACCACCACGACGGCATGGACCTGTATTACATCGATGGCTCGGGCAACTACACCACGGTGGACACGGGTCGTGCCGTTCTCGTGGTCAACCATGAAAGCTCGGCCGATGCCCATTTCTTCCACGCCACGGGGCAGACTTCGGGGGGTGTGACGGGCAGGAAGTTCAACCAGTTCGGCCAATGGGACGGCGGTACCCGGCCTGTGGCCGAGTCGCTCAAGGAGATCAATCACCACGGCGTGTCTCTGGTCGAGGTGCGCAAGGTGGCCGGTGTCTGGACGGTGCAACTCGACTCGGCATTCAACCGACGCGTGACGGCCCAAACCGTGGTGAACGTCAATGGCCCTGCGGCTCACATCGCCGACATCCGCGCCTTCATGGCAACCGCGTTCGATCCGTCTGGTCAAACCGCGCGCGGCACTTTGAACAACTGCGGCCACGGCAAGACCCCTTGGGGCACCTACCTCGCCTGCGAAGAGAACTGGGCTACCTACTTCAACAACGCAGTAGGCGACACGCTGCCGGCGCCGGGCGCTGACGCGGCTTGGGACAAGATCGTTGCCTCGCGCGCCCGATATGGGGTGGCTACCACCACCTACGGCACCGTTGCAGGTGGCAGGACCAACAGAAGCGGTCAGGGCTGGTACACCGCTGACACAACCAATGCCTTCTCGCGCTGGAACGTTGCTCCCAATGGAGCCGCGCCAGTCAACGACTTCCGCAACGAGCCGAACACCTTCGGCTACAACCTCGAGATCGATCCACTTCGCCCCAACTCCGTGCCAGCCAAGCGCGTGGCCATGGGGCGTTTCGCTCACGAAGCGGCTGTTTGCGGTATTCCGGTCGCCGGCCAGCCACTGGCCTTCTACATGGGTTGCGATTCGCAGAACGAGTACATCTACAAGTTCGTGTCCACCGCCGTGTGGAACCCGGCCGACGTGGGTGGCGGCATGGCCGCCGGTGACAAGTACCTCAACGAGGGAAAGCTCTATGTGGCCAGGTTCAACGACACCGGTCTGGGTGTCTGGCTGGAACTGAACGTGACTACCGTGGCCGCCGCCAGCCCGGCTTACACCACTTACACCTTCGACAACCAGGCCGACGTGTTGGTCAATGCCCGCCATGCTGCCAGCGCCGTGGGTGCCACCCGCATGGACCGCCCGGAGTGGGGTGCGGTGAACCCGAAGAACGGTGACGTGTACTTCACGATGACCAACAACAGCAGCCGTACTGTGGCCAGTGCCGATGCGGCGAACCCACGCGCGTACGCCGACAACGATGGACTGATGCGCTCGGGCAACCCGAACGGCCACATCATCCGTTTCCGCGAAACCGGCAGCGTCTCCACGGCCACTACCTTCAACTGGGACATCTTCTTGTTCGGTGCCGAGGAAGACGCGGGCGCGGGCATCAACCTCTCGGGCTTGAGCGACAAGAACGACTTTTCGTCGCCCGATGGTCTGTGGTTCAGCAAGGCCACCGGCATCTGCTACATCCAGACCGACGACGGTGCCTACCTGGATCAGACCAACTGCATGCTGCTGGCCGCCATTCCGGGCAACGTGGGTGATGGCCGCAGCATCACGGTGACCAACAACTTCAACGGTGCTTCCGGCACCGAGCAGACTTTCATCGGTGCTGCGCTGGGCGACGCCAAGCTTCGGCGTTTCCTCGTCGGCCCGAAGGGTGCCGAGATCACCGGCATGACCGAGTCGGCCGATGGTCGCACCGTGTTTGTCAACATCCAGCACCCGGGTGAAGATACCGCGGCGATTGGCACCGGAGCGTTCAACTTCCAGAGCCAGTGGCCAGGCAACCGGGGCTATGGCGTGGCTGGCCGTCCACGCTCGGCCACCATCGTCATCACCCGCACCGACGGTGGCGTGATCGGTCTTTGATCCGCTGAGGTGCAAAAGCCCCTGCCGGCGCCAGCCGGCCGGGGCTTTTTGTTGTTGACGGATGCCTTGGGAGATTGCGATCTCTGCCCGGTCGCCGTGCTTCAATTCTGCATTTGAACCTTGGAGCAGCGATGAAACACACCGTCATGATCGCCTTGCTGGCAGCCTTGTGCGTCGCACCGATGGCCCACGCCGATGACACGCCCAGCAACATGGGGCCAGCCGCGTTGGACAGCCTGGGGACAGCGCGCGCCGCCATCGCCGCGAAAGACTGGCCCAAGGCGATTGCAGAACTCGCCACGGTGGTGAAGGCTGAACCCCGCAACGCCGACGCACACAACCTGCTGGGCTACAGCCACCGCAAGCAGGCGCGGCCCGATCTGGCCAAAGCCTTCGAACACTACAAGCTGGCGCTGCAGATCGACCCGCAGCACAAGGGTGCGCACGAGTACATCGGTGAGGCCTATCTGATGAACAACCAGCCAGCCGAAGCGCGCAAGCATCTGGCTGAGCTCTCGCGCATTTGCGGCAACCAGACTTGCGAGGAATACAGGGATCTGGCGGAGGCGATCGGGGCCTACAAGGGCAGACCGCCGGGCTGATCGGGCGCCGAGCCCAGCCGTGAACGCAGCGAAACCCCAAGGCCCCGTGGGCCTTGGGGTTTCGCCTTTTGGGGTGCGCGTCTATCGCCTCAACACCAATGGCTGGAAGCCCGAGGGGTTGGCACCTCAGTGGCGGTTCGGGACTGGTTTTGAGAACTACCGTGGCAACGCACCGCCGATTCCAGGTCGGTGAGGCAGCCCTTTCAAATCCAACACTGAGCACACAACATGTACGACCAGATCGTCAAACCCCAGACCCTTGTTCTGGACATCGCGCCATGTAACGACGGTAAGGACCGCTTTCCCCAGCTGACCGTGAAGTACGAGGAGTACGGCAGCGCCAAAACCAAGGATGGCCATGACAAGCCCGTGATTGTCATCCTCCCGTTCTTCCTGGGCAGTGCCCACGCGGCTGGGTACAAGGCCATCAAGGACAAGAAGCCCGTCGGCCTGGGCTATTGGAACGCCCTCATCGGCCCCGGCGAGGCGCTGGACACCAACACCCACCGCATCATCAGTTTCGAGCCAGTGATCAACGACGAATTCCATCCCGGCATCGTCAACCCGGCCACCGGCAAGCCCTGTGGCGGCGCCTTTCCCGACTTCTCGTTTGCCGACGTGTCACAGGTCCAGCGCCTGGCACTCCAGCAGCTGGGCGTGGCGCATGTGGATGTGCTCATGGGCGCCTCCATGGGCTCGATGCAAGCCTGGCATTTCATGGCGCACGACACCAGCTACGTCTCCCGCATGGTGCTCATCGTTCCTGGCGGCCTGGCGTTGGCCGAAAAGACGCTGACGCTGACCCGTCAATGGGTGGAGCAACTGCAACAGGATCCGGACTGGCACGGCGGCGACTACAGCGCCCTGCCCAAGGACAAGCAACCGAAGAAGGCGCTGCTCAAAGTGCTGGCCGATTTCTGGTACCGGGTGCAATTCCCGGTGGACCACAGCCTGCTGTACGACCTGGACGACCTGGGTTGGGCCGACATGGCTGTGGCGCACCATGCGCTGAGCCCGGATGACGTCAAGTCCATCGAAACGGTGCTGGCCTCGCTCGACGACCAACAACCCAAGGTCAAGGCCTACAAGCAGATGGTCAAGCTGCTGTGCGAGCGCACCGACCACAACGTGCTGCTGTGGCAGCTGCGCTCGATCCTGAGCTACAAGCCTCTGGCAGCCCTGGCTGCTTCGGATGCGTTCACCCGGCGCACCATGAAGCTCGACGCCATGGTGGACATTGCGCATGAGGCGCCTGGCGTGGCGGACATCCTGATGATTGCCACCGAAGCCGACGATCTTTTGGACATCGTTTCGGTGGATGCCGTGACCGGCATGGCCGCTTACCTGGGAGCTCGAACCTCGGTGGTCCGCCTGCCCCCGACCTTCACGCACGCCGCCGGGCTCAACACCGCAGCGCCTGACAGCATTGCACGCGTCAAGGGCTGCATCGCCCGGTTCCTCAAGCCTCAGGCCAGACTCTGAGGGATGCGCGCTACCGGCCTCAGCGCGGCATGGCTGGATGCGCTTCTGGCGGGCGTTGCTCCATGTAGCCACGCCCGTCTTTCACCCCAGTGCGCCCGGCGATCTGCCAGGCGGTGCGCTGGTTGACCAGGCCGGAGAGGAATTCGATTTCTTCGTCGGTGTGGTTCAGCGCTGGTGCAGGCGTCAGGAAGCGACCGGCCTTGGGTTCAACCTCGCCCCAGAACGACTGGTGGTAGCTCGACACCGACAGAGCCCGGTTGCCGCCAGCCTCCATGTCCACTGTGCCGTAGCAGTTGCAAAAGTAGCTGCGGTTGCCTTGGTCTGGAAAGACCTCGGTGTAGACGCCGGTGCCGCGTATGCCGGCGGTCAGTGTCGGTGTGATGATGGCGCGGTTGGGGCCGCGGCCGAAGGCGCTGCCCACGGCGCCTGTGAGCAGGCGCAGCAGGCTCACGGTGTTCAGGGTGGCCCCACGTTCCACAGTGAGGCGGGAGTTCTGCCGCACGTGCATGGCGGCGTTGCCCAGCACGAAGGTGAGTCGCGACGCCGGACCGGTGGCGATTTCGTCGCCGGTCTGGATGGTTTGCTGGGGCACCATGCGTCGACCGTTGAGCAGCACATCACCCAACAGCTCCACCACGTTGCTGCGCTGCTGGGCCATGGCGGCGGGCAGCCCGCCCATGGCCACCCACGCAGCGGCGGCCTTGAGGGTGTCGCGGCGCTGGAACCAGGTCACTTCGCTTTCAGCTCGGCCTTGCAGGGTGTGGTGGGTCATGCTTCTTCTCCGGTGGTAGGCGTTGGTCGCTCGGTGGACTCAAAACTATCAACAAAAGTGAAATATATCGACGTGTGAAACATGGAGGCCATGAACAGGACAGCCGGGTACAACACCACGTTGAGCGCTTCAGCGCCGCCCAGCAGCGCGCCCAGCAGGGCCATGAACAGCCCGACCAGCATGAAGACGCCGATCCAGCCCAGCGTGTAGAACAGCATGGCGCCCTTGTTGCCCCAGCAGGCCATGAAGCTGAAGAACAGGCTCTTGCCCGGGCTTACGCCGTGCCAGTGCACCAGGGCCGGCGCGTGCCAGAAGGCCATGAGCACCGGCAGGTACACCACCAGGCCGGCCAGCAGGCCCTGGTTGGCCAGCGAGGCACGCACCATCTCGGCAGAGACCTCGCCCGCGTTCGGGTCCACCGCGGGCACGTCACCGGCAAACAGCGTGGCCGCACCCAGCACCAGCAGCAGGCCGCCGGCGTACATGGCCCCCAGGATCAGCATGTTGCGGGTTTGCACCGGTTTGCCGCGCAGGCCCGATATCAGCATGGAAGGCATGGGAAAACGCCCCTGCACAGCCTCGCGCGTGGCTGCCATCAGGCCCAGTGTGGCCGCCGGCACCAGCAGCAGCGAGACCGCGGTTCCCAGCAAGGGGATGAGCGAGAGCACCGAAACGGTGGCCATGAACATGAAGAACAGGCCGGACATGGCCAGCGGCTGGCGGAAGAAGGTTTTCACGCCCAGCTTGACCCATTGCAGGCCGGCTCTGGCGGGGACGAGGTGGAGTTTCATGCGGTCACGGGTTGGGGCGCTGCGGCTCGGGCCGGGGCATCGAGCAGGGGGCCAGAGAAGGTGTGGGGGTGGCTGGCGCGCTCGCGCAGCACTCGTTCGAAATGGGTCGGGTCGTGGGCCTGCAGCATGGCGGCTTCGCGTGGCAGGTGCAGGTCCCACAGGCGGGAAATCCAGAAGCGCAGGGCGCCTGCGCGCAGCATGGCCGGTAGCAGGCTGCGCTCGGCCGCGCTCAGGGGCCGCACTGCCTGATAGGCCCGCAGCAGGGCCCGGGCGTGTTCGTCGTCGTGCGTGCCGTCGGCGGCGTCCTGGCTGTGGTGCACGCACCAGTCGTTGAGGCAGACCGCGATGTCGAACAGGAAGGTGTCGCAACCAGCGAAGTAAAAGTCGAAGAAGCCGGTGAGTTCGCCGGCTTCGAACATCACGTTGTCGCGGAACAGGTCGGCATGGATGGGACCGCGGGGCAGGGCGAAGCAGGCCGGACTGGCGGCCACGTGGTTCTGGTGCGCCAGCTCGGCGCGGATCAGCCGGGCCTGCGACTCGCTCAGGAACGGCAGCACCACCGGCACGGTCTCGTTCCACCAGGCCAGGCCGCGCAGGTTGGGCTGGCTCATGGGAAAGTCGCGACCGGCCAGGTGCATGCGCGCGAGCATGGCGCCCACCGCTTCGCAATGCGCCACGCCGGGCGACAGCTCACTTTTCCCCCGCAGCTTGTCCACCACGGCCGCGGGCTTGCCCTGCACCGTGTGCAGGATCTCGCCCCCGGAGGTGGCGGCGGCGGGGTCGGGCACAGGGATGCCTTTGCCCGCCAGGTGCTTCATGAGGTGCAAATAGAACGGCAACTGATCGAAGCCCAGCCGCTCGAACACGGTGAGCACATGCTCCAGCGTGGCGCCATCGCGCTCGCTGGTCACGAAATAGTTGGTGTTTTCAATGCCGCCCTGGATACCCTTGAGTTCGGTGAGGTCTCCCAGGTCCAGGGTGTGCAGCAAGGCTGCGGCTTCCGCAAACGCGACTTCGGTGTAAACGGCCATGAAACAGACGGTCAGAAATTCAGGATGCGCCAGCTGCTGCGACCAGCGTTGCCGGTGCGTTTGCCGCCTGTTTCGCTGGTGGCCGAACCGCTCGAATCGGGGTTGATCTGGTAGGCCGGTGCGCCGTTCTTGGGCTGCACATCGATGCTTTTGGTTTCGCCACCCACGCGGACCTCGTCGATGCGGGTGAGGGCGTCCTCGTTGGTGATGCGTTCGATGCGGTCGCGCGGCGAGACCGGCTGCGGCGGCTGCTCCACCGGGAGGATCTGTGCCTGGGCGGTCGAGGCCAGGACGAGACCCGCGAGCAGGGCGAGGGCGGGCAGCGGGCGTGGGGTGTGGGCGTTCATACGGCATTGTAGGCAGGCAGGGGCCTGCGGGCGCGGGCGGGGCCATCGGCCGGACCTGCGGGTGGGGCGCGATCTCCCCGACAATGCGCGCATGTCCGACGCTTCATCCCCCACCCCCACCCTGCTGCTGGTCGACGGCTCCAGCTACCTCTACCGCGCCTTCTTCGCTGGCGGCGAAGCCATGAGCACGACCCTGCCCGACGGAACCGTCCTGAAGACCGGGGCCATCCGCATCATGATCAACATGATGCAGAAGCTGCGCAAGGACGTGCGGGCCGACTACGCCGCCTGCGTGTTCGACGCCAAGGGGCCGACCTTCCGCGATGCGCTCTACCCGGACTACAAGGCCAACCGCTCGCCCATGCCCGACGACCTGCGTGCGCAGATCTCCCCGATCCACGAGGTGGTGAAGCTGCTGGGCTGGAAGGTGCTGGACGTGCCCGGCGTGGAGGCCGACGACGTGATCGGCACGCTGGCCCATGCGGCGGCGCAGCAGGGCATCACCTGCATCATCTCCAGCGGCGACAAGGACCTCAGCCAGCTGGTGAACGAACACATCACGGTGATCGACACCATGAACGACCGGCGGCGCGACATCGCCGGTGTGACCTCGGAATTCGGCGTGCCGCCCAGCCTGATGCTGGACTACCAGACCCTGGTGGGCGACCAGGTGGACAACGTGCCCGGCGTGCCCAAGGTCGGCCCCAAGACGGCCGTGAAGTGGCTGCAGGAGTACGGTTCGCTGGAGGCGCTGGTGGCGCGCGCGGACGAGATCAAGGGCGTGGCCGGCGAGAACCTGCGCAACGCGCTCGACTGGCTGCCCAAGGGTCGCGAACTGCTCACCATCAAGACCGACTGCGACCTGACGGACCACATGGAGGGCCTGCCGTCGCTGGAGGCCATCAGCATCGGGGGGCAGGATTCCGAGGCCCTCAAGGCGTTCGGCGAAAAGTACGGCTTCAAGGGCTTGGTGAAGACGCTGACGCAGCTCGACGTGCCGCCGGAGCGGATCGAAGAACACCAGAGCAAGGCCGGCACCAAAGGCCGGGCTGGCGATGGCTCGCCGGGGCTGTTCGACGAGCCCGACCTCAGCGGCAGCCCCGAGCGCACCACCAACCTGAAGTACGACACCATCCTCACCTGGGGCTCGTTCGACGAGTGGCTCCAGCGCGTGCAGGCCGCCGACCTCGTGGCCTTGGACACCGAGACCACCTCGCTCGACGAGATGCGAGCCGAGATCGTCGGCATCAGCTTCAGCGTGACGCCGGGCGAGGCGGCCTACATCCCGCTGCGCCACAGCGGGCCCGACGCGCCCGGGCAGCTGCCGTTCGACGAGGTGCTGGCCAAACTCAAGCCCTGGCTGGAAGACCCGAAACACGCCAAGCTTGGCCAGCACGTGAAGTACGACCGCCACGTGTTCGCCAACCACGGCATCGAGGTGCAGGGCTATGTGCACGACACCATGCTGCAGAGCTATGTGCTGGAAGTGCACAAGCCGCACGGCCTGGCCAGCCTGGCGCTTCGCCACCTGGGCCGCCAGGGCATCAACTACGAAGACCTGTGCGGCAAGGGCACGCACCAGATTCCGTTTGCGCAGGTGGACGTGGCCAAAGCGGCCGAGTACTCGTGCGAAGACAGCGACCAGACGCTGGACGTGCACCGGGTGTTGTGGCCGCAGCTGCAGGCCGACGACAAATTGAAGTTCATCTACGAACTCGAGATCGCCAGCAGCGAAGCGCTCTACCGCATCGAGCGCAACGGTGTGCTGATCGACGCGCCCACACTCGCCAAACAAAGCCACGAACTCGGTTCACGCATCCACGCGCTGGAGCAGGAGGCCTACGAGATCGCCGGCCAGCCGTTCAACCTGGCCAGCCCCAAACAACTGGGCGAGATCTTTTTCGACAAGCTCGGCCTGCCTGTGATCAAGAAGACCGTGACCGGCGCGCGCAGCACCGACGAAGAGGTGCTGGAAAAGCTGGCCGAGGACTACCCGTTGCCGGCCAAGATCCTGGAGCACCGGGGTCTTTCCAAGCTCAAGGGCACTTACACCGACAAACTCGCGCAGCTGGCGCACCCCAGGACCGGCCGGGTGCACACCCACTACGCGCAGGCCGTGGCCGTGACCGGGCGCCTGTCCAGCAACGACCCGAACCTGCAGAACATCCCCATCCGCACACCCGAAGGCCGGCGTGTGCGCGAGGCCTTTGTGGCCCCGGCCGGGCATGTGATCGCCAGCGCCGACTACTCCCAGATCGAGCTGCGCATCATGGCGCACATCAGCGGTGACGAGGCGCTTCTGCGCGCCTTCCAGGAGGGCATCGACGTGCACCGCGCCACCGCCGCCGAGGTGTTCGGCCTGGAGGCCGCGCAGGTGAGCAGCGAGCAGCGCCGATACGCCAAGGTGATCAACTTCGGCCTGATCTACGGCATGAGCGCCTTCGGTCTGGCCAAGGCGTTGGCGATCGACAACACCGCGGCCAAGAACTACATCACTCGCTACTTTGAACGTTTCGCTGGCGTGAAACGCTACATGGACGACACGCGCGAGCAGGCCAAGGTCCAGGGTTATGTGGAGACCGTGTTTGGCCGGCGCCTGGTGCTGCCGGACATCCAGAACGCCAAGGGTGCGAAGCTGTCGGCGCTGGAGCGGCAGGCCGTCAACGCCCCCATGCAGGGCACGGCGGCCGACCTCATCAAGCTCAGCATGGTGGCGGTGCAGAAGGCGCTGGACGAACAGCGGCGCAGCACGAAGATGATCATGCAGGTGCACGACGAACTGGTGTTCGAGGTGCCCGAGGCCGAGGTGGACTGGCTCAAGGGCGAGATTCCGCGCCTGATGGCCGGCGTGGCCGAGCTCAAGGTGCCTCTGCTGGCCGAAGTGGGCATTGGTCCGAACTGGGACCAGGCCCATTGAGATGAAGCTCTCGCGCCGCGCTGTTGTGTCGGCCGGCCTGGCCGTGCTGGGACTGCCGGCGTGGGCGCAGACCGACGACAAGTGGGGCGCGCTGAGGGGCTACCCGGAGAGCCGATCGAGCTTCGAGCGCCTGCCTGAATTCCGTGTGGGCAATTACTCGGGCGGTCATGAGCGCTCTATCCGCCACCACGTGATCCGCGAAGGCGCCCGGGTGGCTGCGTGGAACGACAGACCGGTGAACGATTTCAGCTATCGCTCGGGCCTGTTGAACAAGACACCCGACGCCTACCTGTCGCAATGGCCTGTGACCGGCCTGCTGATCGCGCGCGACAACCAGATCCTGTTCGAGCGTTACCGGTTTTCGCGCCAGCCGTCCATGCGGCTGCAGAGCTGGTCCATGGCCAAGAGCGTCACCTCGTTGTTGCTCGGCCTCTGCCTGGACCGCCGGCTCATTGCCTCGTTTGACGATCCTGCCGCGCGTTACCTGCCCGAGCTCGCCGGCACCCTGCACGGCGAGACCTCGCTGCGCCACCTCGCCAACATGTGCAGCGGGGCCGACGTGGTGCACGCGCGCGACAACGCCGTTCTGTACCCCGGTGCGTTGCTGGGCCGGGACCCAGACATCGCGCGCACGGTGGCGGGCTGGAACCGCCGCAGCGAACCTGCCGGCACGCGCTTCAACTACAACGAACTGTGCCCGCTGGCGCTGGGCATGGTGATGCGACGCGTCACCGGGGGGTCGCTCTCGGCCTTTGCCGAACAGGCCCTGTGGCAACCCCTGGGTGCCGAAGCGCCAGCCACCTGGTTCACCGACGCGCAAGGGGCCGAGTTCAACAGCATCGGGTTTGCCGCCCGCCTTCGTGACTGGGCGCGGCTGGGTGGGCTGGTCGCGCAGCGCGGTCGTGGCCCCGGCGGCCAGGTCATCGTCAGCGAGGCGTGGATCGACGAATGCACCTCGTGGCGCACCGGGGCTACAAGGCCCTGTTCTGGCACGCGCGCGCCGACGGTTCGCGACCAGCCATGCACGGGCACCACGGCCAGCGTGTGCTGATCGACCTGCCCACCCGCACCGTGCTTGTGCAGACGGCGGTGGATCAGCAAGGCGCTTGGGAACAGGAACTGCTCGACATGTTCGAGGCTGCCACGCGGATTTAGCCCCCGTGTCAGACTGGAAGGCCGACCACCCGACCAGGAGACACAACATGCTCAACGACAACTTCACCCAGGACCTCTCGGCCTTGCTGCCCGGTCAGTCGAACGAACACGGTGCCACGCGCCGCACAGCCCTCAAGGCGGCGCTGGGTGTGGGCTACGCCGCTGCCGCTGCGCCCCTGATGGCGCAGACGGCGATCAGGACGTCTTCCGACGGCCTCACCGTGGGCGAGGTGATGATTGACGTCAACGGTTACCAGATGCCCGCTTACCGCGCTGCACCGGCCGGCAAGACCGGTTTGCCGGTGGTGCTGGTGCTGTCCGAAATCTTCGGTGTGCACGAGTACATCGCCGACACCGCGCGCCGTTTTGCCAAAGCCGGTTATCTGGCTATCGCGCCCGAGTTGTTCGTGCGCCAAGGCGATGCACAAAGCTATGGCGAGATGGCCAAACTGATCGCCGAAGTGGTGTCCAAGGTGCCCGACGCGCAAGTGATGGCCGATCTGGACGCTGCGGTGAAGTGGGCGGCGGCCAACGGCGGTGACGCCTCCAAGGTGGCCGTGACCGGCTTCTGCTGGGGTGGCCGCCACACCTGGCTCTACGCCGCCCACAACCCGGCGGTGAAGGCCGGTGTGGCCTGGTACGGCCGCCTGGTGGGCGATGCAACGCCGCTCAACCCCAAACACCCGGTGGATGTGGCTGCCCAGCTCAAGGGGCCGGTGCTGGGCCTCTACGGGGCCGCCGACACCGGCATCCCGCTTGACACGGTTGATAAGATGAAGGCTGCTCTGGCGGTGGGCAGTCCGGCGGCCAGGGCATCAACTTTTGTGGTCTACCCCGAGGCTCCCCATGCCTTCCACGCCGACTACCGCCCGAGTTTCCGCAAGGAGC
Organism: Burkholderiales bacterium; assembly: GCA_038327405.1. Taxonomy (GTDB): domain Bacteria; phylum Pseudomonadota; class Gammaproteobacteria; order Burkholderiales; family Burkholderiaceae_C; genus Hydrogenophaga. Next base: position 6,621 of record JBBQKZ010000024.1, on the reverse strand, counting down.
CGGCTGAAGACGGCTGGAAGCGGGCGCTGGCGTGGTTCAAGCAGCACGGCGTGGCCTGAGCCGCACCGCCGCGAAGGACCCGAGGCCGCTGAAGAGCGGCCTTTTTTGTGGATGAACTGAAAAGAACAACATGACCTTGTTGGCGATCCTGATAGGAACCGTGGCGGCGGGTGTGGGCAGCGTCTGGCTGGCCGCGCTGATGGCCTTTGCCATGCTCGCGCGCTACACCCAGCACATGCTGAGCATGGCCGCCGGCGCGCTCATGGCCACGGCCTTCATGCACCTGCTGCCCGAAGCGTTCGAGAGCGAGGCTGGTGCCCACGAACTGTTTGCCATGTTGCTGGGCGGGCTGGTGTTTTTCTTTTTGCTCGACAAGGCCGAGCTGTGGCACCACGGCCATGAACACAACCACGGGCTGGCGCAGGAAGCCGGTCATGACGCCCACGCCCACCACCATGGACATGCACATGCCCACCACGACCATGGCCTGCGCTCGGGCGGCTGGGCCGTGCTGGCTGGCGACAGCGTGCATGCGTTCGGCGACGGCATCCTGATTGCGTCGGCCTTTCTGGCCGACATGCGTCTGGGCGTGATCACCTCGCTGGCGGTGCTCGCGCACGAGGTGCCGCACCACATCGGTGACCTGGTGGTGCTGCGGGCCACCTCGGGCACGTCGCGCGCCGCGCTCGTCAAAGTTTCACTGGCGGGCACCGTCACCGCGCTCGGTGGTGTGGTGGGCTATTTCCTGGTGACCCAGCTGCAGGACTACCTGCCGTTCTTCCTGGTGGCGGCATCCAGCAGCTTTGTTTACGTGGCGCTGGCCGATCTGATCCCGCAGTTGCAGAAGCAGCTCGGTTTTCGGGACACGGTGTCCCAGGTGGCCTGGTTGATGGCGGGCATTGGGCTGGTCACGCTCGTCAGCAGCCTGGCCCATTGATCTTCAGACGCTGGGTGCGTCGCCCAGCGAAAACCTGAATGTGGCGCCCGCACCGGGTTCGCTGCAGGCCGTGATGGTGCCCCCGTGGCGCTCGACGATGCGGCGCACCGTGGCCAGGCCGATGCCGGTGCCTTCGAACTCGTTGGCCATGTGCAGGCGCTGGAAGGGCTGGAACAACCTGGCCGCGTAGGCCATGTTGAATCCGACGCCGTTGTCCCGCACGAAGTAACGGACGGTCTGGCCGTCTTCTGCCGCAGTCTGGCCGAACTCGATCACCGTCTGTGGCCGGTCGCGGCTGTATTTCAGGGCGTTGCCCAACAGGTTTTCCAGCGCGATGCGCGTGAGTTGGGGGTCGCATTCGGCCTGCAGGCCTTCGGCCACCTGATACTGGATCTGCCGCCCGGGCTGGCGGCCCTGCTCTTCAGCCAGGATGCCTTGCACCAGCTGGCTCAGGTCAACCGTCTGGCGTTCCAGCGAAGCCTGGCTCACCCGGGCCAGCGCCAGCAGCGCCGAGATGAGGGATCCCATCCTTGTGGTGGACGACAGCACCCGGTCGAACATCTCGCGTTCGTCCTCGCTCAAGCGCTCTCCCAGCTGCTCGTCCAGCAGGCGGGTGAAGCCGTCGATGGCGCGCAGCGGTGACTTGAGATCGTGCGAGACCGTGTAGGCAAACGAGTCGAGCTCGGCGTTGAGCTTTTGCAGTTCGGCGGTGCGCTCGCGCACGCGCTGTTCCAGGGTTTCCGTCAGGCGCTGGATCTCGCGGTCGCGCAGCAGGCGCACCAGTTCTGCGTTGGCGCGGCTGGCGAAAATGGACACCAGGGCCTGCAGGTCCTCGCTCAGGGCCAGGGGTTTGCGCCACATGGCAAACAGGATGCCGATGGGCGTGCCGTCGGCGTCGCGAAGGGCCTGCCCGAGGTAGGCCTGGAAGCCTTCGCGGTGAATGCCCCGGGCTTGTGGAAAGCCCATCGGCAGGCCCTGTGGGCAGACGAACACATCCTTTTGTGCCAAAGTTTCGGCGCACGGCGTGTTGAGGGTGTCGAAGCTGAAGGTGGACAGCGGGCGCGCGTCTTTCCAGATCGAGAGCACATGCACTTGCTGCGGGTCGCTGCATTCACCGATCACCACCATGTCGCAGCCGATGGCCTCGCTGAGGTGGCGCGTGAGTGCTCCGAAGAAGGCCTCGCCGGTCTCCGCCGCCACGCCCTTGGCCACATTGAGCAGCAAGGATTCGCGCTGCCTTTCGGCGGTGGTGTTGATCGTGCACGAAAGGATGCAGGCCTCGCCATCGATCTCGATGAGCTCGGCCCACAGCCGGGTGTCGATCAGGTTGCCGTCCTTGTGGCGCATGCGGGTGTCGTAGTTGTCAATGCGGCCGTCGCGCAGCAGCTGCGCGACGAACCGTTCGCGGTCGGCCGGGGTGAGCCAGACCCCGGTGTCCACGGAATTTTTGCCCATCTGGTCTTCAACCCGAAGACCTTGCACCGCGTCCTGGGCCTGGTTGATTTCCACGAAACTGCCATCGGCCAGGCGGGTGATGGTGAGGTTGAGCGGGCTGAAATTGAAGGCCTTGGAGAACCGCTCCTCGGAGCGGCGCAGCCGTTCCATGGCCTCGGCCTGCGCGCTCACATCGGTGATGGTGGTGATGATGAGTTTGTCTTCGTGGTCGGTGCCCATCTCGCTGGAGATGAGCGCCTTGAAGACCGCGCCGTCGGCGCGCCGACCCAGGCAGGCGTGCTGGTCCATGTGCCGCTCGGCATACAGCCGTTGCAGATAGGCTTCCCGCTCTGCAGCGTCGTGCCACAGAAAACTTTCCTGGCGCCCGAGCACCTGCTCGCGGGTGTAGCCGTAGCTGCGTTCGAACGCCGGGTTCACATCGAGGATGGAGCCGGTGCGCGCCGACTGCGCGATCATCGGGCTGGGGCTGGTGCGGAAGATGCGCGCGAAACGCTCCAGGTTGCGATCGCGTTCCTGTTCGGTGGCTTTGCGGCGCTCGAATTCCTGGGTCTTGAGCCGGAGCGCCCGCCCGGTCCGGACCCGGCTGTGGTGCACCATCAGCGCGCACAAAAGCACGGTCGCTGAATGCGTGATCCAAACCCGCAGGCTGACCTCGAAGTTCGGTGTGCCCTTCAGAAGGCCGGCGGCCTCGGCCCAGGTCAACACCCCGAGCGAGGTGATGCTCGCCACCGTGGTCACGATGAGCGCCGTGCGGCCCAGAAAGATGCCGGCGCCTACCACCGAGGCCATGAACAGGAAGCCCACGGCGGTGCGCACCGACCCGTACGTGAGGGTGGAGAAGATGGCGGCCGCCAGCACCGAAGCGACGATGACGTGCGCCACGAAGCGCGTGCGATCCATGCGCGTGAGGACAAGGCAGACCCAGGCCATGGCGGTGAGCCCTCCAGCGACCCAGGCTTCGTGCTCGCCGGGCGCGGCCAGCACCAGCTCCATCGCCAGCACCACCAAGCCCGCCACCGCAATCACCGCACACAGCAAGGTCAGCGCGGCTTTGCGGTCCTTGTTGCCCAGGATGTCCTGCGCTGCGTCTTCGTGCATCGGCATGGGTGGGTCGTTGGAGGGGCGGAGAAGATGGCAGGAGGCGACGCTGGAGGGCAGAGGGAAGTGGCGGCTTCAGCCGGTGGCACAGGGTGCGCCGGGTGTGTTGCACCACTCGCTCCAGCTGCCTGGGTATAGCGCCGTCCGACCCAGCCCGGCGATTTCCATGGCCAGCAGGTTCGGCACCGCACTCACGCCGCTGCCGCAGTGGTGCACCACGCCGGCCGGGTCGTGTCCTGCCAGCAGCTGTTCAAACTCTGCTCGCAACTGGGCGGCCGGCTTGAAACGACCGTCGGGGCCGAAGTTGCTGGCAAACGGACGGTTCAGGGCCCCCGGGATGTGACCCGCCACCGGATCGAGTGGCTCGACCTCGCCGCGAAAACGGGCGGCCGCTCGCGCGTCGATCACCGTCTGGCCGGGACGTCCCAGGTTCCTCAGGAGGGAGGCGGTCGATGCGGTGGCCGCGGCCGTTGGCTGCAAGGTGAAGACCCCGGCTTCGGGAGTCACCGACGGTCCGCTCTGCAGCGGGCCACCGGCGGCTTTCCAGGCGGCAAGCCCGCCGTCGAGCACCGCCACGGCCTCGTGTCCACACCACTTGAGCATCCACCAGAGCCGGCCGCACTGGCTGCCGCCTTGCCGGTCAAGCACCACCACCTGCATGCCGTCCCACAAACCCAGCGCGGCCAGCCGCTGCGCAAAAGTCTCTCGCGAGGGCAGGGGATGGCGTCCCCCACTGGCGCGGTCGGCACCGGTCTTGTCGCTGAGATGTTGGTCGAGGTGTACATGCACCGAGCCGGGAATGTGCTCGTCGTGGTACTGCTGTGCACCCGCATCGGGAGACATGAGTTCGTAGCTGCAGTCGAACACCCGCAGCGGCGTATCGCTGGCCAGGCGTTGTTGCAGTTCTTCAGCCGTGATCAGTGTGGTGAACATGCGCACATTGTGCTTGAGGTCCGGGGCGTCAGTGGTCTTCGGCGGGTGCATTCGGCACTGCGCGGGCACGCAGCATGGTGGCGGTGATGCCGCTGACGATGATCAGCCCCATGCCCAGCCAGCCGATCAGGGGCAACTGGTCGCCGAAGATGGTGAGGCTGTAGAGCGCCGCGAAAACGATGCCGGAGTACTGCAGGTTGGCCATCACTATGGTGGCGCCGCTGGAGTAGGCCCGCGTCATGCAGAGCTGCCCGAACACCGCCAGCAGACCGATGGGCAGCAGCCACAGGGCGCTGGGCCAGCGCCAGTCGCTCGCGCCGACAAACAGCATGCCCAGGGCGCCCGCCAGCACGGCACCGATGGAGAAATAAAACACCGTGCGGCTCTCGGGCTCACCGGCGCGCGCCAGTGCGGCCACCTGCAGGTAGGCAAAGGCGGAAAAAATGCCGGACATGAGCCCCACCAGCGCGCCCACCGCCTGCCCTTCGCCCAGCGTGGGGCGCAGCATCATCGCCACCCCGCCAAAGCCGGCCAGCACGGTGAGGAACAAAGGAGCCTGCTGCCGAATGGGTGCATTGCGGCCCTGCATCAGCATGGCGCCGCCCAGCAGGAAGGCCGCGATCCACACGCTGCTCATGTAGTTCAGCGTCATGGCCGTGGCCAGGGGCAGGATGGCGATGGAATAGAACCAGGCTGTCAGCGCCGTCACGCCCACCACGCTGCGCCACACATGCATCATGGGCAGGCGGGTGCGCAGCGAGACGCCTTTCGCCCGCGTGAGGCCGATCAGGAACACCACGCCCACGAGGCCACGGTAGAAGACGATCTCGAAGCTGTTGAAGTGGGTCGACGCAAATTTGATGCACACGCCCATGGTGGCAATAAACAGCGACGCGAGCAGCATCCAGAGAGCTTGCACTGGTCAGGCTCCCGGTGGTTTTTTGTGGAGGTTGACAAGGTCGATGGCGCGCAACCTTCAGCCTGCAAGTGCACCCGCCATCCGGCGGCGGTACCACTCGTGGAAGTGCTGCATGCCGTCTTCCATCGGGCTTTGGTACGGACCGACTTCGTTGTCGCCGCGTGCCAGCAGCGCCTTGCGCCCGGCGTCCATGCGCTCGGCGATCTCGTCGTCTTCCAGGCAGGTCTCCATGTAGGCGGCGCGCTGGGTCTCGACGAACTCGCGTTCGAAGGCCGCGATCTCCTCCGGGTAATAGAACTCGACCATGTTGATGGTCTTGTCAACGCTCACCGGGTACAGGGTCGAGACGGTGAGCACGTGCGGGTACCACTCCACCATGATGTGCGGGTAGTAGGTCATCCAGATCGCGCCGTGTTCGGGCATCTGCCCCTGGCGGTACTGCATGAGCTGTTCGTGCCAGCGTTGGTAGACGGGGCTGCCGGCCTTACCCAACAGGTTGGCCGGGCCCACGGTCTGCACCGAATACTCGGGCTTCAATTCCCAGCGCAGGTCTTCGCAGGTGACGAAACCTCCCAGGCCCGGGTGGAAGGGCGCCACGTGGTAGTCCTCGAGGTACACCTCGATGAAGGTCTTCCAGTTGTAGTTGCACTCGTGCAGCTCCACGTGGTCCAGCACCATGCCGTCGAAGTCGAGCGCGGCGCGCGGACCCATGTTGGCGAGGTCGGCGGCCACGTCGCGGCCGTTGTCTTCAAACAGCAACCCGTTCCACTCGCGCAACGGGTAGTTGTTGAGGTTGAGGCACGGGTCTTTCTCGAAGTGGGGTGCGCCGAGCAATTGGCCGGCCCGGCCACCCTGAACGCCACTGTAGGTCCAGCGGTGCAGGGGGCAAACGATGTTGCCACCCGCGCTGCCGCTGCGCGTCTCCTGCAGGTTGCCCCGGTCCTTGAGGATGATGGCCTGGCGGTGCCGGCAGACGTTGGAGACGAGCTCCACCCCATTGGCGGTTCGCACCAGAGCCCGCCCGCCGGCTTCCTGCGGGAGGGCGTGGTAGTCCCCCACGTTGGGGACGGCGAGTTGGTGCCCCACATACCGGGGCCCGCGCTGGAAGAGGGCTTCCTTTTCGCGCTGGAACAGCGCCTCGTCGAAGTAACTGGAAACCTGAAGTTGGCTTGCGGCCTGCTGCAGTTGAAGACTTAAATCAGACATCGTGGTCCTGACCTAGAGACTCCCCCTATGAAGGGGCAGGGTAAGCGCTGTGCTCGTGAGACGAATTCGCGCG